>CALRLN020000130.1:0-11539 GCA_943368675.1 Chitinophaga pinensis | reverse complement strand
AATGCGTTTGAGCGTTTCGGTAGGAAGCGTATCACCTAAATGTAACCGATTAGTAAGCCAGATATTGATGCGGTCAAAAGGTCCGGCTTTACGTGGAGCCTGAGCCTTGGGTACAGCAGGCGCAGAACGGTGGCGAAAAGTATTAGTTGCCATTCCGAAGAGGTTTATAAGTTTATTATTAAAGCACGATTGTAAAACAAATGTATGAATTATCTGATAATTCCCTCAAAAGTTACGCATTTTTTTTGTAAAATTTAATAGTCTGCTTAAGCCTCTGCAACAAAAAAATCGCTCCTGTAAAAAGAACGATTTTTTAAGTATATTCTTATTCTGGCTGTTGATTTATTAAGACACTTAATATTTATGGTTTACAACTTCAACAGCTTGTCTATTAAGAAAAAACAGTTTCCAACTGTTGTTTCTGTGGGAAATCTGGTGTAACCAGATCAGCTTCCGGCTTATAAATATAAGGCATCGGGAAGCCTCTCTCCTGAAAAGTCGGCTCTGCCATATTATTATAGCGAAGTTGCACAGACCAACGGATATTTTTTGTAACGTTTTCGCCGGAACGGTGTACCAGAAACGCTGAGAATACCAACAAATCGCCTACTTCAAACGATGTTTGTACATAGGCATCTTCGGGTAGCTCTTCCTGAATACTTCCTAAATAGCCTGAGGTATCGGCTTTCAGCAATCCATCTTTATGGCTGGCAGGTAAAATCTGTAAGGAGCCGAGGGCTTCACCGCAATCTACCATCGGAAACCACATGACGATGCTGTCTAAAGACCCCTGACCTGTGCGCCAGTCCTGATGTGCCCCTAATTTCCAGTGGCTACCACCTTTTGATAGATAGCGGCTATTGAACTGCATGGCAGGGCGAACACCAATCATAGGGAAGTCATACCCCAAAGACTTTAATAAGTTAATTAACTTAGGCTCTGTACCTAAACGGTGCAACGATATAAGGTGTTGTGCTTGCTTACCTGTGTTAACAAAGGTGTTGAAATCGGCTTCGAACAAATCAAACATGGCTTGCTCAAATTCGTCTTTGTTGTCAATATCTACGGTCTTGCCCAATACTCTCTCAATTTGCAAAGCAAAAAGTTTACGCGCCTCTGTATATATCTGATTGATTTCTTCTTTATTAAAGAAGTTTTTCAGAATTACATACCCGTTTTCATTGAATTGTTCTTTCAGTGTTCCCATAACATATAATCATTCAAGTATTAAATAATAGGGCAAAATTAAGTGCTGTGACGTACGCTAAAATGATATTCGTCAGTAAAGGCCAATTATTTTTCTTTTACGGCAAAACCGAATCCGGCTCTTCCGAAACCGTTTCCATTATATAACAGGTATTTTTTGTCATTATGTTCATAGCAATAGGCGTAATCTATCATCTCATAATCAAAATCATTCGGATTATCTGATTTATGAATACCCACCAGCCCATCCTTACGCTCCCATTTGAACCCGTCTTTTGATTCAGCATAGCCTAAACGATAGCTCTGGTTACGGTCGGTACGGTAATCTCTGGTGTGGCGGTAAGAATAATACATTTTGAAAATGCCATCTTCAAAAAATACACTCGGACGACCCACTGCGTGTAAGAAATCATCAAACGGAAGTGCCACATCTCCTGTTGGTTCCCACTTGATGCCATCTTCTGATACTGCCACACGGCAATCATAGTAGGGCTCGGGGTAGCCATGTATGTATTCGCATTTCTGGCCTGAAATATACCACATCATCCAGCGTCCGTTCACATACATCACAGATGGCTGTGCTGCCCAGATAGGGTTATGAATAGACCTGTCCATGATAGGCCCGCGGAACATTTTCTTGAAAGTAATTCCTCCGTCAGTACTTACAGATAACCCCATCGATAGTCTATAAGAATTATGCGTGCGATTCCAGCCTGTATAATACAACCAGATATCACCATTTGATTGAGGTACAAACCAGGAAGGCATAGCCCCTGTTTCATCATACTCACCCGGCCCGCCTAAATCTAATACGAAGGTATCATGGATATAGAGGATTTTTGTCGGGTCGTCATAATCAACATCAATAAAAGTAGGACGCGACTGTCCGTGATCGTCTCTTGATGAAAAATATACTCTTAAAAAATCTTTATGTTTATAAGCATAAGGCACCTGTGCATGAGAGCGACTATGTGCTAACGTTCCCTCAGGTTTATAAATTACTCCTTTCTTTTGCCAACGCCCCCCCGCCCCTGAAGGGGAGCTATTATTGTCGTTTATCATTCTTTTGATACTATTTAGTACTTCTTCAGTAGAGTTATTTAAAGTTTTGTTTGTGATTCTTATAACCCTAATTCCAACTGATTGATAGAATTCGTCTTTTTCTTTATCTATAATTTGTTGCTCAGTGCTATTGTGGATACTGCCATCAATTTCAATAACCAGTTTGATTGAGTGACAATAAAAATCTGCTATATAATTGCCAATTGGATGCTGCCTTTTAAAACGCAAGCCTAATTTGCTTTTAGAAAGAAAATGCCATAAATGTTCCTCCATTGGAGTAGGATTCGTCCTCAATTCAGCTGCTCTTTTAAAAATAATACTCCCCGCTCCATAAAACATATTCTCCTTCATAGCCTGAATGTATTTTGTTTTAGCTCCCCTTTAGGGGCGGGGGGGCAGTTATTTGCTCGCCTTACGGTTGCGTTCGGCACGTATTCTCCAATTGTCCTTAAAATCTTTCCCCGGTATCTGAAGATTCACATTTACCGTCGGCGCTTTTTTAGTTTTCTTGAACTCCAGTACATAATACCCATTACCGAAAATCCATTGCAATTTTACATCTTTCACATTCTTAGGTAAGTCCTGTAAGGGTACCTGATCGGCAAACATCGGATTGGCATCCATCAATATCTGATAGGTTTTCTGGTCTCTCAGCCAGGCACCTACGCTTTCATCACCTACCACTACTCTGCCGCCGACTTTTACCACCCGGTTGAATTCCTCAAATGCTTTGGCTCTTTCTGAAAACGTATTAATGCCCCCAAAATGGAAAACAGCATCGAAATAATTATCTTCAAATGGTAAATAAGCACCATTGCCAATAAAATAATCTATCTGCACATCTTTCTTGTCTGCAAATTTCTCTTTCGCATGGCCCAACATAGCTGGTGATAAATCAGATAGAACAGCGTGGCCACCCGGAGTAACTTTGTCAATAATATACGCTGAATCTTTTCCTGTACCAGCCCCAACTTCTAATACCTTCATACCCGGTTTTAGCTTCAACATACCAATCATGGTCTTGCGTGTAGCAGCCTCGTTGGCATGTAAAGACTCAAATACCCAAGAAACCCCACGGTCGTACCGTGCGTGAGCATCATTATAGGCTACCTGTTCTTTACGATCCTGCTCGAAAAGTTCTTTCGGATAAACTAAATCTACAATGTTATTTATGTCATAAGAGATGGGTTCTTCCTGAGAGGTATTATGAAGTGTTTTGCCATCGGCCGACAGAACCAATTTTGTTCTGGTTTTCGGGCAAATAAGTTGGTCAAAAAAATGAGTCATTATGTGATATAATCTATGTTAAAGCGTCAAAGTTCAAGATTTTTGCTGAAAAAACCATAGGAAAAAAGGATAATCTGAGGTTTAGTTTATCTTACGGTTTTAAATAATGGAAGTGGACTGACCGGATATATGCTAATAAAAAAGAGAGGTAACCCTCTCTTTCTCAAAGTATGTTTACAAATTAATATCCTTACTCGAAACCTCAGATTTCACTGCCGGATTGCCTTTCCAGATACTCCAGGGTTCTGTTTTGGCTTTGGTAAGGTTGGCTCCCATAGCAATTAATGTGCCTTCACCTAAGGTACAACCGTCGCGAATAGTGGCATTAACACCAAAGAAAGAATATTCACCTACCACACAACGCCCTGACAACACTACGTGGGAAGTAAAGTATACATGGTCTTTGATTTCTCCATGATGCCCGATATGGTTTCCACTCCAAAGCACTACATTATTGCCGATTTTTACGAAAGGTTGAATAGTATTATCTTCCAGAATAAAACAGTTTTCCCCAATCTGGTCGGTCAAAACCGTTGCTTTTGAACTGATATAAGAGATACAATCATAGCCCAACTCCTTTATTTCACCATACACCTTTGCCCGTATCTGGTTCATTTTGCGTTCGCTTAATGGGGCAAAGAATTTGTATTCTGTAGGAGGGAAAAGTTCGGGCACATCTTCAAAGGCTACCAACTGTATGCCGCAGAATGACGTTTCACCCTCTTTTATATATGCTCTGTTTTTTGTGAATGCTACAATCTCATGCTCTGAGTCATGCGTAAGGTAATAATGGGCTAATTCTGCCACTAATTCGGTACCGAAAACTACTACTTTTGCCATTTGGATTTTAGTTTAAACCAACTCAAATTCTTTTAAGTACTCATGAATTGCTTCGACAGAGCAAAACATTAACAGGTCAATCATCGAAAGCCAGGGCACGAACTCATTGCTGAATTGCTTGTACTGAACAGGTTTCGATTTGATAAAATTAAGTAAGATTTTATTATCGGCAAAAAGTTGTTTATCGTAGATTGCCATTCCACCGATTGGATTAATATAATGGTCGGCTTTTTCCTGTATGCAAATATCTAAAATACGCTCCTGTGCTTTCAGGTGCTGGTTGTTATAAATAACAGAACTATCCACAATTTCTGTTTTGATACCTAAATACTGACAGGTAATTTTAAGGCTTGTTGTGCAAAGTTCTGCTACATTGGCCGGGTCTGACTGAAAAACCTGCGTAAGAATCGCCAATGTTTCCTGATAAAAAGGAGCCTTTTTATACGATTGCTCAATGGTTTTGAAAAATTTCTTACTCCATGCTTCCGGATTATCTATTTCAATCTCCTTTATCAGTCGGTTCTGACTGGCATTAATCAGCGGAAGCGTAAACATGGAAGCCTTTCCATTTATAAGAATATTATTTCGATTAATCCAACCTTTGTTAATATAAGCCACATCATCATAAATTATGAACTTATCAACGCTATTGATTAACTGAAAGTAACCAATATAGGGAAAAATGTATGGTTGCATGATTCCGATAGTCATAGCTTATTTGTTATTTATCGTTTGTGGATTCAGTTTCCGTAGAAAAAATGCACTTTCTTCTACTGGAGTATCTTTGTGTTCATCACCTCTCCCTAGTGCAATGTCACCTTCCTGATAGGGGAGTACACCTTTTGAATAGAATAGATATTCAGCCTCAGGAGGAATGGGTTTTACTCTGCTACGGAATGGGTGAATAGGAATAAGTTTTCGTTTAAAACCTGCACCCCAAAGCGGATACTCAAAATCTTCATGCTCTTGCTGCGTTCCTAAAGCTACAGTAGCGTTTTCGGGCACGAGTTCGTCGAATTTCTTATAGGCCTCATAAATGTCAGGACGGGCAAGAGTCAATTGTTCCATGCGTGACATATTGAAAATATTCTTCTGACCAGATACCGGATGGATACGGGTAAATAAGATAGTACAAACTGCTGAAATACTTACTATCAGGCAACAAATTACTTGCCAGTATGACCAGATTTTTTGCTTTTCTGCCAAAGAGTAAAACAATACCAGTAATGGCATACACCAGACAGCCATATTCAAAAAATATCTCGCTTTGATAGGGTCGTAAGGAGCAGAATAACTTAAGGATAAAAAATGCAGTAAGGCAGCAGCTACCAATACAAGCATACTCTTTTCGGTAGAACTGATCAACCGGTTGTTTCTGATACCTCTATAAAAAAGCAGTAAAGTAATAGGCAGTACCATACCAAAGCTGATTATGCCCCAGTAGGGTCTTTCGACATAGAAGCGCAGTGGGTGATCGAAAGAGAAGTAAGAAACTACCGTAAATTTATTGCCCTCAACAGGCATACTACCAAAGATCTTATCTGGTATAAAACGGAACGCATCATTAATTTTTTTGCCTGATTGAGTACTACGAATACCATCAAGATTCAGGAAGTCAGAAGAATACCTGCTGATATTAAATGCAATATTCTGAAGTTTTTCTTTGCCTGTATAGTCTTCAACGCCATGCCATTTCATCACCATAGGTGGTGCCGAAAGGCTTCCTAAACTGAATTTGCCTACTTCTTTAATATTTGCAATATAGCCAGTGGGTAGGACATATACGGCCACACTAATCATAAAACTGATTAAAAAGAGATTGATGTTTTTATAAAACTCCTTTTTTAGTAAAACCGTATAAATAGCAACGGTAAAAGCGGCCGGAGCAATTAATAAGAAGGTAACCTTGTGGCCTATCCAGACGCCTGCAATTAAGGCTATCAGAATAATATTCAAGGGTGTTGGTTTTTGCTTGAATGAAAATAACGAATAAGAGAGAATCCCTAAGTATGCACTTAAAACTATATCGGTCTCGGTTGTTGTGGCCTGCACTAGAGCAGTAGGAAGCAAAAGTGTGATAAGCCCAACAAAGAGTGAAGCGGTAAAGCTTTTTGAGATTTTATAGGCAATACCATAAGCAGACAAAGCGAAAATCCAATAAGAAAGATAATGGATAATTTTGAAACCCTTTTCGCCCAGCACATGATAAAAGAACATTTGCAGAGTTGGCAGAGAGTTCGGATAAAAATCAATAGTCCAGGTAGTGCCTTGCAGGCGCTTCATATTACCATTTTGTAGATAATAAGCGCATTTTACCAGATGCCCTGTCATACTATCCCATTCGTTCGGGAAAGTAACAAACGAAATAATAAGGTTTATTAAGGCTGTAATAGATACTCCTGTCAGGAGAATACCCAATGATAGTTTGTTTAAGGTAGTTTGATTGTGCCAGTTAGCGATCCATTTATTTTTAAGCCCCAGTAATCCGGTGTGCAATCTGAAATGATGGTTATTGGCAAGTGACCTGAAAATAACATAGAACAGAACAGCAATCAGATTGACAGAAACACCCCACCAGACAGGTTGGTTAATCTGATTGAATACAGATAACAGAAAACCTGTTGGAATAATACATGAAACCAGACCAAGAAACAATTTTAGGCCGTAATCGCTCAGGCTTTCAGAAATGTAGCTTGCGTTCCTATGGATTTGCCAGATGAAGAAAAGAAAAAGGAGCAGAAATATCCAATACATTCAAATAATAAGGGCTTCTTGAATTACAAAGGTAAGACGGAATCGTGTTCCTTCCTAAATTATGACCTGTTTAAAGAGTTTCTAAATCAAAAACTCAAATAAATCGGGTTTTTTGTTGATGTATTCAAATTGGATATTATGGTCTTCCATGCGCTGAATCAGCGGTTGATAGTCGGCTTTTTGCTTCAGCTCTATTCCAACCAGAGCAGGTCCGCGTTCACGGGATGTTTTTTTGTTGTATTCAAAAAGTACAATGTCGTCTGTAGGGCCCAATACATCATTCAGGAACTCTTTAAAAGCGCCTGCACGTTGCGGAAAGCGTATGATAAAGTAGTGTTTCAGCCCTTCATATAATAATGAGCGTTCTTTGATTTCTTCTGTACGGGTAATATCATTATTGCCGCCTCCTATGATACAAACCACGTTTTTGCCTTTGATTTCGTCTTTGAGAAAATCTAAAGCAGAAACCGACAATGCCCCCGCAGGTTCAGCCACAATGGCTTCTTCATTATATAATTCAAGAATGGTAGAGCATACTTTCCCTTCAGGAATCAGGATGATTTCGTGGTTGAGGTTTTGTTTGCAAACCTCAAAGGTTAAATCTCCGGCACGCTTTACTGCGGCACCATCTACAAACTTGTTGATTTCTTCCAGCGTTACTACCTCACCTGCTTCTAAAGACTTCTTCATAGTTGGAGAGCCGAGAGGTTCCACAGCTACTAACTTGGTTTTAGGCGATAGTTGTTTGAAAACAGTAGATACGCCTGAGGCCAGACCTCCCCCACCAATGGCAAAAATGAGATAATCTATTTTGAAGTTTGAGTCTTTAAAGATTTCAAGCCCTACAGTTCCCTGTCCTTCAATAACCTGTAAATCATCAAACGGATGAATAAATGTAGCATCCTGCTGTTCGCAGAATTTCTTGGCAGCAAAATAGGCGTCGTCGTAGGTATCACCTACCAGTTCAATCTTCACAAATTCTTTTCCGAACATGCCCACCTGCTTTATCTTTTGAGCCGGGGTAGTAGTAGGCATAAAAATGGTGCCGTTTACCCCCATTTTTTTACAGGCATAAGCAAGCCCCTGGGCATGGTTACCTGCGCTGGCACATACCACTCCTTTATCTAACTGCTCTTTTGAGAGGCTTGCCATTTTGTTGTAAGCCCCCCTGATTTTGTAAGAACGCACTACCTGTAGATCTTCACGTTTGAGATAAATGTCTGCCCCGTAACGCTCTGAGAGATTAAGATTGTGCATGAGAGGTGTATGTGTAGCAATGTCTTCAAGCCTTTCGGCTGCGACATACATATTGTCTATATCCGGAAATATCAATGGTTTTTCTGGCACTGTTTTGTTGATGCTGGTCATTGGTTAAATATGTTTTTAACCTGTTATTTAATTTTGGCTATGCCATAAAGTAACGGCAACTAACCAATGGAATTTTTGCCAAATGTAATAAAAAATAAAATGAGTAGGTAAAAAATACCTACTCATTCAATATTGTTGATTCTATATATACCAGAATTAGTTTCTTTCAGGTCTCAGGCTGCGTACAGTAGCACCTGCTTTCCACATTTCTGAGTCGCGTAATTCTGCTAATTCTACTTCCAGTTTCTCGCGGTAATCAGGTTGAGAGTTACGCTCAATAGATTGAGCAGCCTCTTTTTGTGATTTTACGCTTTGATACAATTTCTTGAAAACTGGTTTTGTTGCGTCATGGAAAGGTTTCCACCAGTCAAGCGCACCACGTTGTGCAGTAGTAGAACAGTTGGCATACATCCAGTCCATTCCGTTTTCTGCTACCAATGGCATCAATGATTGTGTTAATTCTTCTACTGTTTCGTTGAAAGCCTCAGATGGTGAGTGACCATTTTCACGCAATACTTCGTATTGAGCAGCGAAAATACCCTGGATAGCACCCATCAAAGTACCTCTTTCACCTGTAAGGTCTGAAGTTACTTCACGGTAGAAATCAGTTTCAAACAAATATCCTGAACCTACACCAATACCCATGGCAATAGCTGTTTCACGGGCATGGCCTGATGCATCCTGATACACAGCAAAGCTTGAGTTCAGACCTTTACCTTCTACAAACAGACGGCGAAGAGATGTACCTGAACCTTTAGGAGCAACCAATACTACATCAACACTCTTAGGAGGTTTGATACCGGTCTTTTTGCTGTAAGTAATACCAAAACCATGTGAGAAATATAAAGTTTTGCCTTTTTTAAGATATTTTTTAACAGTTGGCCACAAAGCGATTTGTGCTGCATCAGACAAAAGGAAACAGATAATCGTACCTTTTTTCAATGCATCTTCAATGTTGAAAAGTGTTTTGCCCGGTACCCAACCATCAGCTACTGCTTTGTCGTAGGTTTTGCCGGGACGTTGTCCAACAATTACGTTGAATCCGTTGTCACGCATATTCATAGCCTGACCAGGACCTTGCACGCCGTAGCCAATCACAGCGATGGTTTGTTTTTTCAAAAACTCTCTTGCTTTTTCGAGAGGGTACTCTTCGCGGGTTACTACTTCTTCTTCAACACCGCCAAAATTTAACTTTGCCATTTTATTGTTTTGTTTTGTGTTATGCAAAAAAAATGATTCTACTATAAATAATACTCCCACTCAGTAATTTCCTCAGGTAAATACTCTATCAGGCCTTGAGGTGTTTTCCCAACGGCTACTCTTCCTGAGCGTACAAACTCTATGATACCATGTGGTTTGATGTATTTGAAAAAATCGAAAATCTCTCTTTCTGTACCTGTTTTCTCAATAACTACGTAGTCGAGTCCCCAATAAACTACCCAGGCTTTATATACTTTATTGATGTTTTCGACATCTATTACCTTTCCATCAATGGGGGTTGAGATTTTGAAAAGGGCAATTTCGTTATAAACGATGTCTTCGTTGAGATACCCGAAAACTGCCAGTACTTCAACCACTTTCCGGATCTGGCGAACGAGCTTTTCTACTTCTTCTCTTTTATCATGTTTGATAACTATGGTAAAACGAGAGATGCCTTTCCTTTCAGTCTCTGAGACAGTCAAAGACTCAATGTTGATTCTTCGTCTGGTAAAAATTATTGTGATTTTGTTGAGTAATCCGATGCTATTTTCGGTAAATACGCAAATGGTGTATGTTGTCATGAGAATGATAATCGTGAATTAGTGAATAGCGAATTAGCGAATAGGATGAATGGTGCATTTAGTAGTATTCACTAATTCACCATTTGTCATTCACCATTATTCCAATCGTATCTCCGATACGCTTGTTCCTGCCGGAACCATCGGGAATACGTTTTCCTCTTTTTCTACTATTACTTCCAGCAAATAGGCTTTTTTAGAAGCCAGTAATTTATCAAGCGAATCACTCAGGCTTTCACGTTCATTGCAGGTATGTCCTTCTATACCAAAACCTTTGGCAATTGTAATAAAGTCCGGGTTTTGTAATTCAACGAATGAATAGCGGTTATCGAAGAATAATTGCTGCCATTGACGAACCATACCCAGATAATTGTTATTGAGGATTATCAATTTCACGGCCAGGCCACTTTGGGCAATAGTGCCCAGTTCCTGAATGGTCATCTGAAAACAGCCATCACCAATAATACCTACTACTTCACGGTCAGGCGCCCCCATTTTGGCTCCGAAAGAGGCCGGAATGGCAAATCCCATAGTACCTAATCCACCCGAAGCAATATATGAGTGAGGTTTACGGAACTGATAATAACGGGCTGTTACCATCTGGTGCTGACCTACATCAACTACAATACAGGCTTCTCCGTTAGTTTTATCAGAGAGCATGGCTACAACTTCGGCCATCTTTATTTTTCCCTCGCCTTTTAAATCACGAAGCGTTACTTTCTCGTGTTCGCGGGCATCTAATTTTCTGAACTCGTTTTTCCATCCGCTAAAGTCTCCTTTATTTACCAATGGCATCAGCATTTTTAAAGCCTCTTTGGCATCGCCTACAACGGGGGCTTCTGTCTTCTTTATTTTTTCGATTTCAGAAGGGTCAATTTCTATATGTATGATACGTGCCTGTTTGGCAAATTTCGTAGAATCACCTGTTACACGATCATCGAAACGCATACCAATAGCAATTAATACATCGCACTGGTCTGTCATTACGTTTGGTGCATACATACCATGCATACCCAACCAGCCCATATAATTCGGGTGGTCGATAGGCATAGCAGAAAGCCCTAGCAATGTACTTGCACAAGGAATATCTGTTTTTTCTACAAACTCCAGCAACTCCTGCATGGCGTCGGCAATTAATACTCCATGTCCGAACAGAATATAGGGCCTTTTGGCTTTGTTGATTAGTTCAGCGGCCTTTTCTATCTGCTCTTGTTTTGGTACAATACGAGGGCGATAGGTGACCA
>CALRLN020000129.1:0-11551 GCA_943368675.1 Chitinophaga pinensis | reverse complement strand
CTGAGGGTGCAACGAAGAAAACCACGGGTTTTATTAAGGACTGATATGCCTCAGGTCTTACAAAAAAGAAAAAGCACCCTGCCGGATAGTTATCTGATACTCAGAAAATAAAAGAGCACGAACTTAATCTATTTATCAACTCAGTGTTTCTGCTAAATCATTACTGTTTACACCCGATATATAGGCTATAATTGTCAACAACCTTTAACAGATTCTCCTTTGTTAAAGGCTTGTTTAAAAACATTTTTATATCTTTATTTTCATCTGCACGCTGTTTATCAATAGGGTCAATAGATGAACTAAGCATCACCAGAAAAATTTTCGACTTCTGATCTTCGTCAAGCTTCTTAAATTCATCTAAGAACTCCCATCCGTTCATCAGAGGCATATTAATATCAAGCAGAATAATACCAGGTTGGGGAGAATTCTTATTATTTGCATAATGACCTTTACAGGTAAGAAAATCAAGGGCATCTGCTCCGGAAGTAACTATTTCAACTGGGCATTGTATGCCACAAATTTTAAGTAGTCTGGAGTGAAGTATATTATTGATTTTATCATCATCTATTAATAAAATGCAGCTAATTTCTTTAGAAAACTTGGATGGATTCATATAAAATGACAGTTTAGACGATATAAGTTTAGTTATTCATTTAAACTGCCAAGTATGAATATTGTTTAACTTTTTTACCTTTTTACTAAACAAATTGTTTCCAGTTATCAGTTAGTTATTCTCTTATTGATTCCCACCCCTATCTCTTAGTTGATTTTCAAGTTGTGAAATATACTCATTTCTGGCGTCTTCAGCCATTTTCTTTTCAGTCAGGTCTCTTGTTACTTTAGTAAATCCAATTACTTCTCTTTTATCATCATGAATTGCTGTAATAAGAACACTACTCCAGAATCTGGACCCGTCTTTTCTTACCCTCCAACCTTCATCTTTGGCAAATCCATTCTGTATGGCCTGATTAATTAAAGTCTGTGGGCGTTTATTTTTCAGGTCTTCATCAGTATAAAAAATGGCAAAGTTTTTACCAATAATCTCAATAGCTTTATAGCCTTTAATTTTTTCTGCCCCTTTATTCCAATTCTCTATATTACCCACTTTATCCAGAAGAATAATGGCATAATCCTCAATTTCTTCCAGCATATTGTTAAACCTTGTTATGCGGATATCTTTATCGGCAAGAGTCTCATTCACAATAGATGAAATCTTATTATCCAGGGTGTTGGTTGCCTCTTCTATCATTTGTATCCATTCGGCATCCACTTCCTGATAATTGTATTTAATAAGATTTACCAATCCCATAATTGTTGTTAATGGATGGCGGATTTCATGCGATTGAATCTGAGCAATTTTATACAGGGATTTATTCCTTTCTTCTACTTCTTCAACTTGTAATTTGAGTAGCTTATGGCTAATCTCAAGCTCCATCAGGTAGGTAATTTGCCTTGATAAAATATTTAAAGTTTTTTGCTGTAATGGTGTAATTGAATTAGGCCGCAGATCAAATAAACAGAGAGTACCCAATCTTAGACCACTGCTAATTATAAGTGGCGCGCCAGCATAAAACCGGACTTTAGGATCTGAATAAACTAAAGGATTACCATCAAACCTTCTATCTTTTGTTGTATCATTTACAATCAACACAGAATCTGATTGAATAACATACTGGCAGAAGGAAGTTTCTCTCGGCATTACTTCCATACTTACTCCCGAGCGTACTTTAAGCCAGTTTACATTTTCATCCAATATAGTTAATAATGCAACAGGTTTTTCACAAAGTTCAGCAGCGAGATCGACTATATCCTGGTACTCAGAATTTTTATTAAAATCTATTTGCAGAAATTGATGGACAGCTTCAATTCTCCTCTTTTCTGCTAATTTCAAATCATCCATTCTTAATCTTGTAATATAAATAATAGTTAGTCTAAGGTAAAATTTAATCTTTGTATTTCATAACTGATTCAGAATAAACTGGAGGTTGACCGGTTAAATCTACACTTCAGCAGCTTTTGCCGATAATCTCAGAGCATTGGTATCAGATTTCTCAGTTACATTCTGGTGTATAATACTTCTGAAACTCTGCTAATTATTCTTCGTAAAAAATATTTACATTTTCAGTATCCATTTAAAATATACTCAATCATTTGCTATGGCGCTCAAACCGATACCACATTACTATTCTTATAGTCAATTAATAAAAGTGGGTTTGTATTCATTTACAGAGTTGGTGGCTTATCATTAAAATAACCGATAATGCCTCAAAAAGTTTAAATAAATGCCAAATTCTTTCATATAACACCCTTCAAAGTCGTATTCTACCATTAAATCATAACATGATATAAATCATACTGAATTAATAGCGGGTTATATATTAATCTTGAAATTTTATTGATTACTAATAGTGGTGGCTTCATTAGTTTCATAAATTAAAATTAAATACTTATTACACGCTTAAATTTAAACGTAAGCTTAAGTAATAATTCATAATACTTTAGAATATTAAAAACTTACCGGTTTGTCCGGGAGAAAATAAACTACCTCAATCACTGTTAATGAGTCTGACCTTTCAAATTAAAATTTATCTACTTAAGCAAAAAACTTTTCCCGAATAAATTATTCTCCATATCTTCCCGAAGTTTTATATGTATTGAGTAAATTTAACCTAACCCTACGTTTATGAGTATGGAATTTAAGCAAAAAGATGGCACCGTGAGTGCCTTGAAAGGGTATTCCTATATGGCTGCAAGCCCGAATGCAGAAAACTACAAACCCTCTTCAAAACTAAAAAAGAGTGAACTCCCACAAAAAGTTGATCTTCGTCCTTTTATGACAAAGGTCGAAAACCAAAAACACTTAAGCAGTTGCACAGCCAATGCTACCGCCGGAGCTTATGAATATCTGGCAAAAAAACACCTGAAAAACAGAGCCTTTGAAGTAAGCAGGTTATTTGTTTATTATAATGCCAGACTAAGAGCAAGTAGCCAGATTAAAGATAGTGGAAGCCATATTCAGTATGCCATCGATAGTTTACATAAATTAGGCGCCTGCACTGAAGATATCTGGCCTTATGATACAAATAAAGTAAATGATAAACCACATACTTCAACCTACGAAGAGGCAGCTAATTTTAAAGTTCAGGAGTCAAAATATGTTCCTACGGATTTAAAAGCCTGGAAACAATGCCTGGCTGAGGGATACCCTATTATCTTTGGTATTGCACTTTTCAAAGGATTTGATACTTGTAGCCAGAATAAAGGCATAGTCCCGATGCCCTCTCCTGATGAGGCTTCCCGCCAGTCACATGGGCTCCATGCCATGCTATGCGTTGGCTATTCAGAAGTTGACCAGATGTTTATTGTCCGTAATTCGTGGGGAGAACAGTGGGGCGACAAAGGTTATTTCTATATGCCATACGATTATGTGATAAACTCTAAATTGAACATGGGCGATAGCTGGATGATTGCCAGAACCGCCCCTATTCCTGATTTTGAAGACACCTGGAAGGATGATAAAAAATCTGTGATAGATAATGGTAAAGGGTATGATCATAACAAATTTATTGTTTACTCAGAAGACGATTATGAAGATTTCGATGTATTTGAAACCATTGAGGTAATTGAGTATGAAGAAGAAGGCCCGGAAGAGTATGAAGAAATAGAATACGAAGGCAGCGGTATATATGATGAGGAGGAAGAGGAAGAGGACGATGAAGAAGAGGAAGGCGAGGAGGAAGAAGGCGAGGAAGAAGAATATGAAGAGGAGGAGGAGGAAGAAGGCGAGGAAGAGGAAGAATATGAAGAAGAGGAGGAGGAGGAAGGCGAGGAAGAGGAAGAATATGAAGAAGAAGAGGAGGAAGAAGGCGAGGAAGAAGAAGAATATGAAGAAGAGGAGGAGGAAAGCGAAGAAGAAGAATATGAGGAGGAAGCCGGGGAAGAGGAAGGCGAAGATGGAGGTGAAGAGGCACAAAATGGAGAAGAGGAAGAAGAACAATAAAATTGAGAAATTGCCTATCCTCCTGATACTGTAACATATCTTTCTTAGGAAGTATAAAAGCAAAAAATGCTTCAGTATTAAATACTGAAGCATTTTTTGCTTTTCTTAAATTTGGTTCGAATAAGAAATCATTTATCAAGTCGAATAACAAAAATATCAGAATCTCACGGGGAAGTTTTAGCAATTTTACCAAACGATGCAGAGCCTATATAATTACCAGTAGTGTATACATTACCGTTAATATCAACACCAGTCCATTTGTCTTTTTCTGTGCCACATACTGTCTGCACCCAGACAAAACTACTTGTAGATTTATTGAATTTAGCAATAAGAATATCATATTCGGATCCGATAGAAGTAATAGTTTTTGCCCCGAATGTAACCGGGCTTGAATAATGGCATATTACCTCAATAAACTAACCCCCATATTCAGGCCTAATCCGGTGGTGCGATACATGAACAGATTCTCAAAAGAATGGTGAGAAGACAAGGATACTGATACCGTTGGCTCCAGCCATAATGCCCAATGCTGGGCTATAGCCTTGCTTACTCTATATCCTACTCTGGCCTGTAATAAAGGCTTATTGATGGCAGAGGTCTGCACACCGGCTTTCATGCCCAACGATAATGCCTGCATTTTCTTTACTTCATACAATACATCGCTTTGCAGTTCAAAATACTGCCAGTTTCTGTTCTCATTTTTAGTAGCATTCCCCGGATTAATCTGAATCGAATTGTCATTTAAAACAGTTACACTTTTTTGCGAGTTGTCCGTCACACCATAACTGATCCTTGATTTACCGGAAAAATAACTAAGCCCCGTGCGCAAATCCATCTTTTTGGCAATCGGATAGACAAAACCTAACTGAGCAGCAAAACCCAGACGTTGCGAGCTACTGCTAAAATTCTCTACTAATATATGGTCGCCTTTATTGGGTGCAAACATATAATAACTCAAAGTAGAAGTCACATTAGCAAATATCTCTGTTGGCGGTATAAATACCAGCCTGTGTTTCTCTTCTGATTCTATTGTCTGTATTTCTGTAGCAGGGATTTCCGGTGCCGTTAATTTCTTTTCTGTAACTGCCAGCTGATAAGTAGTTTTTCCGTTCAGTGCATTAATACTCTGAAATAAAGTATCTTTAATAACTGACTCTTCACTGGCTATGGCAACAGAATCTGGCATAGAATTAATAGCCAGTTTCGTTTCATCCGATTTGTCCCCTAGCAGGGTTTTTGCGCCTTCTTTTACTTTCTCCGAAACATTATTATTAACTAGTGTCCCATCAGTTTCCTCACTTTGTTTTGTCTCTGCTATTACCGGTTTATCTGTTATGGGTTCCGTTTTGGGAGTATTCGCAGCAACGGCTCTTGTGTTTTCCTCTTGATTTACTCCTTTTTTCTCAACAGGTATGTGAGCTATAGGTTCGGTATTCTCTTCAACTGCTACAGATAATGACTGATTGCCTGATTCAGGGGCAGGCGAAATAGCCTGATTGGCTGTCCTGCCACTTTTCGCATTTGTTGAGACCAATTGACTTGGCTCATTACTTCTGGCATTACTTGCTACTTTATCTGATTCAATCCTGGATTCAGCAGGGTTATTTTTTTGGCTTACGTCCGGCCTTTGGGGTTGCGATGTACTCGTATCCGGTTTCTTAGTAAATTCACTTACTTGCAACACATTATCAGGTTTTGTCAAAAAATATGCTCCTATTAACAGACCTATCAAAATACTTGCTGCTATACCAGCCGGGCCGCGCATAGTGTTCCACCATATTACCAACGGACGCTCTTTCTCTGGCTTAATACGGGTCTGAATATTTTTCCATAGTATATCCTCCGGTATTTCTTCAAAATTATCGAAACGCCTCCGGTATTCGTTTTCTATATGCTCATCAAAATTTTCCATCTTTTATTGGCTAATCAATGGTTACTCCAATTGTTTGTAATTTTTTTTTAAGTACTTTCTTCGCAAAAAAGAGTTGAGATTTAGAAGTACCTTCTGAAATACGCAACATCTCCCCTATTTCCTGATGGCTATAACCATCAATCACATACAGGTTAAATACCATTCGGGCGCCATCTGGTAATTCGTTTACCGCACTCAATAGCTCCTGATTACTCATCTGTGTAATCACTGATTCTCCCTGCCAATCAGTCGGCATTGCTTCAGGTATCTCGCTTATATCTACAAAATTGACACGCTTGTGGTAGTAGTCAATGCATACATTTACTACCACCCGGCGAATCCAGGCACTCAATTGGTCTGCACTACGCAGTTCTTTTAGATTTAGGAATATTTTTACGAAAGCGTCCTGAAAGATGTCTTCAGCATCTTCTTTACTCTGTGCGTACCTTCGGCAAATGCCAAAAAAGCGTCCCTTATACTGATGGTAAAGAGCCGCCTGTGCTTTAGAATCTCTTCTTAAGCACCCCTCTAGGAGTTCAAGGTCACTTTTTGATTGCACAAAAGCTGGTAAAAATCGGGGCTAATAATAAATTTGATTTTGTGAATAGTTGTATGTCTTGGTATACTACAGTAAAAATTAATTAAAATTCACTTTTACTTTCGCTTTCAGAAAAAGCTTTTCTGAGCGATATAAAGCATACTCAAAATTCTGTTCGCCTTTGTAGGCTTCTGTTAATTTATACATAATCATAGGGCGAGCCCCTGTCTTATCAATCCGAAGCGTTCCTACAGTCGGATTCGTCAGAATCCGCAACTCAGCATCTTTATACAAAGAGCAAAGCTTGTCGTTCTGTAATACATCTAACGACAGTTCTGTATTGGGTGTATAACTCAATATATTAATAATATCGTCTATAATACCACTGGTACACTCTATTGATTCGGCAATTTTGAGATTAACTGAGGCTACCGGGTTCTTTCTGGTGTTAATTCCGACTCTATAAAAGAAAATATCATCTCCCAGATAATCATTGTCTGGTGTATAAATTACCTTCTTATTAACAATTTCTGTTTTTCCATGTCGGGGTGGAATTTCAATGGCTAATGAGTTCTCGGTAATCGAACTACAGGTTTTATCATTAAGCAATACATTAATCTCAACTCCATTTCCGGGTTCGGCTTTAGCTTTATCGCCCAGGGCTCCTGCATAGCAGGGCAAATCTGACGGGTTACTCACAAAATTGATTTTCACTTCTTCTATGATGCTTCCTCCGTTTGAGGTCTTACCTTCAACAGAGAAAGCATCAGATGTAGCCAGCTTGTCGGTAGAGCGATAGAAAACAAATCCGTTTTCTATAAATTTCGCTTCACCGTGTTTAGGCTGTTGGCTAATCATAAGAGAAGTAACCTCTTTCAGTCGAACAAACGCAGTGGGGTCTATGGTAAGATTATTTTCCTGTAATGTGTAGAAAGTATTAGTCGGGTTTTCATCAGGAATATCAGGCCCTACTGAATCTAACTTTGCAACATCACAAGAGTTAACAATCACCAATAATATAAGTATATATAATTTCCGAAGCATCTTTCTGGTTAATTATAAGCCTTGACAGTTAATCATTTAAAAAGGTTGGAATGAATTTAAAAAATTAGCGGATATTATGAAAATAATTCCTTTTAAATACGAATTTAGATTGTTGTATCATTTCCCTTGCCTCTTTCCCCCGGAGACTGGTAAAATCAATATTTCAATCGTACCTTTGCGTTATATCTCTATCCGTTGTTTTTTTGGGTTTGAAATAAATTAGATTTTTCAGGTAATAATTCAGGAAAAATAAACCAAATAAAATTCATTTATCGATGTCTGTAGTTTTAGGGAAACTAGCTATCTCTGTTTTTTTAAGCATTCTTACAATCATTTTGCTTATCAAAAAAGAACAAATCAATTATTTCTTCCGTAAAAACAGTCAGTTAACTATTATCGGTGCCTGGATAGCTCTACGCCTGATACCCTTTTGTATTGTTTATAGTATTCTGAATTTTGCAGTAAAATCTGATGTCATATTTTTTTATGATACCGCCAGGCAAGCCTTGGATGGCCTCATGGTATACCGTGATTTCTGGCAGCCCTATTCTCCGTTATTCCCCTATCTGAATGCCATTACCTTAGCGATTGTCGATTCTCCTGAATCTATTATCTTTTTGATGATGATTTATGAATTGATAGCTATCTATCTCACAAAAACACTATCCGGTCACAAAAATGATGTCTTTTTTATAGTTATTTATCTGGCTTTACCTGCGCCGTTTATCTTTCTTATATTCGGTGGACAAGAAGATATATTTCTTTGGTTGTTTATTGCATTGGCTATGTGGTGTTTCAAGAAAACACGTAACGCTCTGCATATTGGTTTGATCTTGGGACTTGGAGTATTATGTACAAAAATCCTGCTTATTATTCCGATAGTCTTATTGCTCGTTTTCTCGAAACAACGGATTAAAATACTTTCAGGTCTACTTATAATCGGTATCCCCTCGATTGCAATTATGCTATACCTGGTCGGAGAAAAAATTCTGGCGCCACTCCAATTAGGCGATTTACCCTTTGCTCCCAATCTGGTGAGTATTGTAAGCCCACTCATTGGAGGAGTAAAAGCCCAGAGTAAGCTACTTAACTGGGGCGGTTTGTTTATCATTCTTGCTATAACCTCTTATTATCTGAAAAACATAAAAGCTTATAGCGAAACCCGTCTCTTATTATTTGCTTTTATATTCACCAACATAATCACGATCATTGTACATAAAAATTCGTTGCCGAATTATTTGTATACAATCCTGCTACCGATTATCTATATCTTTGGCGATTCTTTCAGAACCAAACAATGGGTAGTAATGATATTGCTAAATATTATTGGCGCAGTTCAGCCCTCATTATGGTATTATCTGGGAGGAAAATACTATGATTCTTTCAGCGGTTTTACGCTCTTGAATGCCGTGGAATATTTTTTACAACTAGCCTATCTGGGGCTTTGCATTTATCTGGTATATTTTCTCAGCCAAATCTCGACAAGCAATGTCATAAAGCCGGCACTTGATGAATAAAGAAGCCCTATTTGTTTCTCTCTTTTTTCTCCAATTCATCGATCTTGGCATCGACTAAAAAACGAAACCAGAATCCTTGCAGAAAATGGAATGTCCGGCCTGACCTCGTTTCTAAAAAACCTAACCTGATGATAAACCTATAGAAAAAGTATATCATAGGTCTCACAAATAATGGCAGATTCCACCAGATTTTCTTGAATACAGCTTTTCTTTCATCCGGGCTTCCAAACAGATTGGGTTTAAGGGTCTGTCCTCTTAATCCTCTTTTACGCTGAAATTCCTCCTGGGCAGTCAGGTTGCTATACCGGATTTGCTTAATTAACCAGAAATCAAGGTCATGTTCCTTCAGGTTGTCTTCTATCAGTATCTCATCTTTCCAGATAATAGATTTGCCTTCTACCACAAAGCGATGGTCCATGTTTTCGTTCAAATCAGACCAGCCCTTGCCACGACGAAACATCTTGAGCATATAAAAGTTTTTATATCCCCCATATTTCAGTCTTTCACCCTGAAAATAATTATGTCTGTTAAAGTAGATAGCGTTTATGTCAGCCGGAATACTCGTATCTGAAAAAGATTTGAGTTTATTATATAATTCTTCAGAAGGATACTGATCAGCATCCAGACCTATAATCCAGGGTGTAGTTATCGGGCAGTTTTTCAAGGCAAAGTCCCATTGCTTGGGGTGATTCTCAAAAGCATTGGTTTTTACAGTAGCTCCGTATTCTTCAGCAATTGCCACTGTGTCGTCTGTACTACCTGAGTCAACCACAAAAATCGGAGCCTGTAACCCGGCAATTTTCGACAATAATCTTTTGATGTGTACAGATTCGTTAAATGTCAGAATAATAATAGAAATATCACTCATGATTAATAGAATACGGAGAAAATAGATTAAATGTAGCTGTAAAACCGGTTGCAAAAATAACAAATATCAATGGGCTATTTGTATAAGCACATAAATAATGTTTCAATCAGCAGATTGATTGTTATCTCTTTTTAATAATCTTTTTCACAAATCGCTGATTATTCACCTCAAAACTGAGAAGATATACTCCTTCCGGAATTTCAGCCAGACTCAGGTTTTTTCTGTGTTCAATTTTCCAGTTTTTAATTTGTTTTCCGCTAATATCAGTTAGGGTAAGGTCTACTGCCTTATTTAACCAGGCAGGCAATTCGATAGAAATTGATTCAGTGAACGGGTTCGGATAAACCTTTATCTGTAAATCTGTTTCAGGCCCGGAAGAAAGAATATTTTCAACAATTATTTTTACAGGCTCCGAAACCGCCGTGCAACCGAACTTATCAATCTGAAGCCGATAAGTGCCACTTTGCTTGATTTCAAAAACAGCCTGATTGGCGCCTGCAATGGCTTCGTCATCTTTAAACCATTGAAAATTAACGTCAGTACAGCCATTGGTTCTGATAAAACTTTGCTCATTTACAAATACCGTTGTTTTGTCAGCCGTAATCACAGGCGGATTAAGCATAAGAAACTGATTTGAATTCTCAGGTGTACATCCCTTCAGCGTAACAGCATTGGTCTCATTAACACACCCATCACCTTTGTTAACAATAGCTTTGTAAATGCCTTTATCTTTGATGAACAGTTCATTACTTTGCTCGTTTTTGAGTAAAGCATCATTTCTCGTCCAGGAATAAGTGTAGTTCTTGTTATACTCTACAAATATTTTGAACAAATCTACCACACAGCCTGAGCCAGCATAAGCATAACCCAGGTTCATATCCGTACCAGGCTTTCTGGTAAACTCAATAAACGAATTATAATTACATTCTTCCGGTCTGGAGTCGATGAGATATTTAACCGAAAATGTATAGTAACCGCTTTGGGTTGCCTTATAATACGGATTAGTCTCATTAGGGATTTCCTGACCGTCTAATCGCCAGACAATACTCCTGAACTGGTATTTCTGCATAAAGGCATCGCTCACTTTCAATAAGGCATTCCCGCTACATACATCATCTATTTTTGTAATCGGTAATGATTTCGGAAAATCAGCAGGTACCAATTGGTATCTGCCCGATACATAAGTTACATTTTTATCCGGCAGGTATACACTTACCTGATACACACCTGTTGTTACCGGATTAAAATGACTATTAGTGGAATCTTTTACAGGATTACCATTAAAAAACCACTGGTATCTAACCGGACCAGTTGTTGCAAAGATGCATTTAAGATAAGGCCCGGGTCTGCAAGGGTCTCCTAACTGGTTATAAGTCTCCTTTTTAATCTCTACTATTATACCATTACTAAAAACCAACTCATTCGACTCCTTGGTTATGTTCTGAAAAAGTTCTTTTACCTGATAGGTGCCATCCGGCAGATAATTAATGGAAGCCGTGTTCTGGACTGCCAATGGCTGATTATTTCTGTACCAGACCAATGTGCTCCCGGATATAGTTGGCATTGTTGTAAGTTTATTTGCCGCAGAATCAACCGAAAGCAATAAAGGCAAACCCGAATCGGGAGAATATATGCTCACGAAATTACTGGAATTCTTGATGCAGACCGGACT
>CALRLN020000128.1:0-11898 GCA_943368675.1 Chitinophaga pinensis | reverse complement strand
AATAAAATGCCGATTGTGGTTTTTGATATGAACCAGGCCGGAAACCTGATGAAAGTAGTAACAGGGGAGGATATCGGCACTTTGGTATGTGAATAGTAATCATTGATAAATATCTTGAACTTTGCTGTGGCAAAGCTCAGATAATCACTCAATTTTAAATAAAACCAATGGAAGAAATAGATCTTGTAATTGATATGTCAAAAGACACGATGGATCGTGCTTTGAAACATACCCAAATTGAACTTTCAAAAATCAGAGCAGGAAGAGCCAGTACTACGATGCTCGACGGAATTATGGTTGAATATTACGGTATTCCGACTCCATTAAATCAGGTTTCATCAGTAAGCACACCGGATGCCCGTACGATTTCTATCAAGCCTTTTGAAAGAAAACTAATCAATGATGTAGAAAGAGCCATTATTAATTCTAATCTTGGTTTATCACCTGCTAATGATGGTGAAATTATTCGTTTGAATATCCCGCCGTTAACGGAGGAGCGTCGTCGTGATCTGGTGAAAAAAGTAAAAGCAGAAATTGAGGTAGCACGTGTAAATATCCGTAAGGTGCGTCAGGAAGCGAATGAAGAATTAAAGAAAATTCAGAAAGATGGTGGCTCTGAAGACGAAGTGAAAAAAGCCGAAGAAAGAGTTCAGAAACTGACTGACAGCTATATTCAGAAAGCAGAGCAACTGATGGCAGACAAAGAAAGAGATATTATGAGTGTGTAATGCCATTACAAAAAATAGTTTAATTGATAAAATGCCTGCCGTCGGTAGGCATTTTTGTTAATATTTCTCCTAAATTTGAAATATAATACAAACCTTATTTTTACCATTTACCTGCGTACATAATGAATCCGGCCGATAGAATTATTGAACTAACCGAAAAACTGAATTATTACAATGAGCGCTATTATATTGATAGTGTTTCGGAGATTTCAGATCAGGAATTTGACTTGCTACTGAAAGAATTAGAAAGCCTTGAAGCTGAATATCCTGATTTTAAACAACCGGATTCGCCTACTCATAGAGTGGGGGGGGGAATCACCAAGAATTTTGCAAGCGTAGCTCATCGTTATCCGATGCTATCACTGGCTAATACTTATAGCGAGCAGGAGTTGATAGATTTTGACGAGCGCGTAAGAAAAGGACTTAATGGTGAAAGCTATGAATATATATGCGAGCAGAAATTTGATGGTATTTCGTTATCGATGACTTTTGAAAACGGAATTTTTGTAAGGGGCGTAACAAGGGGTGATGGAGTAAGAGGAGATGATATTACCACAAATGTAAAAACATTGAGAACACTCCCTTTAAAGGTAAATAATAAAGAGGGTATTACACTTCCTGACATTTTTGAAGTGCGTGGTGAAGGTTTTTTGCCATTTACCTCTTTTGAAAAGATGAACAGGGAGGCAGAAGAAGCAGGTGAAGAAAGCTATGCTAATCCACGGAATGCAGCCTCCGGTACATTCAAACTACAGGATTCTAAAGAAGTGGCGCGCAGAGGGCTGGACGCCTATGTTTATCAGTTTTTAGCCGACAGAGAAATTTTTGCCACTCATGAGGAGAGTCTGATAGCATTGAAGAAACTGGGCTTTAATGTATCTCAAACCTGGCGTAAATGTGCCAATATGGCTGAGATTATGGATTATATTAAAGAATGGGAAACTAAGCGCCATTCGTTGCCTTTAGCTACGGATGGTATAGTGGTAAAACTCAACTCTTTTGCGCAAAGAGAAGAATTAGGCTTTACGGCCAAGAGTCCGAGATGGGCCATTGCGTATAAATACAAGGCGGAGTCGAAGCCTGCTATTCTGAGAGGTGTAATCTATCAGGTAGGTCGTACAGGTGCTATTACGCCTGTGGCAGAGCTAGACAATGAAAAATTGAATAACAAAGGTGTTCATTTGTCAGGCACGACTGTAAAACGTGCTTCTTTGCATAATGCCAACGAAATAGAACGTCTGGATTTGAGAATAGGAGATACGGTTTTTGTGGAAAAAGGAGGAGAGATTATCCCGAAAATAACAGGGGTTGACCTTCAGAGAAGAGGCATGTTTGATACACAGAAAATAGAGTATCCGACTCACTGCCCAGAATGCGGTGCTGAATTATACAGAAAAGAAGGGGAGGCCAATCATTATTGCCCTAATGAAAAGGGTTGTCCACCACAGATTAAAGGGAGAATAGAGCATTTTATACATCGGAAAGCGATGGATATTGATAGCCTTGGTGAAGGTAAAATAGAACTACTCTATGAGAAAGGTTTGGTGAACGACCCCGCAGATTTGTACGACCTGAAATACGAGCAGTTGTTTGGTTTGGAAAAAGTGATTGAGGATGGAGAAACAGGGAAGGTTAAGAGAATCGGCTTTAAAGAGAAAACCGTGCAGAATATTCTGGATGGTATCGAAAAATCGAAGCTGATGCCTTTTAAACAAGTACTTTTTGCGATTGGTATACGGTATGTCGGGGCTACTGTTGCTGAAAAACTGGCGGCATTTTTCAAAAATATTGATGCAATAAAAAACGCCTCTTACGAAGAACTCCGAACAGCACCTGAAATCGGCGATAAAATAGCTTTAAGCGTATTAGAGTATTTTCAGAACGAAGAGAATCACCAATTTATTGAGCGACTACGCCAGGCAGGCTTACAACTGACCGCACAAAACGAAGTAAAAGAAATAGAAGGAGATTTACTGACTGGTAAGACCTTTCTCTATACAGGTACATTCGAAAACTTTGAGCGTGAGGCTTTAGAAATAAAGATTGAAGCCAATGGAGGAAAGGTAGTGAGTGGAGTATCCGGCAAATTAGATTACCTGATAGTTGGTGATAAACCGGGTTCGTCAAAGATTGAGAAAGCCAAAAAACTGAATGTGAAAATGATTTCTGAAACTGAGTTTATATCAATGTTAGAGGCTTAAATTTCTTGAAACAAATTTACTAATTCATCAACCAGTCTTTTGCCAATAGTTTTGTCAGAATCGAGGTCAGGGTCGTAAATGGTTAACTGAAAGCCCGTTACAAGACCTGACCTGATAAAGGTTTGTATAAGGGTTTTCAGTTCATCATAAGAGAGTCCATCATTTTGCGGCGAATCGACGGCGAGCATTAATTTATCGTCCAGCACATCGGCATCCACATGAAGCCAAACACCGTCTACTTTATTCTTTTGCAGCTGGGCCAGGTATTCATTAGCTGTTTTTACTATTCCTTTTTTACGAAGCATTGGTAAATCTGCACTAAAAATACCGGAACTGTAGAAGTTGCCATTAAATGTTTTATCATAGCATCTATTGGCAAATTGTGCTGTGTTGATTTCTGCAACGTATGGTTTCAAACCGTCTATATTGGTAATTATATCATCACCTATACCTGTCACGATAGCGAGATTCATACCTGCCGCACCACCCGTAGAGGAACTGATTTTAGCAATGGCATAATCCGTATGCCCATCAATATGCACCAGCCCATAATTACCTGATTGCTTAAGAGCCAGCATACTACCAATCAATATGCTGCAATCGCCTCCGATGACTATTGGAAATTGATTTTTAGAAACTATTGCCTTGATTACTCCTGCATATTGTCTGCTATAACTAACCAATTCAGGTAAATTTCTGATTCCTGTATCCGGGTCAAGCTCTCCTGTATAAGGTGGAGGAATAATAGTGTATGAGTGGGCAATATTTAACCTTTCTGTGAAAGAAAACTGCTCAAAAACAGCAGGCATTTTTCTGACACCCGGTCCATCTGCGTCTGAATAAGCCATACGTTTCAAACCCAGGTTTGAAGGGGCAGAAACATACACTACTCCTTTATTATTAATATACTTGATTTGTGAAGCTGAATCACGCATTAGGATATTTATTTATCGTTGTTTAACCAGACTACTTTTTGTTCAGGCATATGTTCTTGTCCTATAATATCGCGATACAAATCAGGTCTCCGGGCTTTCTTATACCTGTAGCCACCTGCTTGTGTCAGTTTTTCGGGAGTAAGAGTTGCTGTTACAAACTCATCGCCAAAGGTTCTGCATTCTGCTATTATATCGCCAAAAGGGTCTAAAATCATTGAGCATCCGTTTTTCAGCTGGTCGTCGTCCATACCAATCGGATTTGAGAAAATGGCATAAATGGCGTTATCATACGCCCTTGCAGGGAGCCATTTCATCAACCATCCTTTGCCTTTCATCCCGTCAAATTCCAGACGGAGCGAGGTAGGGTCAGCCTCTTTGTTCTCCCAGAGTTTCGGGTCAACAAAACCTGCACCCGGTCGGGTGGAAGGGGTACACATGGTTACATGCGGCATGAAAATAATATCGGCACCTAACAAGTTCGTGGCCCTCACGTTTTCGATTACGTTATTGTCGTAGCAAATCAGAATACCACATTTCCAGCCATGAATTTCAAATATGCAGTATTCGTTACCGGGTGTCAGATGTGGATTAATAAAAGGGTGTAGTTTCCGGTATTTAGCCACCAGACCATTTTTATCTACACATACATAAGCTTTATATAGTTTATCTTCTTTATCTTTTTCAAAGAGTCCTGCTAAGACCACGATGTTATGCTTTTTGGCAATTCCAATTAATTGCTGAATGCTTTCTCCGGCCGGAATCTCCTCTGCTACTTCGAGCATTTGTTCTTTTGAAAGCGTGCGCGCAAAGGTGTATCCGGTAATGGAGCACTCATGAAACGCAATTACCTGCGACCCTTCCAGGGCCGCTTTTCCGGCCAGTTTGTCAATAACAGAAAGGTTATAGGCTTTATCTCCACTTTTATTTTCAAACTGAGCGGTTGATAATTTTAAGTTGTTCATTAATTATTAATTGGGTAAGGGTACAAATTCGGTTTCTCCCGGTATCTTCGGAAACGCCTGTTTCTTCCACTTGAGTTTGGCTTCTTCGATGGCTTCGCGGCTTGAGGCAACGAAATTCCAATAGATGAAACGTTCTTCCGGGAATGGCTCTCCGCCAAAAATATAGATGGTGCTGTTTTCTTTCAAAGTAAATTCACAAAGTTCATTCTGCCTGGCTACTAATATGCGTTTAGGCTCGTAGCTGATGCCCTCGTTTTCAATGCTGCCTTCCAGAATATAAATAGCTACTTCACCAAATAGTTCATGTCCGATTTTTATGTTCTTCTCTTCTGCGCTTTTGAGTTCGAGCAAAAACAATTTGCTATATACCGGCACAGGAGATTCATGCCCAAAGGCAGTACCTGCTATGAGTTTATAAGATATTCCATCATTTTGCCAGGCTGGTATATCGTCTTCTGAAGCGTGATAAAAAGATGGCTCAGAATTTTCTAAATCTTTAGGCATGGCTACCCAGATTTGCAAACCATGCAGCATTTTATCTGATGTACGCAGGTATTCAGGTGTGCGTTCAGAATGAACAATTCCTTTTCCTGCTGTCATCCAGTTTACCTGACCTGGTTTTATCTTAATTTCTATGCCCAGGCTATCACGGTGCATAATACTTCCTTCAAAAAGATAAGTTAAAGTAGAAAGCCCTATATGTGGGTGTGGTGGAATGTCAATATTCTGATGGTCGCTCATGCATGCAGGCCCCATATGATCAAGAAATATAAAAGGCCCTACCATTCTTTTGCCTCTGAATGGCAGCAGACGACCCACCGTAAAGTTACCAATATCATGCGGACGTTCTTCTATAATCAGGCTGATATTTGACATGGATGTATTGGGTGATTGAGTGATTCTTTTATTGGCCAATGGTGAATAATTGTGTTACTGATCAGTCTTTATGGCAGGCGATAAAAATCAAATCAGATGTAGCTAATAATTTAATCATCGTAATATTCATCATTCACAATTAAACCCCGTAAAGATATACAATAATTGTAAATGTAAAAACGCCACGATAATCTAGTATCATGGCGTTTAACAATAAACCCTAACCCATAAAAATCAATATTATGAAACTATTGATATTGCATTATTTTGATAATTACTTTACAATTACTATGCCAGTTTTTTATTTAAATTGTTAATTTTTTATTTAAAAACTGCGGCAAAAATTGCTGTTTTTGAATCTTATCGGATAGAAAATACCTATTAACTACCCGATAAGTGAACTTGTAAACACTAAATACATGTAAAATTAGGAAAACACTGCCGGATTTTTCACTCAATAAAGAATTGTCTATTTTTGTGTTTTTTCAAGATTTTTAACTTTCTTATCCAACTCCTCAATTTTTTTATTGGCTTGTATCAGATAGAGTGTCAACTCTTCTATTTTCTCCATTAGTTTGGCACTTGTTTCGGCTACATCCAGTCCTCTGTTAGCCATTTCTTCTGCTGAAGGAACGTTTGGCAAATGTTTATTAGATCTGATGAACTTCTCAACATCACGCAAAGGCATTAGTTTGTAATCAGGTGCGAACACGTAGTCAGCCCAGCGGTCTGAGTTAGCCAAAGCTACTCTTACTCTTTCTGTCAGGATTCCACCTTTGACAAACAGACTGAAGCCGTCAGGATAAGAGTTGATACCCGTGCCAATTACTACTTTGCCGTTATTGGCATTGTGCAGACGGCCATCAATGGTATTCCATGAATTGGATACGTTGCTTCCGCCATCGGCTACCAGAATCACGTTTCCGTTATCATCAACCGATAATACTTTGCCATATGCACCACCAGCAGGCGATGAAGATTTTAATCGTGTAAATTGCAAGCCACTCTTGTTATCTTCGTTGCTGTTGATGTAGATACCTCCGGAATTGTTATTGACGATTCCGATGCCATTGTCATTATTTTTCCATAAAGAGTTTCCTATACCTCCACCGCTCACAGGAGTCGGAGTATTCACCAGTATCACCTGTCCGTTGGCATCAACCGAGAGTACTTTTTGTGTGGTAACAGAGGTTGGTGCATCACTGCTTAGTTTCGACAATACCAGTCCGTTATTGATATACACATTACCTGTGTTTTTATTGGTAATATTGTTGTCATTAACGGCCCACGATGAGGGCTCTGTTGATGGTATTACCGGTACGCCACCAGTATTATTCACTACTGCTATTGAGTCTCTTACCAATATCAGATTTCCGGCATTATCAACAGAAAGCACTTTGCCGTTTGATTTTGAAGTGGCCGAATTAGAAGTCAATTGCGATAGTGTAAGCCTGCCTGTTTCTATTTTAATACCATTCCGGGCATTTAAACCATTATTAATGTTTACTATACCTGCGTTATTATTACTGATTATATTGCCATCAAGTGCCCAGTTGGTGTCTCCACTGCCTCCGGTAGTCGGGCTATTAGCCAAAATTACATTGCCCTGATTATCAACAGATAAGAATTTCTGGCTGGTGGTGCTGGTAGGGGTTTCGCTGGTAATTTGCGGTAGTTTCAGACCTCCGTTAATCTGTACGGTTCCTGAATTATTATTTGAAATATTATTACCGCTGATATTCCATGAAGAAGGACCCCCGCCACCTACTCCTACAGAGTCTCTTACAAGAAGCAGATTCCCGAAATCATCGACTGTTAAAACCTTTCCATAAGGGGTATAGGCTCTTTCAAAAGCTGTCAGATTCTGTAATTGTACGCCACCTTTCAATACTACCTTTCCACTGGTGTTGACGTTGGTCAGAACATTATTATTTTCTTCCCAGAAACCACTCACAACTGCGGTTTGCGTTTTAGAAGTCCCTACTGAGTCTTTCACCAGAACAAGCAGGCCGTTTTCATCCACCGTTAAAACTTTCAGATTAGATTTACCTGCGGGTGAGGTTGAACGCAGATTTTTGAAGCGGATATTGCTTACTACTACGTCTCCGGCGTTGCTGTTTTCAATGGCATTGCCCTTGGCTGTCCAGTAGCTTGATGGGCTCACAGGTATTGACGAGCCTAAGCCGATAGAATCCCGTACCAATATTACCTGGCCTTTTTCGTCAACTGAAAGCACTTTCTGGTTTGGTCTTCCTGCTACCGAATTACTGGTTAGCTGTTTAAACTGTAAACCGCTTATATTTGCTGATTTACTGTCAATAGTAAGAGGGCTTTCGGGGGTTTTGGTATTGATCCCAACATAGCCTTTTGCAAAATCTCCATATATAAGAGGCCCGTTCGGGCTCCCGTTTTCTATATATAATTTATTACTGCCTGTTTCGTTAACCCCTGAGTTATTTCCTATAAAGACGTTTCCGTCACCCAGTGATTTCTGTCCCGCCTGCGTACCTATGGCTATATTCTGCGAGCCAATAACATTATAAAACAAAGCGCTTGTACCCAGGGCTACGTTATCGCTTCCGGTCTGGTTATTCGGTAACGATTGATACCCTACGGCAACGTTGTTGAGCCCTGAATTAACCTCATGCAAGGCATAAGCACCGATAGCCACAGAGTTGAATCCCATGCTGCGATACCCTGCTCTGTAACCGAAGTAGGTATTGCCAAAACGATAATCGATAAAACCTGAACGGAAATTGTTAACCCTGAAAGTTAAAGAACTCGTATCAGTAGTACCTATAAAGTGTAAATCTGAGATAGTACCTGCATTACCATTAATACCCCAGGTGGCATCACTTGCAGAGGCATCTTCTCTGAGAGATTTGCCTATACTGTTGGCTGCCAGGCTTTTCCATGCTTTACCATCGAAATAATAAAAGCCTGCCAGAAAATCTGTCTGGAAAATCATTAAACCCGTTGCCGGATTTACAATGTTACCTCGTTGTGACAAGGTCATACGTGGAATCAACAAACCTTTGGTGTTTGAAGAAAGGTCTAATAAAGCCGACCTGTCAGGTTTCGATGTGCCGATACCAACATTTCCAGAGCCTGTGGTTTGTGCCATTAAAGGGAAAGCACCCAAGAGTAGAAACATAATCTTCCCTACAAAAGAATAGTGTTTCTTTAGAATTAATTTTATTCCTGACATTTTGTAAAAGTTAATTATAGCTAACCTAGTTTTGATTGGGATCGGGTCGTAATGCTTACAGCTATTCAGTTTCAAATAGTATGCCAAAAATTCATTTTTTGAATTATAGATTATAAGTGGCTGATAGTAAGTGTTTTATGGTTTTCTTGTAGAAAAGATTGAAAAAGCCGTGCTAGGAATTAATTTCTGAAAAAATATTTTTTTTGCTGACAAAACACATAATCCGGATTTTTAAGATGTTATTGTTCAAATATTTCTCAGAATAGTTATATAATAGAATATTGTTTTGATAAAATAACTTTTGGCAAAATAAACATTAAATACTAATAACAATTAAAGTTTGGGAGAAGTAAATAAAACTAATTACTTTTGCGGTAACCAAAACAGCCTTATTAAACTTTTTTTATTTAATTCTAAGCCAAAATAAAGGACCTATATTAAGATGAAACGAATTGCAGTTTTTACCTCTGGTGGTGATGCTCCGGGCATGAATGCTTGTATAAGAGCGGTGGTGCGGGGAGCTATCTATCACGGATTAGAGGTATTTGGTATCAGGAGAGGATATAGTGGAATGATAGCAGGAGACATATTCCCGATGACATCACAGTCTGTCAGTAATATTGTACAAAGAGGTGGCACTATCCTGAAATCAGCACGTAGTAAAGAGTTCATGACCCCTGAGGGAAGAAAGAAAGCCTATGAGAATCTGATGAATGCAGGTATTGAAGGCCTGGTGGCCATAGGTGGAAACGGGACATTTACGGGTGCAGAAGTTTTTTATAATGAATATGAACTCCCGACGGTAGGTTGCCCGGGTACCATTGATAATGACCTGTATGGTACTGATTATACCATCGGGTTTGATACGGCAGTAAATACAGCTCTGGAGGCAATTGATAAAATACGTGATACGGCCGATTCGCACGACCGTGTTTTTTTTATTGAAGTAATGGGTCGTGACTCAGGATATATTGCTATTCAGTCGGGTATTGGTGGAGGTGCCGAAATTGTAATGGTGCCTGAAACGCATACACCACTGAAAAAAGTAGTAAGCACGCTGAAAGACGGCTGGACACGTTCAAAATCATCTTCGATTGTAGTAGTGGCAGAGGGCGATGAAGAAGGCCATGCTACCGATATTGCCGAGAAAATAAAATCTCAGGTAGCTGATAAATTAGATATCAGGGTTACAACTTTAGGGCATATTCAGAGAGGTGGAACCCCGACGGCCTACGACCGTATTCTGGCAAGCCGGTTAGGATTAGGGGCAGTAGAAGGTTTAATAAAGGGAAATAAAAACGTAATGGCAGGTATAGTAAATAATGAAATGGTATATACACCTTTTATTGATACAATTAAAAAGCCTAAGCCGATACATGACGATTTGCTGAGAATGGTACATATTTTAAGCCTTTAATCGTATCAAGAACAAACCATGCTTGTCCTGACCGAAACCTATTCTATTGCCAATCATTTTCTGGCTGAACTCCGCAGCCGGGAAATTCAGAAAGATGCCATGCGATTCAGAAAGAATATGGAGCGTCTGGGAGAAATCTTTGCTTATGAAATATCTAAAACGCTTACCTATCAGAACCGTGATGTGGAAACGCAGTTAGGCGCAAAGATTACCCAGCAGGTTTCGCAACAGGTGGTGCTGGTTACTATTCTTCGGGCGGGGTTACCTTTGCATCAGGGTTTGTTGAATTATTTTGATAAAGCCGAAAACGCCTTTATAGGTGCGTATCGTGGCAAGCATGACGAAAAAGAATCGTTTGAGATAGAGATGGATTACATCACAAGTCCGGATATTCAGGATAAAGTATTGATTATCAGTGACCCTATGCTTGCTACCGGAAAATCTATCGAAAAAGCCTACCATGCCATGCTTCGGTATGGGATTCCGGCCAAAACACATATAGTATCTGCTATTGCGAGCCGGAGAGGGGTACGCTTCATTAAAGCCCGCTTGCCGCAGTGCCGATTATGGATAGGGGATATTGACGAAGAACTGAACAATAAATCTTATATAGTACCTGGCCTGGGCGATGCAGGCGATTTATCTTATGGCGGCAAAGTTTAGTTACTTAGGCCTGTCTAAGGTAGCTTTTAACTGAAATTGCAAGACTACTTTCTTTCCGGATATATTTTCAAGAATCGGTTTTAGTATCAGGCTGGCATTCTTTTTGGTTTGTTCCAGTATTCCCATCTCAAGTGCCGATTGCTTAATCTTGTCCTGTGCACGGCTATAGGCCTCATTCAGCAGTTCCTGCTCATTCATAAAAGCATATTGTGTATCATAAATTCTGGAATGCTCGTGGTCTATGCTATAATGGCAGAGCTCTGGGTCTGGCAGGTGTACAATCAGGGTATCGTCTTTAGTGGATACATCTTCAGCCCGCACTTTAGTAAGGTCTATACAGCCTACGGCATTGCCCTGCACAATCAGAACGGCCTTTGGGTTTGGCAGATAATTAAATTTTAATTCCTGTTCTACTACATCTCTGAAAGTAAAGTTAGCGAGTTCTATCTTACCCAGCGCAGACATTTCTTTCAGAACTACATTATGTGAAGTCTTGATTCCCTGAAGTGAGAGGGGATTGAAAGATTTTAGCTTTTCCCAAAGAAAAATCGAGCCGATAATGATGAAGAATATGATTAATACACTGCGAAGGCCTCGTAACATGAATTTTATAATTGAATATTATTCCATTTCGTAGAGACGTACGGTTCGCCGCGCGATTGCAATACGTCTCCCAGAGGTGTATAATTGGGTTTGAACGTTTTTTATGAAAGAATATTTCCCAATTTAAATGGGCAACAAAATAAAATTATTCCATTTCGTAGAGGTGTTATGTTTGTTTAGGAAAAAGCACGAGCCAATTTTTTAAATTTGTAGAGACCAATCAACAAATAAAAAAAGAGGCTCATGCAAAGACAAATTAACACAAAAAGTTTTGAAGGGCAAACAGTCTATGTAGGGATAGATTG
>CALRLN020000127.1:0-11920 GCA_943368675.1 Chitinophaga pinensis | reverse complement strand
TTCCAGGGCTTCACGCAAAATATCCCGGTTTCGCAATGTTCCGCTAAGTAATTCGTATTCATCATTACTTAAAAATGCCTTTGTCTGCTCTTTATCTTCAGTGGCAAAAGTATGTAACGAAAAAGCAGGTATCTGTGTTCGTATCTTTTCTATAAGATCTAAACGGGCAAACTTAGCACGCTTTAATACGCCAATGGTATCTTTAGGTTCAAGAGAATCAGCCAGCACAAATGCGCCCAGATTGGGTTGCAGAGGTTCTGCTATTACCTCAGGGTCAAATTGAAGATAGACGGCATGACCAATGGCTGTTGAGAGATGGTCCATCATACCACCCGGTTCATTAAATTCCACTATTTCAGCCTGAAAGGCCAGTTCCCCTAATTCCTGTGAAGTAAACTGATGTGGATTATCGGCCATTTTAGATAAAAAATGAATCCAGGTAACCAATAATGCCGACGAACTTGAAGTACCCGAATTGATAGGAATATTGCCATTAACAGTACATTCCAAGCCTCTGGAAAACCGAAGGCCCTTATCAACCAATACATTGTATCCACTTCTGAAATAGTCTCGTTTTTCAAGATAGGGCAATCGGTTATCGGAGACCTCCATTTGCATTTCAGAACCAATATCAGGCAGGTGGATAATACTGCGTGTATCATTCCGGTGTTCACCTTTGATCTGTACTCTTCTGGAAATGGCCGCCGCAATAACCGGCAGACCCAGATAATCCTGATGTTCGCCAAAAAGGCATATTCTGCCCGGTGTAGAAATAGTTAACATGCGAATCAATAATTGTGGTAGTGAATCCGGATATTTATTGATAATATCATCATAAAATGGCATGAGCGCAGATATCAGGCAATAAATACGATTGACTATTAATAAGATTAAAATTGAATGATTGGCAAAAATAGCAAAAAAGCCTTGCTAAACAATTAACAAGGCTTTTTCCACAAAGTATAATAGGTACTAATCAGGCATGTACTGGTTTTTTACCTTTTTGCCAGAAATATAAGCCTACAAATAACACAATTAAAGCCAACGGGAATAAAGTTAAAGTTCCGAGTACTTCCTGCCCTGCTGCTAATTCCAGCGCTTCGCCCTCAAGACCTTTACTTGCCTGATTGGCTTTGGCTGTATCAAGCCATTTACCGATTTGCGGGTTCATAAATGCCTGTGATAACATACCGATTCCACCAATAACTGACATACCAAGCGCACCGCTTAATGGTACTCTCTCAGCAGTAAAACCAATCATAGTTGGCCAGAAATAGGCAACGCCCATCGCAAAGAAGATTGCTGCAACATAAGCCATAGTACCGGTTTGCGTACTGAAAAGGTATACACCTATGGCAGCCAGAACCGCTGAGCCTAACAAAACACCTGTCTGATCAAATCTATGAATAATAGCTCCTCCGAAGAATCTCGCGACTGCCATTAATCCGGTAACCAGAGCCAGAATCAACATAGGTTTAGCACCACTGCTTTTCAGAATTAATCCTACCCATTGTTGTGGTCCGAACTCGGTAGTGGCTGTCATAATCATACAGATAAAGATGAATATGAACAAAGGAGTAGCCATTGCTTTTAAGTTGTTGCCAACTGATGTTACACCCTCAACTTTTGGTTTAGGGAAAGCCTGGCCGTAAAACAAGAAAGCATAAACAATAGTAGGGATAAGAATTATCCAGATTTGGGTTTGCCAAGCAAAGCCTTGCGTAGTCATAAATTCAGACAAAAGACTTCCGATAACGATTCCTCCCGGAAACCACATATGAAATCTATTCAGCATAGTGTTCATTTTTGTTCCTGAATAAGTATCAGCAATCATCGGGTTACACGCAGCTTCTGTACAACCATTACCTAACCCGATTAAGAAAGTTGAGATTAACAGGCCTATGTAGCTTCCGCCATAGATTGTTAAGATGATACCCGCGAAATGAGCAAAAAAAGCAAATTGCATGATTATTTTTGGCCCGATAGTATGATACACAAGCCCTCCGATAATCATTGAAAGAGGAAAACCATAGAACCACATTGAATTAATGTATCCTACTTCTTCACCTGTAAGGTTTAATTCTGTTTGAAGCTGAGGCAAAATACCTGCCCGGATACTGAATGAAAATGCTGTAGTAATTAGCGCAAAACAACTTGCATTAAATAGGCGCGAATCATTAACCATAGTGTATAGAGGTTTTTTAGGGTTTAATAATTTATGAGCGTAAAAGTAACTTTTTTTATATTATTTCAAAAGAAAATGATATTTATAATTGTAATTTTTACAATTATCATGCTATTTAGTGCAAATTCCTGAAAAATGCCATATAATCTAAATCCATAAAATTATCTACCTGGAATAAATTGGGGGCAACCGCATAATAAAAGCATGAAATAATTCATGAAACAGAAAATGCATATTTATGCGATGAACAGATGCTTTCTGTCCACAAGTCGGACAAAATTGATAAGATTCCTTGTATTAATGATGCCAATTAAGGCAGATTTTTATAAAAAGTGGTCGATAATTAGAGAAATAAAAGAGATTCTTAATTGTAAAATCAGATTAAACCTTTTTATTTTACACAAAGTTATAATTTTGCCTTGCATTTGCAAATTCATGCGTTTAATGATATTGTGAAGCATTTTTTGGCGAATTCAGTTAAGTTTTCCATGCCTCCTTTAAAGTCCTGAAAATGTCCGTTTCAGGTGTCTTTAAAGGACTGAAGGAATTCTTCCGGCTAAAGTATTAATACCCTGCCGTTTTTCATCAACAGGTTTTATGAAAGGCGGTTTTAATTAAATAGATAAATCATAATTTCAACCCTTTAGTCTACAATATGCAACGAAAAATCCGAATGGGAATGGTTGGTGGCGGTCGTGGTGCGTTTATTGGAGCTGTCCACCGAACGGCTGCAGCCATTGATGGCGAAATCGAGTTAATTTGTGGAGCCTTTAGTTCTACTGCTGAGAAATCAAAAGCATCGGGCGAAGATTTAATGTTGTCACCCGAGCGCTGCTATGGCGATTTCAAAGAAATGATTCAGAAAGAGAAACGTCGCAAAGACCGAATGGATGCGGTTTCTATTGTTACTCCTAATCACATGCACTTTGCTCCGGCTAAAATGGCATTGGAAAACGGCTTTCATGTAATTTGCGATAAGCCTGTTACTTTTACTCTTTCAGAAGCCAGAAAGCTCAAAGATATTATTGAAAAAACCGGGCTTACCTTTGCTCTTACGCACAATTATACGGGGTATCCGATGGTGAAGCAGGCCCGTCATCTGGTAAAGAGCGGTGCTTTGGGTAAAATACGTAAAGTGGTTGTCGAATACCCGCAAGGCTGGTTGGCTTTTCTGGAAGAAAAACGCGGATACAAACAAGCTGAATGGCGCACTGACCCGAAGCGTTCGGGCATTGCGGGTGCAGTAGGTGATATTGGTACCCATGCTGAAAACCTGGCTGAATATATCACAGGTCTGAAAATTACCGAAATGTGTGCAGATGTAAGCACTTTTGTAGAAGGTCGCTTACTGGATGACGATGCCAACATTCTCTTACACTTCGACAGTGGCGACAAAGGCATTCTGCATTGCAGCCAGATTTCGAACGTAGACGAAAACAATCTGAATATCAGAGTATATGGTGAGTTAGGGAGTGTACATTGGGGCCAGTTAGAACCTAATACACTGGTACATAAATCGCAGGAATTCCAGCATATTTACCGCCCTTCTGTAGGGAACCTATGCCCTGAAGCCAAAGCCAATATCCGCCTTCCATCAGGGCATCCGGAGGGTTATTTAGAAGCCTTTGCCAATATCTACCGTAACTTCGCCAGAACAGTCCGTAAGAGAATAAATGGCGAAACCCCAACAGATATTGAACTGGATTTCCCGACTATCGAAGACGGTATCAGAGGGATGCAATTTGTGGAGACTGTGATTGCATCGGGGAAAAGTAACTCGAAATGGGTAAAGTTTAAATCCTGAATGGTGAATGGTGAATTAGTGAATAATTAAATAAGTATTCGCATTCCATTTTAAATCACCATGTATTCATGAAACAAAGATATCCATCTAAATATTCAGAAGAAGAAAGATTTCAATTCGCAGAAAACATCGAAAAGAAATTAAAATCTTTTGCTATCAGATGTATTGATGTTTATAAAGCTTTACTGTTAAGTGACTTTGTCGCTCAACATGTTGGTAAGCAATTAGTACGTTCTGCCACTTCATCAGCTACTAATTGCTGTGAGAAGAGCAAGAAGCCAGAATGAATTTTATGCCAAAATAAGTATTGTCGTAGAAGAAATAGACGAATCTATTTTCTGGTTAGAAATGTTAATTGACCTCAATTATTTTAAACAAGAAAAGCTAAGTAATCTAATTAGTGACAGTAGTGAAGTATTGTTAATTTTGTCAAAATCAAGAAAAAACACCTATCAGAATGGCTGAAACAATTATTCGCTAATTCGCCATTCTCTAATTCGTTATCAGACTTATGAAAACAATAAAAGGACCAGCAATATTTTTAGCACAATTTATGGGCGATGAGGCCCCGTTTAATTCATTAGACACCATTGCCGACTATATGGCAGGCCTGGGATATAAAGGTATCCAGCTTCCAACCTGGGACGGCCGTGTAATTGACCTGCAAAAAGCAGCAGAATCAAAAACCTACGCCGACGAGCTAAAAGGCAAACTAGCTGATAAAGGTCTGGCCATTACTGAACTATCAACTCACCTTCAAGGACAATTGATCGCTTCGCATCCGGCTTATAATGCCATGTATGATGCTTTTGCTCCTGCCTCAGTGCATGGCAACGAAAAAGCACGTCGTAAATGGGCAGAGCAACAATTGATCTGGGCAGCCAAAGCTTCTCAAAACCTGGGACTTACCTCACATGTAGGCTTTTCAGGCGCATTGGCATGGCCATTTTTATACCCATGGCCACAACGCCCTGCAGGTTTAATTGAAACTGCATTCAAAGAGTTAGCCCGTCGCTGGAAACCAATTCTGAATGTTTATGATGAGCATGGCGTTGATTATTGCTATGAGCTTCACCCCGGAGAAGACCTCTATGATGGTTCTACCTTCGAAATGTTTGTTGATTACCTGAAAGGCCACAAACGTGCTTGTATCAACTACGACCCAAGCCATTTTATATTACAACAATTAGATTATCTGGCTTTTATTGATTTATATCACGACCGCATCAAGGCATTCCATGTAAAAGATGCTGAGTTCAATCCATCAGGCCGTCAAGGGGTTTATAGTGGCTATGCTGGTTGGGCAAACCGCGCTGGACGCTTCCGTTCACTAGGTGATGGTCAGGTAGACTTTTCTGGTATTTTCAGTAAACTGTCTCAATATGACTACGATAGCTGGGCCGTATTGGAGTGGGAATGTTGCATTAAATCATCTGAGCAAGGTGCCGCAGAAGGCGCTCCGTTTATCGAAAGCCATATCATTCAGGTAGCTACCCGTGCCTTCGATGATTTTGCGGCTACAGGTGCTGATGAAAAAGTTAACCGTAAGGCACTGGGCATTTAAAGGCTTATAACAACATGTATAAAGGGGCTTTTCCAGCCCCTTTTATACGTTTCAGAAATAGTAATCGTTATCATTTCTGATTCAAAGAATAATAAATTTCGCTCACTTGATTTGCATCTGATTTATTCTGTACTTTTGAATTCAAATCAACCTCAATCTTAATATTTTCATGAAAAAAGTTCAATTAGGTAGTATTGCGTTCATGGCTCTTTTTATGACCTGCGCTACTACAACATTTGCCCAGAAAAAAGGAAAATGGGTGTCAATTTTTAATGGTAAAGACTTCACAGGCTGGCATGCTTATAATAAAACCGAGCCTGTATCAGACAAATGGAAAGTAGAAGATGGTGCTATGGTATTGACTGCGAAAGGTGGTGGAGACTTAGTTACCGAAAAAGAATATGAAAATTTTGAATTAGAGCTTGACTGGAAAATTGCTGAAAAGGGTAACAGCGGGGTGATGTGGGGAGTAGTAGAAGACAAAAAATTCTGCTGTCCATACTCAACGGGCCCTGAAATGCAGGTATTAGACGACCAGGGGCATCCGGATGCCAAAGCAGGTAAAAATGGCAATCATAAAGCAGGTTCATTATATGATATGATTCCTCCGGCAAGTTTTGATTATGTAAAACCTGCTGGCGAGTGGAACACTGCCAAAATGAGAATCGACCATAAAGCCAATAAAGGAACGTTCTGGCTAAACGGTAAGCAAACAGTTGAGTTTGACCTGACAGGTCCGGGTTGGGATAATATGGTAGCCAACAGCAAATTCAAAACCTGGGAAGGTTTCGCCAAATTTGCGAAAGGTAAAATTGCCCTTCAAGACCATGGCGACAAAGTATGGTTTAAAAATATCAAAATTAAAGAGCTGTAAGACTGGCTTCTTCTCTCTTCCTAAAGCCTATATCTTTTGGGGTATAGGCTTTGTTTTTATCTATTCCCCAACTTCTCCTTCGCATCTTCAAGGCTATCAACAAAATTGACCCTCCCTGTTTTGTTACTCTCATAAATAAAATCACGAAGACTCTTGCTGGTATACCCGGAGAAATCGCCGACAATGGCAAGAGGCATATTATAGTTTGAAAATTTCTGAAGAATCTCCCCGGCTAATCCTGTCTTCAGATCAAAAAATTCTTTTGTTATATTTTTTTTATGAAGAATCAGTTTTTCGGCACCCGAATAAGCCGCATTAGCCATTATATCCAACGCATCCTGCACATCATTAATCACTACCTCATCGGCTATCAATTCTGCAATAAAAACCCCTTCATAGTTAGTTATTTCTATATTCATCGTGTTATTTTTCTATTAAAACCGAGACCAAAGATAAAAAATGTTCCGCTTATAAATCGCTGCCTGAAATAGTTTTACAATAAAATGAGATAAGGTGCGTTAAACCTTTACATCTTAAAATTGTCCAATTTAATCTGTGTCGCAATAAATATAAAATTTATTCGTTTCATAGAAATTGGTTACTTTTGCAAATCTTTTAACAAAAAAAGTCAGGAATGAAGAAATTAAAGTTAGGATTTTTAATGATTTTTGGATTAAGTATTTCAGGTTTTTCTCAAAACATCGCAGTCAACAATTTAACAAAAACAACAAAAGAAGACAATTGGAAAGGATTAACATCCCTGCTTGAAGTAAACGACATTCTCCGCTATATTTATAGCGATCCCTTCAAAGAAAACTACATACACACTATCCCTGCGGGCTACCCCTTAGACAAAGACATTCACATCAATTCCTTTTATGGTTCACGTAACCATCCCGTTCACAAAGTGACGAAGTTTCACCGGGGAATTGATCTGAAAGGTGGCACAGGCGAAAAAGTATATGCCACGGGCGATGGAGAAGTAGTGGAAGCAGGCTTTAAAAGCGACATAGGCAATTATGTAAGAATCAGACATCTCTATGGCTTTGAATCAATTTACGGACATCTTAGCAAAATATCTGTAAAAAAAGGCCAGTCTGTTACGAGACATCAACTAATAGGCAAAGTAGGTGCCACAGGTACCGTAACAGGCCCGCATCTACATTATACCTTAAAGAAAAACAACCAGTTTATTGACCCGTTCGATTTCCTGTTTCTTGATTTCGAATCTGAAGGTATAAGCCTGCTCTGGAAACTGAAAGGCAAACTGGCTTAATGCTAAGCTGGTAAAAGAGAAAAACCTTAAAAGCCCTTCAGAGGGCTTTTTTTTATGCCCTGGCCTATCTCATTTACTCTTTTTGTGAAGCAACGTCACTAATGCATCATCTTGTCAGCATTATCCTGATGCAAGTCAATAATTATTCATATTTTTGAAAGATTAAACTACTATCGACTGCATTGAAAAAGAAGAAATCTATCTATGATGTTGCGAATGAACTACAAGTTTCTGTCACAACCCTCTCATTTGTGCTGAATGGTAAGGGAAAGGAAAAAAGAATCAGTAAGGAAGTTATTCATAAAATTGAAACATATATTAAAGAAATCGGCTATCAGCCCAATCACCTGGGCCGTAGTTTAAGTACCGGAAAAAGCAGAACCATCGGTATGATTGTGGGAGATATTAATAACCCTTTCTTTTCGGAGGTAGCCAGTGGTATCGAAAAAATTGCAGTCAAAGCCGGATATACGCTCATTGTTGCCAGTTCAAACAATGAATTGACTCAGATGAAGTCAGTTATAAAACTATTGCATGACCGCAATGTAGATGGATTCATTATTTCTCCTGTCTCCGGCATTGAAGATGTAATTGATGAACTTAGCAAAGAAGGCAAACCGTTAGTTATCTATAATTGTTATTTCCCTGAACTTAACACATTTAATGTAGTAGTTGATAACAAACAAGGTGCCTTTGAAGCTACAAAACATCTTTATGACAACGGTTTCAGGAATATCGGGTTCATCACACTGGACCTTTTTAGCCAGGAAGAACGGATTGAAGGCTATAGTAATTTCATGGAATCTCAACATCTTAAAACCAACATTTTAAAACTTCCTTACGAACTCAACTACGAACAGATTATCTATAAAATCACCCAGTTTCTTATTTCTAATAATGACCTTGATTCGGTATTTTTCAGTACAACTTTTCTTACGCATAGTGGTTTTAAAGCCATCAGTAAATTAGCTGGAAAGTATGCACAAATGGGAATAGTCAGTTTCGATGACCACCTTCTATATGATGTACTCAATCCGGGCATTACAGCTATCAGGCAGCCTGTTAAAGAAATCTCGTCCAGCATTATCAATCATCTGTTAGATATGCTTGATACAGCTAAAGGTAAAACAACAGAACCCCAAACCATCGTGTTTCCGGTGGAGTTGATTGTGAGAGAATCTTCTTTTAAAAGATAAATTACTACTAATATTATAAAAACCCTTCAGAATCGAGGTATTCTAATAAGTCAATGAGGTCTTTCTCACAATCAATGTTTTTCTTCCATTGCTGCAAATGATAGAGCAAGCCTCCATAGTTTTTCATAAGCGCAAGGTTAACAGAGTATTTACTCATGTTAATTGCTCTTAATTTATTATCAGGGAATAAAAGAAAATAATCCTTTTTCCGCACTACTTCCCCGGCAAAATCATTATTAATCTGCGAAGGGATTCCGTCCTTATAGCCCTTTTGAAAATCTTTTAGTGTGCAGCTATATTTAACAAGTATTTTTATTTTACCATCATAAGATGTTTCATAATACGCGCCATCAATATTCTTAAATATCCTGTTGCCAAGCTGTAAATCAGTATTGCGTATACGAACAATGTCTGACCCGAAATCTGCAAGAAAACTCTGGCTCAGAATATCGAAAAGTACAGGTTTCTCAAACTTTTCCCCACCTGAAACCGAAAACCTCCCGACCTCAGCTGAATCTGTTAAAAATATACTCCCCTTATATCGTAACAAAGGTTGGCTACGATAATTAAATTCAGTCACCATTAGTCCCTTTTCATCTTTTATTACCCTTGCTTGCGCCCAGGTAGTAAGACTTATCAGAATCTGGAATAATATCAGCGTTAATTTTTTCATTTTCAGCATCAGACTCATTAAATAAAAACAGCAACGGGTAATTCTTACAGTCAAGTTCAATAATTCTTAAGCAAAAATAATAAAATAATTATTTATCGGGTTATATTTTCACTAAGCATTTTAATCCCATTTAAAAGGGTCATTTGAAGGAATATGGGTAATTTTCACACCAGAGATTTTGCTGTTGAGCCATTCAGAAAAATACAACATGCCCGGCTCTTCACTGACACTATGCCCTAAAACAATCATAGCAGCTTCATGACCTAAATTCTGGCAATCTCTCACAAACTCTACGGTTTCCCATTCTACGGCCTCCCCTACTATAATTACATCAGGTTTGTGTTGTAATAGTGTAGACATCTGTCTCGAGCCACCCCAGGCTCCCGGCAATAAAGCGACTTTTTTACACGGCTTATCATCCTTACCAATGTATCGCAAATGATTGATATGTAGTCCTTTCTTAAAAGTCTGTATAAGGCTTTTCAGAGACGTTTCAGGGATATTCAATATCGGGGAACTCATATCATAGTATTTGAGCCAGTCTACGCTTCTGGCAACGCCGTAACTCACAAAATCTGGCCTCATGGCATGGGCATAATCATGAAAGCGCCAGATACACATATTCAACTTTTGCAACAGTTCTTCTTTCAATTGTACTTGTGTATTATTTGCCACCAATGCCTTGTTATCACTCCCGTTATAATAAGTCGGCTCATGCACAATCAGAAAATTAGCCCCAATATCATGTGCTTTTCTGATGACTTCAACCGTTGGAAACATCGTGGTTACTATCCCCTTTACCTCCAAATCAGCACTTCCGGCCTTGATGGTATCATTAGTATTTTTGATTGGCTCACCCTGATAATTTTTAAGGATAATATCAATGATTTGCTGAACGGTCAGCTTCTCTGTGGCCATAGCCTGCGTAGAAATCATTTCTAAAAGGCTCAGGCCAAGTATACCCTGAAAACTTTTTTGTATAAATTCGGTTCTTTTCATTGTTTAATAGCGAGTCATTTTGAATAGAATAATTATCAGGCTAATTTACTGTATTTCTTAAATTAAATCCGGTAATTAAAATCAAAGCTTCGATAAAAGAAACATTTATTTGTACAGTCTTGAAAAAAGAGCTAAACCATTATCAGCTACCATGCCTTAGTCAAGCATATCATTCTGGTGATTCTCAATTAGAAACATATGATAGCTCAAAAAATTATTCATCTAATGCAATGCCCAACTATGGAAAGATAGACTGTGTCGAAATTAAAATTGGTGTATAATTCGTATATCCAATCAAATAATTTAGTCTTTTTTTCGATTATACTATTGAATAATAGTCATGATTGTTAGCCATTTATTTGTTAAATGGCTTAATTTCAACCTCTTAATTTATGAATTTTAGTATAAAAAAAATATATGCTGAGTTGGAAGAAATCGCTACCCCAATTCCTAAAATTACCACTGACGGACTAAGGTCATTAGGACCCAACGATAAAAAAGCAGAGGTTTACATACTAACCGATGACGGGAAAAAAGGCACTTATTGGAAGCTGAGGGGAAAAGGACTAGCCAGTGAAGACAACACGGGCACAGTACTGGTTACAACTGATTTGATTGTTTATGAAAATCAGTATAAAGGAGCTGCCAATATTAAGTGGTTTGGTGCTAAAGGCGATAAACTTACAGATGATTCTATAGCCATAAAAAGTGCTTTAACACTTATAGATACAGGAGCGGCGAAAGGTGTGTTTTTTCCGAACGGGATTTATAAAATAAGTGCTGCCGTACAAACTACAATTACGGACAAAAGCAATTTTTCTATCCTTATGAACAAGGATGCGAAAATTATTAATGATGATTTTACTGATTTCAACAAGGCATCTGCCTCTTTTGATGGTAAAACTGCTACCATTACCACAGATTCTCCACATAAATTTGCTGACAAGAGTAGTATCATCATGACAGACTTTACAGATCCCGCATACAATGGGCTGTATATTATTGCTGTCTCAGGCGATACTACATTTACTTATACGCCCGTCTATTTACCTACCAGAACTGCACAGGGGAAAGTAAGAAAGAATGATTATTTTAAAACCTTTCTTACTTTAGTTAATTGCCACGATGCCAAAATAGATTTCACGTTTGAAGGCACAAAGCAAAACATCATCGTTCAACAAAGATTAGGGTGGGTAGGTATAAAACTGCAAAAGGGTTGTTCGAAAATAAATCTGAATCTGAAATGTTCGGGGCTGTCTTATGGAGTTTACAGCGGTGACTGGGCAACAGATACTGGTAACCTGGCAGACTCTGATATTACAATAGACGCCTACAATGTGGGTTATCCG
>CALRLN020000126.1:0-11945 GCA_943368675.1 Chitinophaga pinensis | reverse complement strand
GTATTTCCTTGAATTATTAGCCAAAAACGAAGAAGACTTACACCGCCCGTTTGTAGATGAGGTATATCTGGTTTCGACAAGTGGCAAAGTAATGCAACGTGAAAGTGACCTGATAGACGTTTGGTTCGATTCAGGCGCTATGCCTTTTGCACAATGGCATTATCCGTTTGAGAATAAAGAAATATTTGAAAACAGTTATCCGGCTGACTTCATTTCAGAAGGTGTCGACCAGACCCGTGGATGGTTCTTTACCTTGCATGCTATTTCGGGTATGTTATATGATTCTATTGCCTTTAAAAATGTAGTATCAACAGGCCTGGTACTGGATAAAAATGGTAATAAGATGTCGAAGCGTTTGGGTAATGCAGTAAATCCGTTTGAGACCTTGTCACAATACGGAGCAGACCCGACCCGCTGGTATATGATTACCAACGCTGAGCCCTGGGATAACCTGAAATTTAATGTTGATGGTATTACAGAAGTGCAACGTAAGTTTTTTGGTACACTAACCAATACGTATAATTTCTTTGCATTATATGCCAATCTTGATAATTATAAAATGACGGAGTCTGACCGTGTGCCATACGATTGTTTGCCTGAAATGGACCGTTGGATTCTCTCAAAATTAAATACGCTGGTAAAAGAAGTAGGCGAGCAATACGAGACTTATAACCCTACGAAAGCAGGGCGTTTGGTACAGGATTTTGTTTGTGACCAACTCTCTAACTGGTATGTGCGTTTGTGCCGTCGTCGTTTCTGGCAAGGCGAAATGACAGAAAACAAGCAAGCCGCTTACGAAACGCTTCAACATTGTCTGGTGGTGGTTTCTCAGTTGATGTCGCCTATTGCTCCATTCTATGGTGATTGGTTGTATCGTAACATGACTGATTGTATCCGTGAGGAAGCAAAAGTGAAGAAAACGCATTTCTTGCATGAGTCGGTACATTTTACGCAATGGCATGAGTATGATGTAAGCATGGTCGATGCAGAACTGGAAGAATCGATGGATCTGGCACAGAGAATATCATCGTTGGTACATTCATTACGTAAAGGCCATAAAATCAAGGTACGTCAGCCATTACAAAGAGTATTAATTCCGGTATTGTCTGAAAGCACCCGTGAGAAAATCCGTCATGTAGAAGAAATCATCAAGTCGGAGGTAAATATTAAAGCTGTTGAGTATCTGGATGATGATTCGGGTATCCTGAAAAAGAAAGTAAAACCTAATTTCAAAGTCTTAGGACCGAAATACGGCAAGGATATGAAAGAGGTCGGCAACTTCATCAATTCTATGACAGCCGGGCAATTGAAAGAATTAGAGAAAAGCGGTGAATTGTATACTAATTCTGCTTTATCCGCTTTCGCTTACCTGAAACTGGAAGACGTGGAGATATTGACAGAAGATGTACCGGGTTGGTTAGTAGCGAGCGAAGGGGGCATTACGGTAGCTTTAGATATGACAATCTCAGAAGAATTACGCAATGAAGGTATCGCCCGTGATTTCGTGAATCGTATCCAGAACTATAGGAAAGACAATGGTTTTGAGGTAACTGATAAAATCAATATCTCTTTGCAGAACAATAATGAAACGCTTGTAAAAGCTATAGCAGCCAATAAAGAGTATATCTGCCAGGAAGTGCAGGCACTTTCATTGAATATTGCTCAGGACGATATTCAGGATGCAAGCCAGATTGAGATGGATGAATTTTTATTGGTAGTGAAAGTTGAAGTAACCAGATAATAATAGACCCAGCCCAGCCCCAACAATGTGGAGGGAACTTCTGCCCCCTTCCCCACTGTTGGGGCGGACGCCGCTCGGAAGGGCTGGGGATGGGGTTCATTTTTTAGGTCTTAGCTACGTGCCTGATACCATCCAACAGTCTATCCAAATCATTCAGGGTAGTATATACATGAGGTGTTACTCTTACCCCATCTAATTTCTCCCATTTCACAGGTGAGGTATGTATTTTAAACTTACCCAATAATTCTCCTTCTATTTTACCTGCTTCTAAACCCTCAATACCAAAATGTGCCAATGCTCCTGAAAACTCCTGTTTAAGGGAGGTATTCAGTTTAAATTTAGGGATATTGTTTACTGCTTCCTTGGCCCAGTAGTTTTTCAGATACCTTAAACGCGCCTCTTTGCGGGCGTTGCCAATAGCTAACTGGAAATTAAGCGCCTGCCCGATAGCCTGCTCAATCATAAAGGATCTTGTACCCAGATTCTCGAATTTTCTGATATTATCAGAATTAGGCTTATCATTTGGTAGCAATGGAAATACTTTACTGATTTTTTCTTTCTTTATCCACAACATGCCAGAGCCTATTGGTGCTGAAAGCCATTTATGCAAACTTGTGCCATAGTAATCGCCGCCCAAATCAGGGATTTTATACTCCAGATGGGCGAATGAATGTGCCCCGTCAATTACTACTTCAATTCCTCTTTTATGTGCTTCGTCTGCTATGCGTCTGGCAGGTAAAATCTGCCCGTTCCAGTTAATGATATGTGTGATATGCACTACTTTGGTTTTGGAGGTCATTTGCTCCACATACTTCTTTACAATTAAATCATTGTCTTCAGCAGGTAAATCCAGATCTACATAATTTATTTTCAGCCCCTCTCTTAACTCTCTTTGGCGGTAGGCGTGCAACATATTCGGATAATCATAGCGAGACATCACAATTTCATCTCCTCTTTGTAAAGGCAAGCCTAAAATGATTGTATCCAGCGCTTCGGTGGCATTGCGGTTAATGGCTATTTCTTCCGGTGATACACCTGCATACTTAGCCAGATTCTCTCTCAACGGTTCCCTGCCCTGATCCAGGATACGCCACATAAAATAACTGGGGGCTTCATTGGCAAGCTTACCATAGCGTTCAACGGCATTCTGCACCACCAAAGGTGCCGGACTAACACCCCCATTATTGAGGTTGATGATTTGCGGTGAAACGGTATAAGCCTGCTGAATCTGATACCAGTAATCTTCGTCAGTGGCTAATTCTTCCGCTGTTTTATTGGGGCTTAGCTTGCTGATAGTTAGGAGCTTATCAGCCGAAAGCGCTCTTAACGAGGGCAAAAGAGATGCACCTGTAAAAGCAGATAGTTTTTGAATGAAGTGTCTGCGCGATTTCATTTTTCAGAGTTTAGGTATTAAGAAGCTATTCGAGAAAATACGATTATCTCAAATAGCTTCCGAGTGTATGCGAATATAATGAAAAAGCAGAGGTATACAAATGTCCGAATTGTATTTATTATTTACATACCACAGAATGTGTAAATGTTACTATAAAGCCACAAAAAAATCCCAACCATCTCTGGCTGGGATTCTCATTTTCGCTATGCTCTGCGCCTCTATTCTATACTCACACCATAACAAGTCGTACGTGATGCACTCTGATAAGTGCCACAAATCATAACGCCTTCATCGCCATTTTCTTTTGCTTCTTTAATAGCTGCCTTAAAGTCGTTTATTGAATTAACTTTGCGCTCATTTACTTTCAAAACCACAAATCCTTCGCGCATTTGGGTGTCTTCTGCAATAGCACCATCATAGATTCTTTTTACAACTGCACCACCAGACACACCTATTTTTTGTTTGTCTGCTGCTGAAAGCTCGCCCAATTCTACCCCCAGATTTTCAAATGTTCTGTTGCTTTCTGCTACTTCTTTTTTCAGAAAATCCTTGCCGCCATCACGGTTACGCAATGTTACCTCAAAGTCTCTCAATTTACCATCACGCGATACAGTAACCATTGCTGATTCACCCGGACGTTTACGACCAATCATTTCCTGTAATCTTGGGCCGCTCTTGGTATCTACGCCGTCTACTTTCACAATTACATCACCTTTCTGGATACCTGCGGCTTTTGCAGCACCATTGTCTATTACATCGGCTACATATATACCTTCTGATAACTTTGAGCCAACTTCTTCTGCTCTCTTACCATCCAGTTCTACCAGATTGATACCTAAATAACCGCGTTGCACGTTTCCGAATTTTACAATATCGGCTGTTACTTTCTTAACAATGCTTGACGGAACCGCAAAAGCATAACCTGCATAAGCACCATTCGGGCTGGCAATTGCAGTATTGATACCAATCAGTTCACCTTTCAGGTTTACCAATGCACCACCACTATTACCAGGGTTCACAGCTGCATCTGTCTGAATAAATGACTCGATAGCATCGCTTGTTCTTTGTTGACGGTCATCCCCGTTACGTCTGAACATTTGTTGTTGTTTCTGCGCTAAAATACCGATGTTACGGCCTTTTGCACTTACAATACCTGCTGTTACAGTTGACTCTAAATTGAAAGGGTTACCTACTGCCAATACCCACTCACCTACTTTTACGTTATCAGAGTTGGCAAAGGCCATCGCAGGGAAGTTTGAACCTTCTATTTTAATAACCGCAATGTCAGTTGACGGGTCTGTGCCTAAAACTTTTGCTTTGTATGCTTTGTGATCAGATGTTACCACTTCCAGTTCGTCTGCACCTTCTACCACGTGGTTGTTGGTTGCAATATAACCATCGTTAGAGATAATCACACCTGAACCTGAAGACTCCTGTTGCTGGCTACCACCACGGGGCATACCAAATGGAGAATCGTCTCCGAAGAAATCATCAAAAATTGAGCGTTGCTGACGCACCATACGAGATGATTTAGCTTTAATGTGCACTACAGATGGGGTTGATAGTTCTGCCGCATAAGTGAAGTCACCCGGAACAGCACCGCCACCCGGAAAGTTAGCTAAACGATTAATAGACGTTGGTGTTGAGGCTTCGTTAAAAATTACATCTTTTCCTTCAAGGCCCAGCATACGATACCCACCTATGGTAACGATACTACTGGCAAGAGCAATACCGATTGTTTTTAATGTGTTGTTCATAGTTCTTTACTGCTGATTTAAACTGTTTATTCTGATTAAACTGACTGGAGTCCCAATCATTAGTAAAATATTTCCAAATCTACCTTTCTGCTTTTAGGGTAACAAAAAATACTTCTTTATTGTTTTCTACAAATTTAACGCAAAAGCATTTACTATAATTCGTAGTACCAGGTATTTTTAACAAATTTTAACTACACTTATTTAGGGGTTCAAACAAAAGGCAAGAAACCTTTCGGAATCTTGCCTTTTTATAAATATATGAGTTACTTATGCGACTTCAATCAAACGTGGTTCTTTTGGTTTTGCTTCCTCTTTTTTAGGCAATTCCAAGCCTAAAACGCCATCATTATACGAGGCCACGATTTTTTCTCCATCAACCGTTTTTGGTAAAGTAAACGAACGTTTGAATGATGAATAGTTAAATTCTTTACGGGTATACTTACCGTTTGATTTGCTTTCTTCGCTTTCAGTTTTTTGTTCAGCCGAAATAGTCAGAACATTTTCGTGAACATTTATTTTGAAATCTTCTTTTTTCAATCCCGGAGCAGCTAATTCAATCTTAAATGAATTTTCATCTTCTAATACATTAACCGCAGGGAATGAGTTGTGGTGAGTAGGAGCTACATGCTCGAAATCATTAAAAAAGTTTTGTAATACTGATGGAAATGTAGGTGCGAAACTTCTTACTAATGTTGCCATGGTTTTATTAATTTTAATATTGTTTAACATTTTGATTTGCCACATCATTGCGGCTACGTTCTCTTTTTATCAATTTGTGTACCAGTCGAAAAAACAAGACAAAATGGCGCATTTGTTTATTAATTGAAACTTTTAAATGACAAAATGTCATTATGTATAAATTTACCCGGTTAAAACGTCATAAAACAAATGAGGGAGTTAGCATAGCGCCAACTCCCTCAAAGCAATTGTACTATTTCTATCAATTCAGTTTTGTTAATAATTCTTTGGCATAGACATTATCAGGATTGACAGCCAATGATTTCTCACAGTATTGAACTGCCATTTTTTTCTGACCTTTTTTCTGATAGGCTTCCGCCATGCGATAAAACCCGTTGTCGCTTTGAGGGTTAATGGCCACAGCTTTCTGATAGTAACTGATAGCTGTATCATAATTCTCCTTATCAAGATGTAACCCTCCTAAATTAAAATTGGCTTCAAAATGCTTCGGGTTCAGTCTTACCACATATTCAAGGTCTGCAATAGCCCCGTTTACATTGCCCAAGGTTGTTTTACAATTTCCTCTTTTATAATAACTCATTTCGGGATTAATGCCTAAACTGATGCAACGGTCAAAGGCCAACAGGGCCTTTTCAGTATTATTTCTGTTATAAAACTCCATTGCTTTTTTAAACAACTGCGGTACAGGAATCTTGCCTATTTCTTCTTTTATGTCGGTTTCAGCTAGATCATTGCCATTGGTTTCCATCTTCAATTCAAAGCCATCAAATACGTCAACATTATTAGCATTAGCCAGAGCTTTCAGCTCTTTCCCCCGGTCAATAGCCGACGCTGCCGTGTGGGCTTCTTTCTTACTTACTTCTAATTGATATTTACCTGCCATTCTGGCAATTCCTACATATTGGTAATCTTTTTTTACAAGTACTTCTTTCAGATGTGCTATATCTTTTGGATCACTATCAATAAAAAAATAATGATAGTTAATAGGTTCTTCCTCATTAAAGCCATTGTTTTTCAGGTGAGTAAAAAGTGCCTGCACTTCGCTGGCGTGATTACATTTCTGAGCAAAGCTGAAAACCGGCATAAACGATACAGCTAAAAAGCCAAAAGCAATGCCGCTCTTGTAAAGTGGTAAATTTTTATTTTCCATGTTCATCATACAATTAAAAAAGACTGGTTTGCATAAACTCAGGGTAGGTGTAGGGTTTTAGCACATCAGGTGTATTTGAGTCTTTTTCAGAAATTAAACGACTTATGGTATAGGCAGTCATTTTGTTTTCGTCAAAAGGTTTGGCAAAAGAGTCTATGGTAGTTTCGTTAAACCCCTTATGAAGCCAATCCAGTTCAGTTTCTTTAGTTAATATAACGGGCATTCTTTGTTTAGAATTGTGTATCCGTGCCATTAAAGGATTGGCCTCGGTTGTAAGAATCGAAAAAGTCTGTTTCACTTCTCCGCTTTGCTTATCAGTCCACTCATCCCAGATTCCTGCAAAACTAAAAATCTCTTCATCTTTCAGATGAATGAAATAAGGATACGTTTTTTTATTCATGTGTTGCCATTCGAAGAAGCCTGTTGCGGGTATCAGGCAATGTCTTTTGCGAGCAGATTCCCGGAAAGAAGGTTTCTCAAAAATAGTTTCTATCCGGGCGTTTGGTGTATCCCCTCTTAATTTTATTGCCTCCTCAGAACTTCTTGTCCATGAAGGTATCAAGCCCCATTCCATGGGCTGAATAGTATCCGGTTCGGCATCAGTAATGACAGGTAATGACAAATAGCTAAAAGCATTGGCATTATAGACTGGCTTTATCTTCTCAAGCTTTTTGAACTGCTTTACTCTGTAGCGTTCTTTTAATCTTTCTGAACTAGCTGCCAGACATAGACGATAACACATTTTGCAGGATGTTTTGTGGAATTAAAATACTAATTTAAGCATCTCCGGAGTATATCACAAGGTTTTTCAGGTCTGAAATCAATTTACTGGCTATACCCTGAACGGAATAAAAAAAGCAAAGACACCCCTAGAGGTGTCTTTACCATCCCAATTCCTGACAAATTTTCCAAACTACTCCGGGATTCCGAAGGCATGAGCGACAGCATCAAAACTGGTATAATCCAGACCGGCTCTTGCTTGTATGCCTCCGGGTATAATAACGTAGCGAAACTGCAAATTATTGGCTGGTTTGCCCGATGGTTCTAATAATTCCAGAAAATTGATAATTACTTTCTCAAAGCTCATACCTACATTATAATTACTGATGCTTGAACTGTTCGTGAGTGTAAGCGGCAACAGATAACTGGCACTACCGGCATTCTGCCGGCTATAGACAAGCACTACTCCTCTATCCACAATATCCTGTGTTATTCGTTGCTCATTAATAGTATAAGTATAGTTAATTTCAGAAATTTTCTGCCATTCACTGGCACCGGGTGCAAACCACCCGGAATAAATAACGTTAGCCGTTCCGGTATCACCTTTATCTCCTTTGGCCCCTTGTTCACCATTGGCACCATTCGCACCGGAGGCACCTGTATCACCTTTATCACCCTTGGCTCCTGTTGCTCCGGTAGCACCTGTAAGGCCTGTAGCACCCGTTGAACCTGTTGCTCCTTTAGCACCTTGCAAACCCTGCGGCCCTGGTGTTCCTGCAGGCCCCTCTGGGCCTTCGCAGGCAATTGTTAATACAATGCTACTCAATAGCAGAGACAGTAATTTTGTTTTCATGTTAATTGAATGTATAAATAAAATCAATGTTTAATAGAGCCTGTTTAAACAGGGTCTGAATATTTCTCTAAAAGTATCAAAATCAGTCCATAAAAAACCCTCTAAGTTTTATTTTTCTTAGAGGGCCTGTGTTGTAAATCAAATTGATTTGGGCTGCTGAGTGAATCTCACTTCAAGCCCTCTGTCTAATTTATTTTTTACAACTTTAATGCTTACCTGTCCTGTGGGTTTAATTTTCCATACAAGTATCGGGTTTTCCGATACAGGCTTTCCATAGCGTACAGAAAACAAATTACTAAGTTCCTGTTTCAGACCTTCATTTGTTTCGTCAGTGTTCATATAAATGTCTAATTCAATACCGGAAACACGATTCTGACTATTTCTTTCATAAAGAATGTCAACAGTTTCCAGATTATCCGTATCAAAAGAATAACCAATATGCGAAACTTCTTCTTCAAAAAGTTCGACAGACTCTTTCTTTTTCACTTCTTCGATTGAATCGCCAAATTTAACACCTCTTAAAAGACCTTCGCCTGTACCCATAATCGTACGAGCCAGGTTTTGCACATTGCTTGAGGCTGGTGCTGTTGGGGGGGGTGGGACACTCACTTCCACTTTCTGGGTTTCTTTGGGGTTACTACAAGCAAGAATAAACAAAATTAAAACAAAAATGTAGATTTTCATGATTTTGAAAGAATTGTGTCAGTATTTAATCTATTATTAACTTAAAAATCTCTGGTAACTGCAAAAAAGACCCGTCTCTCTCCTAAACCATTTAATGAATAATTGAGCCTGCCCACTACATTATAAAATGTCACTACATCAAGCCCCAGGCCTGTTCCGGCAATAACCTTATTAGCCAAACGACTATTATTAAAGTCAGAAAACTGATTCTTAACGTACCCAACGTCAATAAATGAATTTAAGTATACGGCTATCGGGAAAGTATTGAATTGTTTGATTTTAAGGTATTTTTTCAAATCAAAAGTCCGTTTAAAAAGCTGGTACTTCAGATTGGTTTTTACAAGTCCATACTGCTGCCCGTCTATTACATACAGTTCATAGCCTCTTACCAGATCGTTGCGATACCCTAAGCCCAGCGTTTGTAAAAAAGGCTGTTTTTTCGGAAATGACATTCTGCCTCTTATGCTATAATTGGCATAGAATTTCTTACCTAAGGGGAAATACTGTGTAAACCCTGCCGACACGCTGAATAACCTGATATTATCACTCGGCAACAGGCCATACTTAGTTGCACCAAAGCTTACAGAATAACCATCTAATGCATATTGCCTGTTGTCTCGTTTATCATAGATATAACTATAACTCGCCAGAAAGTAATTCTGTTTCTGCTGCGCGTCTAAAAGGTAATTAGGATTCAGCACTGCAATAGTATCACCTATCTGCACTTGTGTATAACTTAACTCCAGTTGCTGACTCTGATAAAAGCCTTTGCGCTGGCTGAAAACCGTATAAACATAAAGCCGCTCTCTTTGCTTGCCCTCACTTTGAAAGAACTGTAATTTATCCTGCCAGGTTCGATAAGCCATTGTTTTGTTCATTACATACAATACACCTACCGAAATTCTTTTGGTCAGATCTTTATCTAAATAGGGAGTTGAATATGCTATTTCAAAATTAGGGACAAACCCGAATTCTGCTCTCAGTTTTAGCTGATCGTTATTTCCGGTCAGGTTTGAGTGTTTGCTATATACGCCATAAATAGTTCTGCGTAAATCCCGTTTGCGTTCATACCACCACTCATTAAAATTGCGGTCGGCTAAGTAAAACACCGGAAAAGCCACAAAATATAGCCGCTCTTTTACTTCAATCTCAATGTCTATTACCGAATCGCTTATATCTATAATGGCTATATTTACCGTTATAAACAGATTGGTATTAACAATTTTTCTCCGGTCAATTTCAAGTACTTCGTTTATGGTTGCCTTTTGTAAGCTATCTCCGGCTTTTACCTCTACTTCCCGCAGAATAATCTTGTCTTTAGTACGCACATTACCCTTTATCAGTATCTCTCGAACGAATAACGAATCGGCAGCAAAACTTTGGTAAAAGCAGATTTGTAAAAAACAAAACATGAAAAAGAAGCTGAATTTGTTCATTCAAAAGGAGTAGATAGGAAATTTTGTTTTAGACCTAAGGTGGCGGGGCATTTTTGGTTTGAAAACTCAAAATTAAGCTATTTTCGGCGAAAAAACTTAAACTTTTGCAAATCAATACAGGAAATCCAAATTATTAGCATATTTACAAACTCAACCTAAAAACCTGTTTTATGGAGCGTTTGTTTATTACCGAAAAAATTAATACCTTATTACCAAAAATTAAAGAGTTTGTTGTTAACGAGCTATATCCTTTAGAAACTACCGAAAATCTTACGCATAATTTTTCTTATATAGAGCCTGTGCTGCAACAAAAAAGAGCATTGGTAAAAAAAGCCGGGCTATGGGGCCTGCATCTTCCTAAAGAAGACGGAGGTCTGGAACTAAGCCTTTGTGAGTTCGGGCAAATCAGTGAGGTTCTGGCTATGACACCCTTCGGCCATTTTGTGTTCAATACGCAGGCACCTGATATAGGTAACACTGAATTAATGCATAAGTATGCTCCCAGACACCTGAAAGAACAATACTTAAAGCCGTTGATGGATGGGGCAATCAGAAGTTGCTTCTCTATGACTGAACCCGAATTTGCAGGCTCAAACCCCACCCGAATGGGTACCACGGCTGTAAAAGATGGTGATGATTATGTGATTAACGGTCATAAATGGTTTACTTCATCGGCTGATGGTGCGGCATTTGCCATAGTAATGGCAGTAACAAACCCGGACGCTGCCCCACATAAAAGAGCCAGCCAGATATTGGTGCCGACTGATGCACCTGGTTTTAAGTTCATCAGAAATATCCCGATTATGGGCCATGCCGGCGATAGCTGGGCAAGCCATGCAGAAGTAATGTATGAAAATGTGCGGGTGCCACAGGCTAATCTGATTGGTGCAGAAGGTATGGGTTTTTTATTAGCCCAGGAACGTTTGGGGCCGGGCAGGATACACCATTGTATGCGTTTCATTGGTATTGCCGAGCGTAGTTTTGAATTAATGTGCCAGTATGCGGTATCAAGAGAAATGGAAGAGGGGGTTGTATTAGGTGAGAAACAATTTATTCAGGGTTTCATTGCTGAAAGCAGAGCAGAGATTGATGCGGCACGCCTGTTGGTGCTACGCACTGCCAAGAATATTGATGAACAGGGGGCGGCAGCCGTACGTGACGAAATATCAATGATAAAATTCTTTACTGCCAATATGATGCTCCGGGTGATTGACAGAGCTATACAAACACATGGGGCATTAGGTATGACCAGTGATATTCTATTATCTCACTGGTATTCGCATGAGCGTGCCGCACGTATTTATGATGGGGCTGATGAAGTACATAAAACATCCTTAGCCCGTGGCATTCTGAAAGGCTATGGTTTAGACCTTAGAAAAAATAAATAAGCTCACCGAATAAATTCGGTGTCTAAGACAACAAAGGAATATTTTTTATTTACAACGGCCGACTTAATTCGGCCTCACTATATAAAAATCCTTTGTTACATTAGACGGCGAATTTATTCGCTGA
>CALRLN020000125.1:0-12061 GCA_943368675.1 Chitinophaga pinensis | reverse complement strand
TTACAGACGGTTACATTGATGACCTCGGCCGACCAGGAAGATGAAGACGGCGACCACGAACGGGTTACGCTTATGACCATACACGGCGCCAAAGGACTTGAATTTAAATATGTTTATATTGTAGGGCTGGAAGAGAATCTGTTTCCTTCACAAATGATGCTGCAAAACCGCACCGATCTGGAAGAAGAACGCAGACTTTTTTATGTGGCTATTACAAGGGCAGAAAGAAAACTGACCTTAAGCTATGCCGAAACACGTTATAACTATGGGCGTCTGAATTATTGCGAACCGAGCCGTTTTCTGGAAGAAATAGACAAAAACTTTTTACAGTTATCTAAAAGCCGCTCTATTGCTTATGACGACAAGCCAGTTAAAAACGACCGCCCTACTTCTACTTTATCGTTTGCAAAAAAAGAGAGTATTATCTCTAATCTGAAACCTGTACAAAAGGCAGTTCCCAACGTACAGCACACGCCATCAGGTGACTTTGTAGCAAGTGATACCAGCCAGTTGAAAGAGGGAGATAAAGTAGAACACCCGAAATTTGGTTTTGGTACCGTGAAAAGAATGGATGTAAATGGTACTGATAGAAAAGCAACGATACAATTTGATGGACAGGGAGAGAAGACTTTGCTGTTAAGTTTTGCTAAGTTGCGGATATTGTAGTCACCTCACCCTCTAAATCTCCCTCTCCTGCAAAAGGAGAGGGAGACTTTTAAAACCTTTAAAAATAAAAACCCCTTTCCAGGGGAAGAGGGGTTGGGGCGGCCACCGTGCGGTGAGTTCACTTTATAAAAATCTTGCTCTTAATTCAGGTGTTGGTATGCGGCAGGCATCCATTTTACCCATAAACCTGTAACGGTTTTTAGCGACTATGTCATAGACAAAATCCCGGATAAACCTGGGTATTATCTTAAACCCATATAATAATTTCCATCCTCCGCTCATGTTCCGGGCTATCTCTAGCGCCGCATCAGATTTTTGATAGAGTTTACCGTCTTTTTCTGCCATCACACTATCCAACTCTGTAAAGGTAATATTGTATTTTTTCAAAATCTCCTTTCCCGGCTCTGACTGTAATGCAGCAAACTTAAACACACTTTTCTTGTCTCTGTCAATAAGAAAATTGATAGAAGCATTACAGAAATTGCAGACACCATCGAATAAGATTATCATGACAATTATTTTTGCATCGAAACGGCCTGCTTCTCTCCTTCCGGATTCAACTCTCCATTGTTATATTTCGACGGGCATTTCAATAAGATCTGGTCGGCGCGAAAAACTTTATTCTTTAAATCCATGCTTCCAACCACTACTACTTTCTCGGATTTGTCCAAATCCTGTGGCTTTGGTTGGTTATATATCACTTTTTCTTCGCGGTTCAGTGAATCTATCATGGTAAACTGAAAACTATTCGGGTCGGTCACAGGGTCATATATCATGCCTACGATATTTCCCTGAGTATCCTTCTTTAATGTACCAACTACATGTATAGACTTATTGTTTCCTTCTTTTGCCAATGATTCAGCCTCGCTGAAACCAACATAAGTACTTGCATCACCTACTGTAGAGATGATAATTCCAACGGCTATCGCAATGACTCCTAATGCGATGATATGTGATTTTTTCATAAACCTTTTTCTATTTTACTAATCTTTCTGTCTAACATAATTAAATACGCAATGATTCCCGCAAATACTACGGCAATTACGGCTACAACCACCCATATTTTTCCGTCTTCACGCATTTTATCAGCCATTTCTACTTCCTGTTGGGCAAATAGATTGGTTGAAATAAGGAGTGTCAAGGTTAAAAGCGCTAATATTCTTTTCATATATATCAAGTATTAATCAAAATTGCACATAAAATTATTGTTCAGACTTCAAGCGCTTAATAACTCTCAGTCTGATTCTTAAACTTGTTATCCAAACGCCTAGAATCGTCCAACCGATAATAGCCGGATAAAATACCATTCTTACCCGATTATCCATATCGTATTTACCAAAGGCAGGATTACCACCATTGCCCGGGTGTAGCGAATCGGTTAATCTTGGTAATATCCACACCAAAGGCATAAATGCTGCAAAGGCAAAAATATTATATACTGCCGACAAACGACCTCTTTTCTGTTCGTCTTCAAACGAACTTCTCAGAATAAAATAGGCTGCATATATCAGTAAGCCTACCTCAACCGCTATTAGCTTCGGGTCTTTTGGCAGTGGGTCTCCCCATGTAAAATTCCCCCATACGGATCCGGTTGCAAAGCCCAGCACGCCAAATAGCATGGCAGTATTGGCAAATTCTGCTGAATACTCATCATGTGCTATGTTTCCTTCTCTTAAATATTTAATGGCAAACCAGGCTGAGGTAACCATAAGCGCCATCATGCCAAACCACAAGGGTACATGAAAATATACATTACGTAAGGTTTCGTTCAGGATAGGCTGGCGAGGAATAGTGCCGATAAGCCCTTGTATAATTGTGTAGAACAAAAGCACTACACACAATATTTTCCACCAGATTTTTCTCATAGATATATCAAAAACTTTAGACTTAATTTTAAAACCTTAACTTCTCCACAAATACGGAAACAAAAGATAACTTATACTCAGCACTATAGTATCAATGGCCAACAGGATGGCAATTTCATCGTAGCTTGTTTCCCATGTCAATCCGTCCATCGCACTTTTAGACAATTTGGTTATCATCAGCAGCATGGGCAGAATAATCGGGAAGCTCAGAATCGCCATCAGTGTAGAGGTATTCTCTGCTTTAGAGGCAATACCAGCCACCATAGTAAGGGTTGTCGAAAAGCCAACTGCCCCGAGCAGAATACTTACCAGATACATTGGCAAATTAACTACCGGATTACCCATCATAACGGCATAAATCACGAAACCCAGCACAGATAATACTAACATCAAGAGGGTATTATATATTATCTTTGATATAATAATGCCCTGCGGGCTTGCCAGCGTATAATAATAGAGTTGTCGCCCGGCACCCTCTTGTGTAAAACTTTTTGTGATAGAATTAACAGCGGTAAACAATAAAATTATCCAGAAGAGGGTATTCCAGGTGATGGGTTCGATGACATCAACCTTCAGTTTAAAGCTCATGTAACAAACAAAAACCGTGCTGACAATATATAGAAGCATCCCATTGAGGGCATATTTCTGACGCCATTCCAAACGGATTTCCTTTTCAATAAGTGCTTTGATTTCTTGCATGTACACATCTGCGACTAAATATTGTCGTACTATCGCACAGCAAAGGTAGTATGCAAACGTTTAGGATTTTATGATTTTTATTCTTTTTTTAAAGATTTTTCCTTCGAATATTTGTGCGTTCAAGTCGCAAAACTAAAGTACTGGCGATAGCCGGAACTATACAATGATAAAAATCATTTTTATTTGCGAACAAAAACTATTAAACTTGCGTTCTATTTAAAATAATTCTAAATAAGTGTGGTAAAGTTTTCAGAAAAAACTGTTGCAGACCTAAACATTGGAGAGAAAGGGATCATCAATACTTTCAAAGACCCATCTATGTCTTTGAAATTATTAGAGATGGGCTGTTTACCCGGAACTGAAGTTACCTTAGATTTTATTGCTCCGTTAGGTTGCCCCGTTGGCATAAGAGTAGCGGGTTATCATCTTTCTCTAAGAAAAAGAGAGGCGGCAACCATCGTGTTAAAACCTAGTCAGGCGTAAGTCACTCTGCCTGATTTTTTAAAATTTTTGAATTTAAGGTGAAAGAAAAAAAAGTTATAGCCTTGCTGGGCAATCCTAATGCAGGTAAATCTTCTCTGTTTAATCAACTGACCGGGCTTCGGCAAAAAATCGGGAATTTCCCCGGTGTAACGGTTGATAAAAAAATGGGGTTCTGCCGACTGGATTCAAAAACCGATATTGAAATTCTGGATTTGCCCGGTACATATAGTATTTATCCAAATTCTTTAGATGAGCAGGTAGTATTAGAAGTATTGGCTAACCCGCAGCATCCAGAATATCCTGATGTGGCAGTTGTAGTTGCCGATGCTTCGAATCTGAAGCGTAATATGCTGCTTTTTGAACAGGTAAGTGATTTGGGTATTCCGACGATTTTAGCCCTGAATATGCTTGATGTCGCTGATGATATGGGTATATCCATCAATTCGGGCAAACTTTCAAAAATACTGGGTGTTCCTGTGGTAGAATTAAACGCCCGCCAGGGAATAGGGATAGACGGACTGAAATACACCATTCTGAATCAGCTAGAAGCCAGAAAGACGCACATAAATCCTCCTCTTTTTGATGATACCACTGAGGCGATAGCTTCTGAGGTTCGTAAAAAATACAATATTTCTAATAAATACCTTGCCTTACAATATGCAGCGCAGTCACCTAAAATGATGTTTCTGGGTGATGCCGCACAGAAAGACCTGCAAACCCTGGTTCAGAAATACGATTTTAATGCTGATTCATTTCAATCAACTGAAACCATCAACCGCTACCACGACATCAGCGGTACACTAACCGAGGTAATGCACGAAACAGAAGTAAAAAAAGAAACTACTTCTGAAAAACTGGATAAGATACTTCTGCACCGTATCTGGGGATACGTCATTTTTCTGGGTATTCTCTTTCTGATTTTCCAATCTGTTTTCTCTTTTGCCGAATACCCTATGGACCTGATTGATCAGGGAGTAGCAGGGCTGAACGAATGGTTGAAATCAATATTACCAGACAGTATATTGGTAAGTTTATTAACCGACGGTCTGATTGCCGGAGTAGGTGGTGTGGTGATTTTCATCCCTCAGATTGCCTTTCTGTTTGCGTTTATTTCCATACTTGAAGAGTCCGGCTATATGTCTCGCGTGGTGGTGTTGATGGATAAACTTATCAGACGTTTCGGGATGAGTGGTAAATCAGTTGTACCTCTCATATCGAGCATGGCGTGTGCTGTACCAGCTATTATGTCTGCCCGGACTATCGGCAGTTGGAAAGACCGTCTGATTACCATTATGGTTACGCCATTAATGAGTTGTTCGGCCAGGTTGCCTATTTATACAATTCTGATAGCATTGGTTGTACCCGATAGCAGGATATTAGGTATCTTTAATCTGCAAGGTATTGCTTTGATGGGCTTATACCTTCTGGGCTTTTTCTCGGCTCTTATAGCAGGCTGGATAATGAAACTGATTCTGAAATCGAAAGAGCGCAGTTACTTTATTATGGAACTGCCTACCTATAAAATGCCACGTTGGAAACAGGTAGGCTACATGATTATTGAAAAAGTAAAAACATTTGTTTTTGAAGCAGGGAAAGTGATTGTTGCCATCTCAATTGTACTTTGGGTATTAGCCTCTTATGGCCCCGGCGATAAAATGCAGCAGGCGGAAAAACAGGTAATTGCGACTAACCCGGCAAAAACAGAAGATGAACTGGCTTCAAAAATAGCTGCCGTAAGACTTGAAAACTCTTATGCAGGGCACTTTGGTAAATTCATTGAACCCGCTATTGCACCCCTCGGCTATGACTGGAAAATAGGTATTGCCCTCATTACTTCGTTTGCCGCCCGTGAGGTATTTGTGGGAACGGTTTCGACCATCTACAGCATAGGAGCAGACCCTGAAGATGAAAGCACCATCAAAGACAGACTCCGTAATGAAATCAATGCCAATACGGGTCAGCCATCCTTTTCTGTTGCTACTTCTTTTTCGTTGCTGATATTCTACGTATTTGCCATGATGTGTATGAGCACTATTGCTACTGTTTATCGTGAAACCAAAGGCTGGAAATGGCCCCTTATCCAACTTGCCTATATGTCAGTACTTGCCTATGTGGCGGCATTGATAGTATATCAGGTTCTGAAATAAAACTTTTTCAAAGGCATTTGCGTTTGCTTCTCACAAGACTTCCTGAAACGATTCGGGAGGTCTTATATTTTCTACTAATTTTGTAACCCATTTAGATTCATTATTTATGATTGGCGTAACAGCAGATAACAAATTGAAAAGATTGATTGTAGTAGGCGATAAGGTGTTGGTAAAGCCTAATAATCCATCAGATAAAACAAGTTCTGGTTTATACCTACCCCCTACCGTAACAGAAAAAGAAGAAGTACAAACCGGCTATATTATCAAGGTCGGGCCGGGTTATCCTCTACCTCAGCAAACAGAAGACGAGCCTTGGAAAGAAACCGAAGAAAAAGTAAAATATATGCCCTTACAGGCACAGGAAGGAGACCTGGCTATTTACCTGCAACGTCATGCCATTGAGGTAATGTATGAAGGCGAAAAATATGTTATTCTGCCGCAGGCTTCTATTCTGATGCTGGAAAGGTTTGAAGATTTAGGCTAAAAATATGCTCTATTTCTCCTTTGCCCGTTTGGCGGCAAAATCAGCTTCATCTATCAACATCTGGGATGGCATCACCCCTTCGATGCGATGGAGAACTTTTCCCTCGGGAGCAATAAACAGATAAGTCGGATAAGCCCCTACTTTATATAAATTTCTGACTACCTGTCCCTCGGAAGTATCTCCATCGACCTTAAAATTGATAAACTGCTTATTGAATTTCTCTGAAACCCTGGCATCGGCAAAAGTATGCTCGTCCATCCACTTACATGGCCCGCACCAGGTCGTATACACATCAACAAATATAATCTGCTTCCTGGCTTTGGCATCTTCTAATATCTGCTGCATGCTTCTCTCCTGCCCTTTTATGAATTTCATTTGGGCTTGGGCAAAGCTTACGATTCCAACTAACAGTATCCAGATGAGGTGGTTTTTCATAGAGCGTTTTGTCATTCTTACAAATCTAATGAAAATATGGTCATTTCAAGTATCTGGCACAAGTTTAGTAGAGATGTACGGTTCGCCGCGCGATTGCAATACGTCTATTCAAACAATTACTTCACCACCGCAGGCAAAATATATTCCTTCATCATCTTATCAACCTGAGGATGTCCATAAGGACGGTTATAGGCTCTTGCTGTAATAACCACTGTTAACGGCATATCTTTAAAGACATATATTTTACTGCCCCCATTGCCTGTGCAATAGAATGTTTCGTAATCTTTACCATTTATTGTAAAGGTCTTATTCCAGAATAAGTACCCATAATACTCGTTGGTTCTACCCGGAATAGGCAGATATTTAGTAAATGTTTTATCAACCCATTTCTGAGGTAAAATCTGTTTGCCATTCCATTTGCCTTTGTTCTGGTATAATTGCCCGAATCGGGCAAAATCTAAAGCCGACATCTTTAAGCCTCCGGCAGTGTTTACTACTTTCTGAGGGGTGTACTGCCATTCATAGTTTTTGATTCCTAATGGGCCAAAGAGTTTTTTCTCTGCGTATTTCTCTAAACTTTCGGGTACCGATTTATTGAGAATATCACCTAATAAAACTACGCCAACTGTAAAATAATCCCATTGGTTTCCGCTGACTTTCTTGTCATCCATTCCTAAATCAAGGCCAAATTTTACCCAGTTTTCAGTCGGATACATATTTTCTTCATTACCCGGAGAAGCGTCATCGCTATCAGAGCCATTAAATGCTGAGCTCATTCTCAATAAGTCCTTTATTTTTACACTGTCTTTCTTTGGGCTATAATTGGCAAACTGTTTTAAATCATAAAATTTATTTAAAGTTTGATTCTCATCTTTGATATAGCCCTCCTCAATAGCAATGCCCATCATGGCCGACGTAAAAGATTTACCCACCGAGCGGGTATCGTGCAGGGTATTTCTATCTGCCTTATTGAAGTATTCTTCCAGCAGCAACTTGCCGTCTTTTATTACCACCACACTCGTTATTTCTTTCAGCTTATACAAGGCAATCAATTTGTTCATTTCTTCTATCTTTTGCTTATCAAAAGGAGCTTTTGATATTTCCCAACCCGAAGCAGGCTGAATCGGTTGCACAGCTATTTGTTCCCGGCTTAATTCAGGTGTTTTGATAATCAGTCTGATTTCACCCTGTGCAATTAAATCTCCTGTTTTTATTTCTCCCATATTAATATAAGGCCGCATTTCAATTTTCAACTGATGTGCTCCATCTGTCAGGGCTTTCTCTCCTCCATTCATCAGGAATCTGTTAAACATATAAACAGCCCACCAGTCTTCACCCATTGAAGTAGTTAAAGGAACCCTGAATGTAGTAGTGGTATGCTTTTTCAGCCCTGCGCCATGGTGCAGATTTTCTTTGTAGATAAGGTTTCCATCCACATAAAAAGAAAACTGATAATTACCTTTTTTAATGAGTTCATCGGCGGATAATTCAGGGGCTAATGGGTGAAGATAATTGGTAATAGAATTGGCAAGAAATGGCCTGATGCTCAAATCAGAAACAGGTTTTAAATCAAAACTTGTCAGAAAGTCACTCTCTTTGAGTTGATCCATTGGAATGGCGCGCGGCAAAAAGGCAATTCGCCCGACATTAGCCTGGTGTAATGGATTAATAAAACCATCGGATTGCACTATGTCCCGGGTTTGTCCACACAGGGTTGTAACATAAAAGGGTAGTAAGATTAAGATTAGCTTCTTCATTTTTTCATTTTTTTGAATCACAAAGATAGGCGTATCCTTAATCTAAAAATAGAACAGAATTAACATCTGGTGTTAATTCAAAACAATTTTACGGTATTCTGAAGCATTTATGCCATTGAGGGCTTTAAAACAACGGGCAAAGTGGCTCTGGTCAGCAAAGCCGCATTCGTAGCTTATATCGGCCAGTGATTTGTTTTTCTGAGAGAGCAGCGAAAGAGACTTTTCAACTTTCAGTTTTCTGATGTATTCTCCTAGGTTACAATGAAAGTACTTGGAGAAATCTCTGGAAAGATGCGCAGGGTGAATATCCAATGCAGTAGATAACTCATTAAGGCTCCATTGGTCAGCAAAATTCTCATGCAGCAATTCTTTCAACTGGCCTACCCACAATGGATTCTTCTGAATCGCTGATTGATTCTCTCTCTCCATCCGGCCCAGCAATTGCAATAATAAAGTCTGAACACTCAGAGAAGTAGTCGAATCATGCATTTTAGATTCTATAAAAATCTTATACAGCAGTAACTTTAATTCAGGATTCGAAATATTAAGGCTACCCGTTATTTTATCTAAACTAAAATCAATGTTTTTTATCCATTGATTGGTTAATTCGATATGAAACCCACGGGTATAGCCGGGAGGTTTGATATTGTAGTGAGGATCCTGCCAATTATGAAACAATAAACTTCCGGCACCACAGTGATAGACTTCTTTCCTATTTCCCTCAATCACTTTGCCTTGCAGAATAAAAGTAAAATAGGCGTTTTCATGGTAATGCCAGTCCACTTTATCCAAGGTATATTCAGTATCGGTCAAAGTAATGCCGTCCAACTGAATAGTCTGGTTGGTCTGCCCATGAAATTGCCCTGTATATAAGTGTTTCATTGCACCTCTGTCTTATCATCCGGCTCAAAATCCAGGGCGATAGAATTCATACAATAGCGCTTATGTGTCGGGGCAGGGCCATCGTCAAACAAATGCCCCAAATGACCCCCGCAACGGCCGCAAAGAGCTTCAGTACGGTGCATACCGTGAGAATGGTCCTCTTCATACACTATACTGCTTGCATCTTCCTGCTCAAAGAAACTCGGCCAACCGCACATACTGGCAAATTTGGAGTCCGAGCGAAAAAGTTTATTACCACAGGAGGCACAATAGTAGGTACCTTTGCCAGTGTAGTTCCAGTACTTCCCGGTAAATGCCCTCTCTGTAGCCTTCTGACGCATAATGGCGTACACATCGGGTGATAATATTTTTTTCCACTCCGCATCGCTTACCTGTAAAGGCGTTTTATCTGTATGGGAATAATATGGATTCTCTTTTTTAAGTTCTTCGGTTTGCATAGTATTTTGTTCGGATTTATTCTGACAACTAACAAGACATACGATACTTAAAGTAGCTACTATTAAGTTTATCATTTTCGTGTTATTACTATTCATCCTGTTGTTATCCCTTAGTTTTGTCTTCTTTTATGAAAACGCTACATTCAGTCAAAATGTTTCATCAGAGAAAGGGTTAAACGAATCATCTATTAACAACCATTCCCGACTCCACCATAGTAGCAGAATCGGGAATGTTTTTAAGGAAAAAAACTATTTGCTAACTCAATGAACTCTTACAAAACTCTAAACATTTTTTCACCTCTGCTACCGAATTAGAGCCTTCCGGTATTTTGTATTCCAGCTCAATCGTAGCCGGGAATTTATATTTATTGTCTTTCATCAATTTCAAAGCCTCTCTGATAGGCGTATCACCTTGCCCCCATACAACATTTCCTTTACCGTGTGCAGGTGTCTGACGGTCTTTGATGTGCATACTTACGATACGGTCATGTTTTTGTTTGATAATATCCAAAGGGTTTGGATTTCCGGCTGCCACAAAATGACCTAAATCAAGGTTTAGTGCGTTGGCAGGAGATTGTGCCAATGCGGTGTCCCAAAGTGTAAAGGTTTGTTGCTCATGACCATGGTATCCAACTTTTATACCCATTTTTTGAGCAATAGTTCCCAATTTCAGGGTATGCTCATCGTTAGACGGATGTTCTAAGGTTATCTGATTAGCACCTAAAGCTTTGGCTGCTTTGATACCGTATTCAATTTCAGCATCACTATTGTTTCTGCCAAAAGCATTTGGTTTAAATGCATAAATAGAAATACCTGCTTTTTTGTATGTTTTACCCAATTCTTCAAATTTTGCCATAGATGCACCTGCTCTCCATTTAGCTACTTCGGCATTATATGCTTTCATTTGAGTTTCAGCATCCTCTAATTTCTTTTTTTCCTCTTCTGTCAATTCCTGTTTTTCATTTCTTTTTCGCATTAACGGAAAAACAGAACGCATATCTACATAGCTTTTAGGTTTGCCTGCATACACTTCAGCGTGGTCGCCTAATAATTCTACTGCACTTATACCTGACTCCAATACATATTGCAACACTGCTTCTGCACTTTGGTCTGGCATTTCTCTGAACGAGTAAGTGATGGCGCCAATCTGCACACCATTAATGAGCGAATTGGGTCCGAAAAGGTTTCTGATGTAGGCAGGTGCTCCAAAAACGGCATTGCTTGCCAGAACCGAACCTGAAACTAGTGTTGCGGCAGTTCCTAAAAACTGACGACGAGACACTGAGGGATTGTTTGATTTTTCCATTGGATATTATGTTTCTCTTACGAATTTACGGATATAAATAATTAATTGAGTTCAAATATTTTGAGTTGTTTCATTGTCCATGGAATATCATCTTCCGGATTATCTATTCCCTGGTCGAGTCTTATTCTGATAAATCTGGCCTTTCTCGGGTTCAGAGTTATAATATTATCACCATCTTTGCCTTTTTGAGAAACCATGCCTGACTGCCAGTTTGTACCGTCTGATGAAGTTTCTACAGTGTACATTCTTGGGTAGGTATATACCATAGGCCGTTGCCCGGGAGGCGTGTTGGGTTTAGGCACCCAGCCTCTCTTTACCATCGCTGCAGAGTTGAATTGTATCTCGCTTACTGCTGTTTCTTTTGGAAACTCTATCTGATACCACATGCCTTTTTCCTGTTTTACACCAGTGGACCAGCCTTCATAAGTAAAAGCAGTAACAGGAGAAACGTTGCCACCTATACGTGTAGAGGCTGTATTGCTGGCCGTTACTTTCCAGCCATCACGTTGTTGTAATTCATGCGGTACCAGCTTAATCAGATTATCATACTTATACATACCTGCCTGATCGGCTGTCTTCTGGCGTATTTTAGCTACTACATCGGTTGAAACCAAAGATGCATCATTCGACAACCCATTCCGGATATAAGAAATTACATCAGCTACCCATTGGTCGGGTTGTTCTTTCATGCTTGCCATCATACCACCGGCATAGGTTTTGCCTTCAATCGGGCCGTCCATGCCATGAAGCAATACTCTGATGGCATATTCAGGGTGAGACTGAATGCGGGCCGAGCCTGCTAATGCAGGAGCCAGCAATTTGCCATCTCCTGCCGGGGTACCCATACCATTGTTTCCATGGCATTGTGAGCATAATTCA
>CALRLN020000124.1:0-12085 GCA_943368675.1 Chitinophaga pinensis | reverse complement strand
ACAACAATGTTTCTACGGATTTTCTCAAACCAGAACAACTGTGGAGAAAGCACGTTACAGGTCATCATGGCTGCATAAGACCACCAAAGTGGCCCCGTTGCACGGTTGATGAATGCATATTTTTCGTATTCAACACCTGAGTAAGCAGCGATAAAGAACTCAGTAATATAGGCAATACCTACAACCGAACCTGTAAGAGTAATGATTTTATTCATTAAAGAAATGTGATCCAATGTCACATAATCTTCCAGTTTATAAACCACACGTGTTACAAGCATCAGATTCTGTACCATTGCAAATCCTGAGAAGATCGCACCTGCCACGAAGTATGGAGGGAAGATGGTTGTATGCCAGCCCGGAATAACCGAAGTAGCAAAGTCGAATGATACAATGGTATGTACTGAAAGTACCAGAGGAGTAGAAAGACCAGCTAAAATCAAAGAAACATCTTCATATCTTGCCCAACTTCTTGCGCCACCTGTCCAGCCGATTGCTAAAGCACCATATACTTTCTTACGCATACCTGTTGCACGATCACGGATAGTAGCTAAGTCAGGAATCATACCGATATACCAGAACAAGCACGATACCGAGAAATATGTCGAGATAGCAAACACGTCCCAAACCAGTGGTGAGTTAAAGTTTACCCATAAAGAGCCAAAAGTATTAGGCAAAGGTAAGGCAAAATAAGCTAACCATGGACGGCCCATGTGCATGACAATAAATGAAGCAGCACAAATTACGGCAAAGATGGTCATCGCTTCTGCAGCACGGTTGATTGATGTTCTCCATTTCTGACGGAAAAGCAATAGTACGGCTGAAATAAGCGTACCGGCGTGACCGATACCTACCCACCACACGAAGTTGGTGATATCCCATGCCCAACCTACTGTTTTATTTAATCCCCATACGCCCAGACCTTCCCACCATGTCCAGCATACCCAGGCAGTACCATACAATAATACCAACACTGAGATACCAAATACTATTTTCCATTCTTTGGTAGGCTTACCCTCAACCTGCTTGCAAATGTCTTCTGTTATATCATGGTAAGATTTACCATTCAATACCAGTTTTTCTCTTATCGGTGAAACTACGTGCATAGTTTTTTTTGTTTATTGAAATGCTATTATCTTAATTAAATATGACTTTCCAGTCAGTTTATGAGTGTTCTCCGTGTGCAGGTTCTGCTTTATGCGTCGTTTTTGCAACACCGTCTTTGTTACGGATTTTAGTTAAGTAACTCAACTGCGGCTGAACATTGATTTCTTCCAGTACATGGAACGCTCTTCCTTCTTTTTCTACCGCCAGTGTCTTAGAGATTTGCGATTCAGGGTCAAGCATATCACCAAACACAATGGCATTAGTAGGGCAAGACTGAGAACATGCTGTCTGGATTTCTCCATCAACCGGACGACGTTTTTCTTTCTTTGCAACGAGTTTACCAGACTGAATACGTTGCACACACATTGAACATTTCTCGATTACCCCTCTTGAACGAACAGTTACGTCAGGGTTCAATACCATACGACCTAAGTCGTTGTTCATGTGGAAATCGAAGTTGTCGTTTTCAAAATATTTGAACCAGTTGAAACGACGTACTTTATATGGACAGTTGTTGGCACAATAACGTGTACCGATACAACGGTTATAAGTCATTTGGTTAAGACCTTCTGAACTATGTGTAGTTGCTAACACCGGACAAACTGTTTCGCAAGGTGCATTTGAACAGTGCTGACACATCATCGGCTGGAAAACTACATCAGGGTTTTCAGAGGCAACCTCCATCGCTTTGAAGCCTGCCGGGCTATAGCCCTCTTCATGCGGTGCATCTGAGCTATAATAACGGTCAAGACGAATCCAGTGCATTTCTCTGGCACGTGCTACCTCAGCTTTACCAACAACAGGAACGTTGTTTTCGGCCTGGCAACTTACTAAACATGAACCGCAACCATGACAAAGGTTCAGGTCAATTACCATTCCCCAGCTATGGTTTTTCTTCTCATGCCCGTTCCAGAGTGTAATCTGGCCTGGCTTTTTAAATCCTTCTGAAGTCTGTAACTGAGGCTCAAAACGACCCGCTTTTACATTCTTCACGTATTCGCTCAAAACAGACTCCTGAATAACAGCCTGACGGCCCATTACAGTATTATGCGTCTGTGTCTGAGCTAATGTATAACCGCTCTTTGTTTTTTCAAGTTTAACATCACCTGCCCAATACTGCCCGTTCGATACCAATGGTAAAACATTTGCACCAACGTTTCCTGCTTTACCTGCTGCTGTGCGTCCGTATCCGATCGCTACTGAAACAGTATTATGTGCCTGACCCGGCTGAATCAAAACAGGTAATTCAATAGTTTTGCCACCTACTGTCAGTTTTGCCCAGTCACCTTGATCAATACCCACCTCTTTCGCTGTTTTTTGCGAAATAGCAATGGTATTTTCCCAGGTTACTTTCGAAATCGGATCTGGCATCTCCTGTAACCATGGATTATTAGCCTGGTTTCCGGTTCCGATAGCAACGGTTTCAAATGCTGAAAGCTCTATACCAGAACCTTTGATACCCGCAATAGCTGACGCTGCTCCGGCAAGATTTCCGGCAAACGAAGCACCTGAAGCTACTACACTTGCACCCGGCTCGTACACACCATCATGCAAAGCCTGTACCCATGACTTACCACCATTCAGGATATTCTTGGTCCAGTTTGATTTCAGATAAGCCTGATAATCAGCAGGTGCACCAGCCCAGGTCAATAAACTTGACTCTGCCTGGCGGGTATTGTATATAAGAGAAATAGTAGGTTGTTGCAATGAATAGAACCCTTTCTTAGGTTCAGCATCACCCCACGACTCTAAATAATGCGGAGCAGGAGCAATATATTTACATTTAGATGCGGTTTCGTCTGCATTGGCAGCAAATGAAACTGAAGTAGCTACTTTAGCCAGAGCTTCACCCAGTTCCGCACCTCTGATATGGTCATAAACAGGGTTTGAAAGGAATATTACTGAGCTAACCTGTCCGCCTTTTACTTCATTGATGAAAGCGTTCATGTCAGCATCATTTCCCTGACGGAAGTTTACCGGATTTCCTAAATCAATAGTAGTTCCGTAGCTTCCCAATAGACTATTTAACGCATTTACGACTGTCTGAACAGCCGGGTTATTTGAACCTGATACCACTAAGGCAGCGCCTTTGGCAGCAACTAAATCTTTTGCACATTTATCAAGGTTCGGAATTTCAATAGCAGTGCCCGAAACCTGAGTTCCACCAAGTGCTGCTGCTACTTTATTATATAGGGCTACTGCTACCGCTCCTTCCTGCGAAGGTTTAATCATCGAACGATAGTCAGAAGAAGCACCTGTAATCGTCATTCCGGTTTCAAACTGGTAATGACGTGACATTTCATTTTTACCACCTGATTTGGCACTGCTCAAACGACGGGTATCAGCCCACTGAGCTGCATAAACATCCGGCGAAATCCAGGTACCAAGAAAATCAGCATTGATACCTACCATTACTTTGGCCTTGCTGAAATCGTAACTCGGAACAACTGCCTGCCCGAACGACTCACCGTTAGCCTGAATTAATCCTGAAACAGAATTGGCATCGTAAGTAATATGTTTGGCAGAAGGATATTTTGTAGTGAAATCAGCAATAACTTTCTTGAATGTAGGAGAAAGAATAGTGTTTGTTACAATACGGATATTACCTCCTTTTGATAAACCTGCCACTACTTCTTTGTCAAGGTCAGCCCACGAAATCTCACCACTACCTTTTTTAGGACCTTTCAGTTTTTCGTTATCGTAAAGACTCAAAACCGAAGCGTGAACTCTCGCACCTACCCCACCTTTAGTAAGGCTAGACATCTTGTTCCCTTCAATTTTGATAGGGCGTCCCTCACGGGTTTTTACAAGAATGCTTGAGTAGTCGCCACCTTCAGCATAAGTTGAGGCATACCAGTTCGGAATACCCGGCTCAACATCTTCAGGTTTGTTAAGATAAGGAATAGCCTTACGTACCGGTGCATCACATGCTACCAAAGAAACAGCTGCTAAACCAAAACCTAACACTTTTAAGAAATCACGGCGGTGAGTAGGTTCAACCGTGTCAATATCGTCTAAATTAAATTCACGATTGGCGTTTTTTACGAACTCAATATCGTTCTTTAATTCTTCAACCCCTTTCCAATACCTTTTATTAGTATTCTCCATGAGCATAAATGCTGATTTAAGTATTTATATGTTAAATCCTTGTTAAAGGGACTTAATATCTATATTGATTAATTTATTCTGAACTAAACTTCTTCTGTTTCAAGATTAGTAGTGGCATCTTGCACACTCTAATCCACCAATATCTTCAACTTTCAATGATCCTTTACTTACAGCACTATGTGCTTCCATTAATTTGTCGTAGTAAGCATTGTCTTTACCATTTACTTCGGTTTTACGGTGGCAGTCAACACACCAGCCCATTGTTAAAGTAGAGCGTTGTTGCACAACTTCCATTTTATCAATTTCACCGTGGCAATTTTTGCAATCCAGTCCACCAACGTTTGTATGTTGCGCATGGTTGAAATAAGCCAGGTCAGGCAGGTTGTGAACACGAACCCACTCAATTGGCTTGTTTTCAGTAATGGCTGTATATATCTTCTGGATTTCCGGCGACTCACGTTTGATAGTATTGTGGCAGTTCATACAGATGTTAGCAGAAGGAATCCCTGATTGTTTTCCTTTATAAACACCCGTGTGACAATACGCACAGTTGATTTTCATTTCTCCGGCATGTAGTTTATGCGAGAAAGCAATAGGTTGCTTAGGCGCATAGCCCTGATGAACACCTATACCATAAAGGCCATCGAAAGTAGCTTTGGTGGCTAAAAGAATAAACACCCAGATAATAGCCGTACGAACAGTTTTGTTGGCTACTACATCCTTAATACCTGATTGGAATCTTTCACCAAATGAAGTACTCGGAGCAACGCCCTCGCCTTTGTCAGTCAGTTTATTCAATAATTGCAGGATTCCGAGTAAGGCTACTAAAACCAGACCCATAATCACCAATAATGAAATCAGAATAACATTGACAAATTTTCCACTTCCGGTGTCGCCCGCACTGGCGTTAGTAGTAGTACCACCACCACCTTGAGGCGGCGGAGGAGGAGCTGAAGCAGTTTTAACATACGCCAGAATTGCTTTCACATCATCTTCAGTGAAGTTCGGGAAAGCGGTCATCTGGGTTTTGTTGAATCTGTTGAAGAGGTCAACGGCATATTTGTCTCCACTTGCAACAACGCCCATCGGGTTGTTAATCCATTTTTTAAGCCAGGCCAAATCTCTGCGAGATTCAATCCCGGCAAGACCAGGTCCTACTATCTGTTCGTTGGTTGCAGCATGACATTGAGCACAGTTGTCTTTAAATAATTGCGCCCCTTTTGCTGCATCGCCTCCCCCGGCAGGAGCTGCCGCAGTAGCTGTTGAATCTTGTGCAAATGCGTTGCTGAAAGAAATTGTAACAACAACAGCAAGAGCTAAAAGTGATTTATAAAAATTACGAATCATATTATATGTAAGTAGTATAACCTAATTTTCTGACTGCAAAACTACGCCACTATTGTTTTCAATCAAATAGGTTTTTTAACTTTTTTTATTTTTAATAGTAATTTAGAATAATTTTAAATAAAAATACAACTCACTGACTATAAGTCATTTAACAAAAAATACCATCCCACAATTCAAGCATGGCGCTTTGACTGGAATGGTATTTTTGCAAGATTATACACGTATGTGAAACGTATATTCATCAGTTATTGTTAATTTTTTTCAGTTCAGGTAAGGGTTTATTGCGGCTGCAAATATACAGTTCCGCCCCGGCTATTACAATAGTTTTAAAATAATTTTCTACAATTTTAATACCTGCATCTATATACTTTTACAATTCCGCCTTATTTAAACTCTTCACAAGTTGTTCAATACTAATGTTTTGTATTTTTGCTCACTCATATACGTTCATAGATTCGTATAGTATTTTTAAGCAAAAAATAATATGGAACTTACCTACAAAACCGACGTAATACCTACCCCCGAGCAAATCATTGAACTTTATGAAAATGCAGGATTGCCAAGACCTACGCATGATAAGGAAAGAATTGGCAAAATGTATGCCAACGCCAATCTGATAGTGTCTGTATGGCACGGAGATCAGTTAATAGGTGTTTCGCGTGCCATTACCGATTGGGAATGGTGCTGCTACCTGGCCGATCTGGCAGTAAGGCAGGATTATAAAGCATCCGGCATCGGCAAGCAATTAGTAAAACTTACAAAAGAAAAGTCAGGAGAACAATCAATGGTTTTGCTGTTGTCGGTACCCACAGCTATGGAATACTACCCTAAAATAGGAATGGAAAAAGTTGATAACGGTTTTATTATTTTCAGAGAAAAATGATTTTCAGTGTTACGGTGTATCAGAAAGGTGTTATGTTTGTTTGGGAGAAAGCACGAGCCAATTTTTTAAATTTGTAGGTACGAATCAACAAATAAAAAAAGAGGCTCATGCAAAGACAAATTAACACAAAAAGTTTTGAAGGGCAAACGGTCTATGTAGGGATAGATTGCCATTTAAAGAGTTGGCAGGTGACGATACTATGTGGAGATTTATACCATAAGAGTTTTAATCAGTCACCAGATGCACTTCAATTGAGTTCGTATTTAAGTCGGATGTTTCCGGGAGCGAACTACAAGGCTGTATATGAATCGGGATTTAGTGGTTTTGAAGCCTGGTCAATTATGTACTTTAGGAGTAGATTGTATGGTTATACATGCATCTGATGTACCAACAACACACAAAGAACGGCAGCAGAAATCTGACAGGTCGGATAGCAATAAGCTGGCCAAGTCATTAAGAGGCGGAGAAATCAGAGGTATAGATATACCAAGTAGGGCATTAGAGGCAGACAGGAGTCTATTACGGCAGCGATATCGACTATCAAAGGAGTTAGCAAGACAAAAGAATCGTTTGAAATCTTTATTGCCTCAGTTTTCGATAGCCATACCTGAGCGATTCAGTTTACAGCAGACCCGAAGTTGGTCAAAGCCATTTATAGACTGGTTAAAAGACTTGAAAGTGGAATGGGAAAGTTTGCAACAGAGTTTGGCTAACTATATAGAAATGGGCGAACTTTTGCGCAAGGAACTGTTAAAGATTAACCAGCAATTGCGCAAATTATCTCAGCAAGCAGCCTATAAGCAAGATTATGAATTATTGCTGGGCATTCCAGGTATTGGAAGTATATCAGCTATGAGTTTACTTTTACAGATAGGGAATATCGAAAGATTTACGACATTAGATGAATTATGTTCCTATGTGGGACTGATGCCCAGAATGTATGAGTCGGGCGATACCAGAATAATAGGTAAATTGGTTAAAAGAGGGAGGAAAGACCTCAAAATTATGCTCATCGAAGCCTCATGGGTAGCTATCCGAGTTGACCCGGCTTTGCTGGCAAAATATCAGGAACTTATCAAAACAAGACATCCAAACAAAGCAATTATCAAGATTGCTAAAAAGGTATTAAGCAGAATCCGGTATGTCTTGCAAAATAAAGTTGTGCACACCATAGGTGTAGTTAAATAATGCCAATTCCTTAGAAAATTGGATGGGGGAATAAATGAAATATTGCGTTTGCAGCTTCTTATTAGAAGACCGTTATGTAGAGACTTCATCCCCCTCCTTTTCAAAATGAAAAGCACCTTGCGGCTGAAAAGACCGCTGATAGAAGACTGATTGAAAAGGAATAATGGCACTGATTTTGAATAGTGAGCACCCAAAGATTTTCTTTGGGATGATATAATTTTGATTTTTTTCTCAAAATTATGTGGATTTAGTAGAAAAAAATGGCCGTTTGCTTGGAAAACAACATAGAAGACGCCAGCATGGCGTCTTCATTGGCCTGTCTACTACAAAAAATGGTATTTTGAAATATAAAAATCAATACACAATTTTAACCTTTTCACGGACCTGTGCAGACGCCATGCTGGCGTCTGCACAGGAAATCATAATCAAATTCATCAATAATAATCACTCATGAAATTCCTTCTTTTCTTTTTCACATTTCTAAGTATCATATCACATGCCCAAAATAAACGCCCACGAGAATTAGGCATTAAAATAGGTGTCATGAAAACCGGACAAAACAATGCCATAACCGATGTAGCAGGTGTAAAAATCGGGCAGATGAGCATAATTGAAGGAGAAAAAATCCGCACCGGTGTTACGGCCATTATTCCGCATGAAGGCAATCTGTTTCAGGAGAAAGTACCAGCGGCCATTTTTATTGCCAATGGTTTTGGCAAACTGGCAGGTATCAGCCAGGTGCAGGAGTTAGGCAATATTGAGACACCTATTATATTAACCAATACGCTATCAGTACCAACAGCCGCCGATGCGGTAATTGATTATACTTTGGCACAAAAAGGCAATGAAAAGGTGCGGTCGGTGAATCCTGTGGTTGGAGAAACCAATGATAGCTATCTGAATGATATTGCCGGTCGGCATGTAAAGAAAGAAGATGTATTAAGAGCAATCGAAATAGCAATGCCCGGCAAAGTGGAAGAAGGCAATGTAGGGGCTGGCACAGGCACCATCTGTTTTGCGTGGAAAGGAGGCATCGGTACCGCATCAAGAGTACTACCTTCTAAATCAGGTGGCTATACCGTAGGCGTAATTGTACAAACCAATTTTGGAGGAGTATTACAGGTAAATGGTGTACCAGTAGGTGAAGAACTGAAACAGTATTTTCTGAATGATCAGTTAAACGACCCTGCCGATGGATCTTGTATGATAGTAGTAGCGACCGATGCTCCATTGACCTCTCGTAATTTAGAAAGATTGGCCAAAAGGGCCATTTTTGGTTTAGCTAAAACCGGAGGCATCGCCTCGAATGGTAGCGGTGATTATGTCATTGCTTTTTCAACCGCTAAACAGCTACGCGTGCCTCATAGTAATCCCACCAAATTTTATGAGGCCATTGAGCTTCGTAACGATGATGTCTCACCATTATTTTTAGCAGTGATTGAAGCAACTGAAGAAGCCATCATCAACTCTATGTTTGCCGCCCAGACTACCAAAGGGGCAAATGGTATCATTCAGGCCTTGCCGGTTGATAAGGTTTTGGAATTGAGTAAGAAATATAATAAGCTGAAATAAATCCTTTATTTTATTTACCTTTAAACTCTATTCTATTTTAACCTATATAATGAATTTACAAGGTAACACTAAAGAAAACATCCAATACGATGCGATTGTGGTAGGCTCGGGGATCTCCGGCGGTTGGTCTGCTAAAGAACTTTGCGAAAAAGGTTTAAAAGTATTGCTGCTGGAACGCGGGCGAATGATTGAACACGTAACCGATTATATTACGGCCAATAAAGACCCCTGGGATTTTCCGCACCATGATTTGCAAATGCCTAATGATTTATTGAAAAAATATCCGGTTCAGAACCGCACAGGCTTTGCCATCATGGAGTCTACTCACCATCATTTTGTCAATGATCTGGAGAATCCTTATATAGAAGAAAAGCCCTTCGACTGGATACGCGGCTACCATGTTGGTGGTCGTTCGCTGATGTGGGGACGCTACTCTTTCCGTTTTTCGGACCTTGATTTTGAGGCCAATGCCAAAGAAGGCATAGCAACAGACTGGCCTATCCGTTACAAAGACATAGCCCCCTGGTATGATTACGTAGAAAAATTTGCAGGTATTGCCGGAGACCGTGACGGACTTCCTCACCTGCCTGACGGGCAGTTTCAGCCTGCTATGCCTGACAATTGTATCGAATCGCATTTCAGAAATACGGTTAATACCAACTTTCACGACCGTAGAGTTATATCTGCCCGTGCGGCTCACCTTACTGCACCAACCGAAGAGCAGTTGGCTTTAGGGCGCGCCAGTTGCCAGTATCGTAATCGTTGTATGCGTGGCTGCCCTTTTGGTGCTTATTTCAGTACACAATCGGCTACTTTACCTGCCGCCCGCAGAACTGGCAATCTGACCCTCAGACCCCATTCTATTGTCAATTCAATAATATATGACGAAAAATCAGGCAAGGCTTCAGGTGTGAGAGTAATTGATGAACAGACTAACGAATGGCTGGAATTTTCAGCAAAAATCATATTTCTGAATGCCTCGGCCCTGGGCTCAACTTTTATTCTCATGAACTCCACCTCCAATCGTTTTCCGAATGGCATGGACGATAGCGGACAATTAGGTCATAACCTGATGGACCATCATTTTCATGTAGGTGCTACGGCAGATTATCAGCAGGATTTAGATAAGATATATTTTGGTCGCCATCCGGCGGGCCTCTATGTACCTCGGTTCCGTAATTTACCTGGGCATGAGAAACAACCTTTTAAACGGGGCTATGGATTTGAAGTTTATACCTGGCGTGATGGCTGGCAACATTCAATGGACATGGATGGCATGGGTGCAGAATTTAAAGAAAAAGTAGCTACCTATGGTGATTGGAAAATGATACTGGATGCTTTTGGTGAGTGTATGCCTTATTATGATAATAAAGTAACACTTACCAGCGAGAAAAAAGACAAATGGGGGCAGCCGGTGTTAAAAATGGATGTGCATTACAGAGAAAACGAAGCCCTCATGCGCAAAGATGCTAAAGAACAGGCAGTTGCCATGATGGAGAAAGCTGGTTTCTCTAATATTGAAGCTTATGACCGACAGGCACACCCTGGCCTTAGTATTCATGAAATGGGAACTGCACGTATGGGTACTGATGCTAAAAACTCAGTTTTTAACAAATACAATCAACACCATATAGTGAAGAACGTTTTCTGTACCGATGGTGCCTGCATGACCTCATCACCTTGCCAGAATCCATCATTAACTTATATGGCACTATCAGCCCGCGCCGCTGACTATGCGGTTGCTGAACTGAAAAGAGGAAATATATAAGAAACAGAAAAATGTAAAATAAAGAATGTAAAACCGAAAAAGGACAGAAGAAAAAAAGATAAATGGAAAAACTATAAATTACCAGAAAGGTTAAAATAAAAAGCACCTCTTTTCCTCTTTGCATTTTTCGGTTTTCATTTTTCTGTTACTCCCCTGTTACCAACTAATTTTATAATTTAAAACCTAAATGCTCCTTATGAAAAAAATCGTTTTGTTTTGCTGTTTGTTTAGCAGCACCACTGCTTTCGCCCAATCTTTTATTCCTGCTTTTGATCGTTTTTCCGGCAAAGAAGTCGCCTATATTAATTTAGAGGATGGCACTAAAGTTGAAGGTACTATTGATGACATTGACCGTAAAAAAGGCTTGATTGAAGAAATAGTTATTAAGCCGACAGGCGAAAAGAAAAAACGCACCATAAAGGCTGAAGACATCAAAACCATGTATCTACCTGCCAGTGGTTACAATAAACTGGTGAATGCCTCTGAGCAAACTTTCAATGCTCAGAAATGGAAAGACAATAACGTAAATATGGAAATCATCAATAAGGGATATGCCTATTTTGAAAAATCTACCGTGGGTATTAAGAAAGATGTTGAAACACTTTTGATGCAAATGGTTAATCCATCGTTCAGCCAGAAAATCAAAGTATACCATGACCCACGCGCACAAGAAAGTATGCGCTTTGGTGTGGCCGGTATCACTATGGCCGGTGGCGATGATAAATCTTATTACGTTAAAGTAGGTGATGCAGCCGCAGTAAAAATCAAAAAAGCAGATTATGATAATGCCTATCTGGGACTATACAAGGATTGCCCGGAGTTATTGAAAAAAATAAAAGATGATCATCGCTGGGTGAAATTCGATGAGCATCTATGGGCTTATACAACAGAGTGTAAATAAGAAAACAGGCTTAGATTCTGTTTCATTGAATGTCCCTCGGAATTTATAAAGCAATTGAGGCACGGTTCAAAACCGTGCCTCAATTGCTTTATAGGGGAGCCTGACCTGGAATTTTCATAAGTACCTATACTTGAATGGGTTTTATAAAATTATTAACCGTTAAATAATTACTTATACAATTCTGTGTTAATTCTTACGTTTCAACAATCAAATT
>CALRLN020000123.1:0-12191 GCA_943368675.1 Chitinophaga pinensis | reverse complement strand
GACAATGCTATATTTAAGGTTTTAGAAATAGATAATGAGTTGGTTTTGTTTTCAATCTCATTTGACAGCGGGCTTGTTGCTGACATTCATACAGATAATCAATCGCCTGCTATTATTGAAAAAGTCAGAGCCTATACTGAAGACTGGTTCGATTTGAATGCCGATCTGAAAAAATTCTATGAAACAGCGCAACAAGACCCTGTTTTATATCAACTTTGCAGAAAATATCACGGGCTAAGAATGGTCGGGATGCCAAACCTGTTTGAGTCATTGGTGTGGTCGGTTATCGGGCAGCAAATCAACCTCAATTTCGCCTATTCCTTAAAGCAACGATTAGTGCATACCTTTGGTAAAAACATTGTTTTTCATGGTGAATCTTTTTATGCCTTGCCAACTCCGGAAACTTTAGCCGCTTTACAGATTGAAGACTTTCAACCCTATCAGTTTAGCCGGGGCAAGGCGCAATATATCATTAATATTTCAAGGGCATTTGCCGAGGGTATCTTATCACAGCAAAACCTGTCTTCGCTTTCATACGATGAAATCAAACAAAGGCTGATAGCCATAAAAGGTGTAGGAAACTGGACAGCCAATTACTCAATGATGAAGAGTCTGAAAAGCTATGATGCTTTTCCGGTTGAGGATGTGGGGCTTCACAATGCCGTAAAAAATCAATATGGTTTGGTAGCGAAACCAAGTATAGCTGAGTTGCATCAGATGGCCACGCAGTGGGCAGGCTGGCGCGGCTACGCTACTTTTTATTTCTGGCACTCATTATTAGGATAAAAAAATAGCAGATGACTTATACATCTGCTATTGTACAAATTACATTTTCAAACGGTTTAATTTACCATTTCAACTGGCTGAATCTCCTTTTTTTCTTCAGGAAGTATAAACTTCATTGCTTTTTCTACTTTCTCGGGTAGTAAGGCTATATCTAAAACCTCCTGTACATAATCTACATAATGAAAAGTCAGTCCTTCTGTATAGCCTGCGCCTACTTCTTCCACATCCTTACGGTTTTTATAACAGATAACAATGTCTTTGATACCTGCACGCTTAGCTGCCAGAATTTTCTCCTTGATTCCACCTACTGGTAACACTTTGCCTCTGAGGGTAATCTCGCCTGTCATGGCAAGGTTTGGTTTCAGTTTTCTTTGCGTAAAAATAGAAGCCATTGAGGTAACCATTGTAATACCTGCCGATGGGCCATCTTTTGGCACAGCGCCTTGTGGTACGTGTACATGCAAATCATAATTCTGGAAAATACGATAATCAATCCCTATCTCTTCAGCATGGGATTTCAGATAAGAAAGTGCTGTTACGGCAGATTCTTTCATAACATCGCCCAATTGCCCTGACAAAGTTAACTGACCTCTGCCACGACTCAGGCTTGACTCAATAAACAGAATATCTCCCCCTACTGAGGTCCAGGCCAGACCTGTTACTACACCTGCTGTTTCATTACCTTCATATAAATCACGATCGAATACAGGCCCACCCAGCATTTTCTCTACGTGCTCGGCTTTTACTGTCTTAGGATATTCTTCCTGCAGTGCAATAGCTTTGGCTATTTTTCTGACTAAAGTTCCTATCTGCTGTTCGAGTCGTCTTACACCTGATTCTCTCGTATATCCTTCGATTACTTTCTGAATAGCCTTATCGTCTATCTTCAAATCCTTTACCTTGATACCATGCTGCTCTAATTGCTTAGGAACAAGATGTTTTCTGGCAATTTCAATTTTCTCTTCAACCGTATACCCCGAAATTTCTATGATTTCCATTCTATCTCTCAACGGAGGCTGAATAGAATCCAATGAGTTAGCCGTAGCAATAAATAATACCTTAGACAGGTCATAATCAACCTCCAGATAATTATCCTTAAATGATGAGTTTTGCTCAGGGTCTAATACTTCGAGCAAGGCAGAAGACGGGTCACCACGAAAATCACGTGAAACCTTATCAATCTCATCCAATACAAATACAGGGTTTGATGATTTTGCCTTTTGGAGGTTTTGTATCACCTTGCCCGGCATAGCACCTATATAGGTTTTTCTATGTCCACGTATTTCGGCTTCATCATGAAGGCCACCCAAGGCCATACGAACATAATTACGCCCCAGAGATTTGGCAATTGATTTGCCCAATGAGGTTTTACCAACACCCGGAGGGCCATATAAGCATAGAATAGGCGCTTTCATGTCGCTACGCAGTTTCAATACTGCCAGATACTCTATGATACGCTCCTTTACTTTATCCAAGCCTGAGTGGTCGGCATCCAGTATTTTTTTTGCTCTTTTCAGATCAAAATTATCCTTGGTATACTCACTCCAGGGCAACTCTATCATGGTTTCGGCATAGGTGAGCGACACACCGTATTCCGGTGCCATTGAGTTCATTCTCAGAATCTTGTTCAACTCTTTATTAAAATGCTCATTCGCTTCTTTGCCCCACTTCTTCTTGGCTCCTTTCGATCTCAGTTTTTCAACCTCCTGATCAGGGGTTTCAAGGCCAAGCTCTTCCTGTAATACCTTTATTTGCTGGCGCAGGTAGTATTCTCTTTGTTGTTGGTCAATATCAAGGCTTGCTTTACTCTGTATATCCCGTTTGATCTCCAGAACCTGAATCTCCTTCATCATGTGTTCAAGCAGTTTGTGTGCCTGTTCGCTGCCATCAAAAGTTTCCAGCAACAATTGTTTTTCACTGATTTCAATATTCAGATTTGAAGACAGAAAATGAGTAAGAAAACTCGGGCTGTCAATATTACTGATAGCCATCTGTGCATCTTTAGGTATTTCAGGATTCAGACTCAGAATCTTGTATGCCGCTTCTTTCAGGCTTTGAATAAGTGCCTTTATTTCTTTTTTACGAACACTCGGAAAATTATCAGGAATATATTTTACAGTAGCACTCAGATGCGGGTCTGTCTGGGTATATTGTAATACCTCAAAACGACGGCGCCCCTGAATAATCACCGTTACGTTACCATCCGGCAATACAATCATTTTCAGGATGCTCGCAATGGTACCAACCTTATATAAGTCTTCGGGGGTGGGTTCATTAGGTGTATGGCGTATCTGAGCTACCACACCAATAGTTTTATCGGTACGATAGGCTTTCTTAACCATTTTAATGAATTTAGCCCTGGTAACAGTGACAGGTATCACAATACCCGGAAACAAAACAGTATTTCTTAGCGAAAGAAGAGACAATTCTGTCGGCAGATTATTTTCATTTTCCATCACTTCATCCGGTGAAGCGATTTCAATCATTTCAACGTTTTCTACGTCTTGGCGTGCCATAACAAGGCTGGAGATTAGTTCACGATTCATGTACCACATTTTTAGATTCGTCTATACGATTTCTTTTATACGAAGAAATCTTTTACTATTACAGCAAGTATTATTCTTAAAACTACTAATCCCTTTAAACTCACAAATGGCCGATTAATAAACCTATTTATCTGCCAGATTGTCAGAGTGAAAGTACAAAACGTTTTGAATAATAAAAAAGTTTATTCGTTTTTTTTATCGCTCAAACCTGATGCCAATCAAATAAGTATGGCATTGTGACAGGGAAACCCATTAAATCTTGGCTCGTTTTGAAAACCTTGCAGGATTATTGGCTATTTTTGATTTATTTTGATTTCTATTCTGACAAAATTGTAAACTCATGAAAAAAGTATTGTTGCTCGCTTTTCTACTTATCAACACCTTATCCACATTTGCACAAAAAGCGCCTGATTTTCTTACCAATTATAACCAGCGTTGGGTCGATTCTGTTTTCGCTTCGCTAACATTAGATGAGAAAATCGGCCAATTGCTAATGCCACGGGGTAATACGTCAGGGCAAGGGTATAATTTTGATAAGCTCAAAAAATGGGTACAAGACTATAAACTGGGCGGGTTAGTATTTTTTGCGGGCCAGCCTACTACTCAGGCCCGCATTGTTAATGAGTTGCAAAGCATGTCTAAAGTACCTATGCTGATTGGTATGGACCTGGAATGGGGACTGGCCATGAGGCTTGACAGCACTGTCCGTTTTCCTTACCAGATGACCTTGGGAGCCATGCGTGGCAGAGAATCGGATGTTCGTGAAATGGGCATTGAAATAGGTCGCCAATGCCGCAGAATGGGTGTGCATATCAATTATGCCCCGGTGGTAGATGTCAATAATAATCCCAATAACCCTGTAATTAATTTCCGCTCTTTTGGCGAGAACAAATATGATGTAGCCGGTAAAGCACTAGCTTATATGCAGGGCATGAACAGCGAGCACATTCTTACTTCTGCCAAACATTTCCCGGGGCACGGTGATACAGGCGTTGACTCACATTACGATTTACCTCTTATTTCACACGACAGGAAGCGCCTGAATGATATTGAGTTGTATCCTTACCGTATGTTGATGAACAGCGGCTTGAGCGGCGTGATGACTGCCCATCTGAGTATTCCATCCCTGGATTCAACCAAAAATCTGGCTTCTACCCTATCTAAAAAAATCGTAACCGATTTGCTCCGTAAAGATTTAAAGTTCCAGGGTCTGGTATTTACTGATGCAATGGATATGCAGGGCGCTGTAAAATATTTTCCGAACGGACAGGCCAATGTAAAGGCCATTTTGTCAGGTAATGATGTGCTGGAAACTTTTGAAGATGTGCCTGCTGCCATAGCTGCTATCAAAGCTGCCATTGCAAACAAAGAAATATCAATGGATGAGATTGATTTCAGGGTAAAGAGAATTTTAATGGCAAAATCGTGGGTAGGACTAGACCGCTACAAACCGATCCAGATCGAAAACCTTATTAAAGATTTGAATACGGTTAATTCTGATGTGCTGAATCGTCAGTTTGCAGAAGCCTCTCTTACTTTAGTAAAAAATGAAGAAAATATACTGCCTGTAAAAGATTTGACAAAGAAAATCGCAGTGATTTCAATAGATGCCAGCCAGACAACTACTTTTCAGAAGATGGCAGCCAATTATACCACCGTTGATAATTTTCTGATTCCCTCTAATGCTCCGGATTCAACCATTAACAGCGTAATAGATAAAGCTAAAGATTATGATTTGATACTGGTAGGTGTTCATTTGAATAATATTCGTCCGGCTGCTAAATATGGTGTAACAGAGGCCAATAAAAAGGCAGTAAAAGCTCTGGTAAATACAGGTAAAGCGGTAGTAACACTATTTGGCAACCCTTATGCACTTGATAAATTTGAAGAACTGGAAAAAGCTAAAGCTATCGTAATGGCCTATCAGTTGACCAATTATATGGAAGATGCTTCAGCACAGGCTATTTTTGGAGCTATTCCATTCATAGGCAAATTGCCCGTAACAGTCAATGAGAAATACCCTTTAGAACTAAGCATTCAAACCAAAGCCATAGGGCGCCTTGCCTATGGCGTACCTGAAATGGTGGGTTTGAACAGTGATGTTTTCAATGCAAAGATGGACTCGGTGGTGAATCTTGGGCTGAGAGAAAAAGCTTATCCGGGTGCCGTATTGGAAGTAGCCAAAGATGGCCGTGTGATTTATCATAAAGCCTTTGGGTATCATACTTATGAAGCCGCCAAAGCAGGCGGAAATGCATCTGATTTAGTATTACGTGCCGACAACAAGAATGACGTAATGGATGAAAAGGTAAAGAATACCAATGCTACTCTCGTATTTACGGCTTCGGCAAATACGATTTCAAACGGAAAAGTGAAACTGACAGACCTTTATGATTTAGCTTCTGTGACCAAGGTAAGCACATCGTTATTGGCCGTTATGCAGTTGATGAGTATTGACAAATTTGATTTGGATAAAACTTTTAAAGATTATTATGCTGAGTTTGATAATTCAAATAAGGCTAATCTAAGATTCAGGGATATGCTGACGCATAAATCGGGCTTAAAAGCCTGGATTCCGTTCTGGATGGATGCGATTGATTCGGTAAAAACGGTAAGAAACAGCCCGGTATTTAAAACAAAATATGCACAGCAATACAGAAAGAAACTTTTCATGAGTAGAAAGAAGTATAATGCTCTGCTAATGAAAGCTATTAAAGAAGATAAAAATTTATGGAAAGAGACCCTCTCTTCTAAAACTTTGGTATTGAAGAAGAATACGCTTTCTAATAAACAATCAGCCGATTTTCCAGTACAAGTAAGCGATAGTTTATGGCTGCATAAAGATTGGAGAGAAAAGATTTTTCAGGCTATTAAAGATTCGCCCGTAAAACCTGAGCAGGGCTACGTGTACAGTGATTTACACTATTATACCTACCCTACTTTTATACCTCGTATCACGGGTATTCCCTGGGAAGATTATCTGAAACAGACCTATAAGCAACTGGGCGCCAATTCTCTTACTTATAATCCGCTGCGCTTCTATCCGAAATCACAGATTGTACCTAGCGAAAGGGATACCTTATTCAGAAAAACCCTGATTCATGGCCGTGTGCATGACGAAGGCGCGGGTATGCTGGATGGCGTTTCTGGTCACGCAGGTCTTTTTGGCAATGCCAATGACCTCCTGAAACTGATGCAGATGTATCTGCAGAAAGGCAGTTATGGTGGTATACAGTTTATTAAACCCGAAGTAATAGAAGAAAGTACCAGGTATCAGTTTCCTGAGTTAAAAAACCGCAGAGCCATTGCTTTTGATAAAATAGACTTCAATCCGAAGGTAGCAAACGGGCCCACACTGGCTACACCTGAAAGTTATGGACACTCAGGCTTTACAGGAACTTTTGTATGGGTTGACCCTAAATATAACTTTGCCTATGTTTTTTTATCTAACCGCGTGTATCCAACCCGCGACAATACCAAAATCAGCAGCCTGAATATCCGGACTGCTATAGGCGACGAAATTTATAAAATAGTGAAGCAATAAGGCATCTTGATTGCTATACGTAAGAGTTTACTTCTTAGAAAAATGCAATATCTTAGATACAGAAAGTTTGCCGATGTTGAGCTTTTCAGATTTGGCTATGCTCCCATCGGCAAACCCTGGTTTAATGTGTACTGTTTTATTTTGGATAATGTATTAATAGATACCGCACAGGCACATTGTAAAGAAAAAGTAGTGACTACTTTTGCGCACAAACGCATTGATAAAATTCTGCTCACACATTTTCATGAAGACCATTCAGGTAATGTAGCCACTTTGGCACATGAGCATAAGGCAGAGGTATTTGCTCACCTGCTTACCAAAGAAAAAGTAAAACAGGGTTTTGAGCTATATCCTTACGAAAGAGTACTTTTTGGCCACATAACCCCTTATACAAAACCAATAAACGATTTTCCGGTAATTATTGAGGCCACACATCATAAGTTACTGCCTATTTATACACCCGGGCACTCTGACGACCACACTGTTTTTTTAGAAAAAGATAAAGGCTGGCTTTTTTCGGGTGATTTATTTGTAGGCATAAAAATCAGGGTTTTCAGAAAAGGAGAGAAGTTCTGGCCGCAGGTAGAATCATTCAAAAAAGTACTTCAATATGATTTTGATGTGCTTTTTTGCGCACATCACCCAAGGCTGAAAGATGGCAAACAGCAAATGCAGGCCAAATTGCAATATTTTGAAGACTTTGGCGGCAAAGCGCAACAACTGTATCAAAAGGGATTATCTGTAAAAGAAATCATTAAGACCATGCACCTGAGAGAGAACCATCTGATCAGAATTCTGGTGTCAAACGATGTTTCAGTGAGATACATGGTTGAGGCGGCACTTGACCAATAAATAAATTGAACGCAAACTTAATCTTAAAAACCCATGAATCGCAGAAATTTTGTACAAGCTACGGGCTTAACCCTTGGCGCTCTTACCTTATCCGGGAAAGAATTATTAGCAGCAATGTTTGCCCAGAATCCCTATAAAATGAAGGATTTGCGTGGCGGTGTAGGTGTTTTTACCGAGAGAGGCGGCACTATTGCTTATCTGGTTACACCTAAAGGCATGGCAGTAGTAGATTCACAATTCCCCGAACAATCAACCCATCTGATTAGTGAATTAAAAAAACTGTCCGACAAACCCATTCAATTGTTAATCAACACACACCATCACGGCGACCATTCAGGCGGTAATATTTCTTTCAAAGGTATTGCTGAGCATGTGGTAGCCCATGCCAACTCATTAAAAAACCAGAAGACTGTAGCAGAGAAGGCAAAGACGGAAGACAAGCAATTATATCCGGATCTGACTTTTACCGACACCTGGAAACAAAAGGTTGGTAAAGAGAGTATTAAAGCCTATTATTTTGGAGCAGGGCACACCAATGGCGATAGCCTGATTCATTTTGAACATGCCAACATTGTACACATGGGTGACTTACTTTTCAACCGCCGCTATCCCTTCGTTGACCGCTCAGCAGGTGCATCAGTAAAAAACTGGATTACTGTTTTAGATAAAGCGCTGTCTACTTTTGATAACCAGACACTCTTTGTTTTCGGTCATGCATTCGATCCGGAGAAGATTACAGGCAATAAAGATGATATCAGAGTTTTTCAGGATTACCTCTCTAAATTATGGAATTTTGTAGAGGCTGAAATCAAAGCCGGCAAATCAAAAGAAGAAATCCTGAAGATAACGGCTATTCCGGGTGTAACAGAAATGCAGGGGGATGGTATCCAAAGAAGTCTGCAATCAACCTATGAAGAGATTAGTGGCTCTTAAAAAATCTTTGAAATAACATAAACAAAACTCGGAAAAGTACAAAAATCATTAAATTTCAAAATTTTATTCCAAAAAATTTGGATTTAAAAAATGCTTTCGACTACATTTGTATAGAAATGATTCGCATTTAGCGAATATTCGCAAACAGAGAATTTTATTTATGAACCAAAATAGCGTCCTTATTGTCCCAATTATTCTCCTGCTCTTATAAGCAAGGTGAAGAAGGACGCACGACCATAGCTTAAGCCTTCTTCACTCGGTGAGGAAGGCTTTTTTATGAACAAAATATTATTTACGACTTAGAGTATGCTTAAATTTTGTTTTTCTGACCGAAAGAACAAGATTTTTTAGCTAGACAAGGCGCATTTTGCAGATGTAGCCGGCAGCTACATCGAAAAATGCAACGCAGTATAGCTGAAAAAGATGTTCTTGTAGGTCGAATAATAATTTTTAAACATACTCTTATATACAACAGCAATAATCACAATGACCACTCTTAACAAATTCAGCCGAACACTCACGCAAGAAGTAACAAATCCTGCTGCACAAGCCATGCTTTATGCCATTGGCCTGACAGAAGAAGACATGGCAAAGCCTCAGATTGGTATTGCCAGTACAGGTTATGAAGGAAACCCTTGTAATATACACCTGAACGGTCTTTCGGTGCACGTAAAAAAAGGTATTCAGGAAAATGATATGGTGGGGCTGATTTTTAATACCATTGGCGTATCAGATGGCATGACCAACGGTAACGACGGCATGAGTTATTCATTACCCAGCCGTGATATTATTGCAGATTCGATTGAAGATGTAGTATCGGCACAATGGTATGATGGTTTGATAGCGGTAGTAGGTTGTGATAAAAATATGCCGGGAGCCATGATGGCGATGGCACGTCTGAACCGCCCTGCCATACTGGTGTATGGGGGTACTGTAAAATCAGGACATTATCACGGACAAAAACTTGACATTGTTTCTGCCTTTGAAGCCCTGGGAAAAAAGTTTGCCAACAATATATCTGACGAAGATTATAAAGGAGTAATTCAGAATTCTATTCCGGGTCAGGGAGCCTGCGGTGGTATGTACACGGCTAATACAATGGCTTCTTCTATTGAAGCAATGGGCATGAGCTTACCAAACAGTTCGTCATATCCGGCTACACATGAAGGCAAAAAAGCAGAATGCGTAGCTATTGGAGCAGCCATGAAAATATTATTAGAAAAACAAATTCTGCCACGTGATATAATGACCCGCAAAGCATTTGAAAATGCCTTGACACTTGTAATGGCTCTGGGTGGTTCTACTAACGCAGTCTTACACTATCTGGCCATTGCTTCATCAGCAGGTGTGCCTTTCACACTAGATGATATTCAGGCTATTTCAGACCGCACTCCTCTCTTGGGCGATTTAAAGCCATCCGGCAAATACTATATGGAAGATGTACTGGCTATTGGTGGTGTGCCTGCAATAATGAAATATTTATTGAAAAATGGTTTGCTACATGGCGATTGCATGACCATCACCGGTAAAACAATAGCTGAGAATTTAGAAGAAGTTGCTGATTTGGATTTTGATACACAGGATATTATCAGACCGGTTTCTAATCCGATAAAACCAACAGGTCACTTACAGATTTTGTATGGCAACTTAGCCGAAACAGGTGCAGTAGCCAAGATTACGGGTAAAGAGGGCGAGAAATTTGAAGGTATCGCCAAAGTATGTGAGCGCGAAGAAGAAGTAATAGAGTTTTTGAGCAAAGGAGAAATCAAAGCCGGGCAGGTGATAGTGATTTGTAACGAGGGTCCTAAAGGTGGTCCGGGAATGCCCGAGATGCTAAAACCGACTTCAGCCGTAATGGGTGCAGGCTTAGGGAACTCAGTAGCGATGATTACCGATGGTCGTTTCTCGGGCGGTACGCATGGTTTTGTAGTAGGTCATGTTACCCCAGAAGCATTTGAAGGGGGTACTATTGCCCTGGTAAAAGATGGCGATAAAATCACGATTGACGCCGTTGATAACAAATTGATACTGCATGTATCTGACGAAGAACTAGCCGCTCGAAGAGCTGCATGGCAACCAAAAGAATCACCATTTACAAGAGGGGTTTTAAGAAAATATATTAAAAATGTAAGCTCAGCCAGCGAGGGTTGTGTAACAGATTTATAATCAAGAACGTATGGATGATTTTATAAAGAAATTTGCCCGGAAATACCTGAATCTGGAGCTTCGTAGATTTAATGTCATGAACTCTCCTTTTGCTCTAATCAAGCATTTACTGGAAACACATGAAATTGATTTACTGATTGATGTGGGCGGATTTGTAGGAACATACGGGCAAGAGGCAAGAGAAATGGGATATAAAGGTGAAATTATATCTTTTGAACCCATTAAAGCCAGTTTTGAAAAACTCAAGGCAAATGCAGATAAAGACCCTAAATGGATATGCCATAATTTAGGATTCGGCACAAAAAATGAAGAACTGACTATCAATATTGCCGGGAATTTTGCCAGTAGCTCTTTGCTCGGAATGCACAAAAATCATACAGATTTAGCACCCGATACCGCATATCAGGCCACTGAAACGATTCAGATTAAACGCTTAGATGAGGTAATTACACCAGCCATAGCCAAACACTATAAATCTATTTACTTAAAAATTGATGTGCAGGGCTACGAACTGAATGTACTTGCAGGTGCTACAGAAGTGCTGCCTTATATTAGTGTAATTCAGGCTGAAATCTCGTTTGTGCCCTTATATGAACAAGGGCCATTATATAATGAAGTCATCAGTAAATTAGATGAATTCGGCTTTGAACTTTTTACGATTCTTCCTGAACTAAAAGACCCTAAAAACGGGAGACTAATGCAGGGCGAGGGAATCTTCATAAAAAAGCAAAGCCATAAGTAAACGACTTACAACAATCAATGATATCTAAAACCATTCTGACATGGGAAATTTATTTGAAGTAGAAGCTAAACAAGAGACCTTTTCTATTAGTCTTGAGCAGCCCCAGAAAAAAGAGTTTCTGACAGGAGCGCAAGCAATGATGGAATGTTTGTTAGCAGAGGGAGTAGAAACCATTTTTGGTTATCCGGGTGGCGCCATTATGCCTACTTATGATGCTCTCTATGACTACATTGATCGGTTGAATCATATTCTGGTTCGGCATGAGCAGGGAGCAGGTCATGCTGCGCAAGGTTATGCACGTGTCAGTGGGCGCACAGGTATTTGTCTGGTAACTTCCGGCCCCGGAGGCACCAACCTTATTACACCTATTGCAGATGCTATCATTGATTGTACCCCATTGGTTTGTATTGTAGGTCAGGTAAAATCCACATTGCTTGGTACAGATGCTTTTCAGGAAACAGATATGATTGGTGTTACCACGCCTGTTTGTAAGTGGAATTATCAGATTACAAACCCTGATGAAGTACCGGAAATAATGGCGAAAGCTTTTTATATTGCCCAAACCGGAAAACCTGGCCCTGTAGTAATAGACTTCACCCGTGATGCACAGGCAGGTAAAATG
>CALRLN020000122.1:0-12205 GCA_943368675.1 Chitinophaga pinensis | reverse complement strand
GCCTAATCCTAAGCCCACAAGGATTAATAAGGTGCCTATATGTTTCATTCACTAAAGGTAGGGCTTTCGGCGAGATATAAAAGCGTTTATCCTTTTTTAATTCAGGGTAGTATAGATGGGGTCGTTCAGCAAAGTCAACTGAAATAAGTCGTTATTCGGAGCAGAGTAAAAAAACAGTTCTTCTTCCGCACAAAACTCTATCAATGATTCGTAACACAGCAAATTGAAAGACGGGTATAATACATGCAGTAAATCACCACTATGATTAATGCCTACAAAATGATTAAGCAGATTATTATCACTTAACTTATCCATAATATTATCAACTTGTTGCTCTGACATGGCTTTGTTTTTTGTTGTGAGCAAAGGTAAGGATAATTTCCGCTATTTATTAAGGCGCCACGCCTATACCCGGAAGAATATAGGCGCAGCATGGTTTATCACAACTTCAGAATCTTGATATTTCTGTACCAAACGGTGCTGCCCCAATCCTGCAAACCGATTTTTCCGGTGTAATTGCCTTTGCCTATGGGGGCTTTGGCTAGTCCGCTTTTGGCTATTTTATCTTTCCAGTCCTGTCCGTTCAGGTTATGCTCCTGTACCATAAAACCATTCTGATAGACCGTCAGTTTGCCTTTTCTGACAATAAAATGTATCTGGTTCCATTCTCCCTGCGGATTGCTCTCACGAAGGCGGGCATTGGCTACGCCAAAGAAATCGCTCGCACGATGGGTGTTTTCTGCCGCTCCTTCGTAAATCTTGTCGTCTATTACCTGTAGTTCCAGCCCTGTATTATGCATAAACTGATATTGTGGGGCTTCTTTTACAAAAAAGAAAATACCGCTATTGGCAAATTTGCTTACTTTCCATTCTGCTTTAAATTCAAAATCTCCCTTTATTTCCTCATTTGTCACAATGTCTCCGCCGTTTTTTGCTTTATTACCTGCTCGTTCAGGTACATTCAGTTTAATGGCTCCGTCTTCAATTACCCATGCAGAGCCGGGTTCTTTACCGCCGTATGCATGCCACCCTGTATAATCTTTACCATTAAAAAGCAATTTCCAGCCTGCTTTCTTTTCGTCGGCAGTAAGGGTATTCTGGGCATAGGTTTGGATGAGGGCAAAGCTGAATAGTACTAACAATAGCAGTTGTCGCTTTTTCATTTGGATGTCTGATTTTAAGGGTTGATAGATAGCAAATATAGAATTAATTCAGATGAGTAACAGGATAGGTATAACGAAATAATTTTGAGGTGCATATATGAAATACAATAGGGGTAGGAGGATATTTAATTTTCGGAGGCATGCATAAGCATACTGAAATGGAGGATTTATTAATATTGCCGAAAAATAATACCGAATTTTGAATAAAAACCGTTAGATTAGTATCACTATACCACGAAAATGACCATCCTATGAATTTCAGAGACTTAAAAAGTGCACCAAAAGAAGAATGGGAATTTATCTATAGTCAGTATTGCCTGACTTTCCCGATTGATGAGCAAAGAAATAAACAGCAGTTTTATGCTTTGTTCAGTAATGAGCATACCCGCATTTTTGGGATTGATTCCAACGATAATGCTATGGGCTATTTTGTTACCTGGCCTATGAGCAATTTTTTGTTTGTAGAGTTTTTTGAAATCTATCAGATTTTCAGAAGTACGGGCTTAGGCGCAAGGGCGTTGCAGGAGTTAAAGAATCAATATAAAGTATTGGTTTTGGAGACCGAACCTCCGTCAATGGGTGGAGTTGCAAAAAAACGTATAGAGTTTTACGAACGAAACGGTTTTCATATAGCAGACCCCCATTATATTCAGCCTGCTTATGATACTACCAAAAACAGTATCAATCTATACCTGATGGCCACGGATGCCATCAATTTAGATGCAGTGAAGGTTGAAATCTATCGGAAAGTGTATGGTGTAATGTAGGGTTTAGATTAAAACGTTTTCATAAAATGATCAGCTATTACATAACCATTAGCGATTAGTTTTTAAGGTTTGGTTTGCATTATCTTTTTTACATTTAATCATATAAAACGGAAAATGCTCATTGACCTCCGTGATTTCAAACAATCCGAATTTGTCAAACTCACTGTGGATGGTTTCTCTATCGTAAAAGAACATTTTTACTCCCTCAAAAATCTCATACCGATCCTTGCTGATAAACCTGCCTGTGCCGTAAGTGTGTGCTTCTTTTGAAATAGCAATAAAAACCATGTATCCATTTTCTGACAGTTGATTGTAGCAGTCGCTGATGAGTTTTTTTCTTTCGTATTCATCCAGCAAATGAATAAGCGCATAGCAGAATACCCCATCGTATTGGCAATCATCAAATGGCATATCCACCACAGAGCCATGATGTATGGTCATGCCTGTGCCGTAATGTTTTCGTGCCAATGCAATAGCGGTTTGCGATATTTCTATTCCTGTTACAGTTATGCCGTTGTCTATGAAAATCTGTGCATTTCTTCCATAACCAACACCTGGGATAAGTATATTTTTTACTGATTGGCTGACAAAGAAATCCTTTGTCAATTGAGCGGAATGCGCAGGCTCAAATCCCCACATCTCCTGTTTTTCGCTAAAAGCTGATTCCCAAAATTCTGCCATATTATTTACATATTTTATCTGCTAGAATTTCGGACATAAACCCGGATTCTCTTGTTGTCGAGATGATAGTTTCCGGATTAATGATTGCTCCTTCTGCCCGGAGAATCGTATGTCCACACGGAAAAGGACGCTCTGAATTCTCTAGATCAAAATTGATTTTCAATTCAGGAAAACTGTTTTCAAGAACATTCTGCATTCTTTTTGCCTCAATCAGTTCCCGGACATTTGTAATGAATACTTCTACCATTTGTATTTTTATTTTTTGGCAAAGGTATCAATTTATTTTTACATATGCAACAATGTTGCATATGTAAAAATACCACATTTTGGAATTTGTTATTATGTACCAAGTGTGCTATGTTATTTTATGGATAAATATAAGTGGGTACAGCAAGGAACAATAATTTTTTTCACACCCCTGACATACCTCTGTCGTAATTGCCGTATACTTTTGTTTCATAATCAAATCAAACACAATGATAGAGATGGAAACAAAGACAAAATTACGGGGAATGGCCAATGTAAGTTACTGGGCAGCCGATGTAAAAGCAGCCCGTGACTGGTACAATGAGGTGTTTGGCATTGAGCCGTATTTTCAGAAACCTGATGCGGAAAACCCTGTGTATGTTGAGTATCGGGTCGGTGATTATGAGCAGGAAGTGGGTATTATTAACGAACAATTCAGGCCACAACTCCCGGCTGGTTCTCCGGCTGGAGCGATCTTATACTGGCATGTGGATGATATTGAGCAATCGTTAGAACGATTATTATCTTTGGGTGGAAAACCTTACCAACCCATCACCAAATGGGGTGAGGGTTTCATCACCGCAGCCGTCGTCGATCCATTCGGCAATATTCTGGGTATTATGTTTAATCAACATTATTTAAGCGTCCTGAACGCCTGATTGATTGTATTAAAAGAAGAATATCAATATTAAAACCATTTCAATCAAAGTTCACACAAAACAGGCGCAATAAATTATGGAAACCAACGAAGGAATAGAAGCGTTGCACGCTGAAACACGTCAGGAATGGCGGCAATGGTTGGCAGAAAATTACCAGTCAAAAACTGTGGTCTGCCTGATTATTCATACCAAGAATAGCACTTCTAAAGGCATCAAATATGTTGAATCTGTGGAAGAAGCCTTATGCTATGGCTGGATAGACTCCAAAGCTAATAAGCGCGATGAGGAAAGTTTTTACCTGCGATTTACACCGCGCAAACCCAAAAGCAACTGGAGCAAACCTAATGTATAAAGAGTAAGCAGAATGATAGCCCGGGGATTAATGACCGAACACGGACAGAAGCTGATTGATATAGCTAAAGAAAACGGGAAATGGCCAGAGATATAAAAAACGTGGCACGCCAATACCTGACCGGGTATAAGCGTGCCACAAAAATATTGATTACCAGCGCATGTCAGAACGAGTATCTTAGCGTTACACCCTGTGTGCGGGGGTCACCTATGATACCTGCGTAGTTACCTGCACTACCCGGCGCTGCCAATAGTTGTTCGTAATAGTCTACATTGAATAAGTTTCTGCTCCATACAAAGAAGGTAACACCGTTTGAAGCTCTGAAACCGAGGCGACCATTAGTTAAGGTATATCCATCAATGTTCAGGTATTCTGAGGGCGATGGGCTTGAAGAGAATTTAGTACGGCCGTAGATATCAAGGCCTAAGAAATAATTACCTTTCAATCCTAATAATCCACCCTTTACGGTTGCCTCAGCGCCTAACGAACCTGCAAATTTAGAGATACCGGGCAGGGCTCCGCCGGACACATCTTTAAAGGCTTGTGCGCCACCTACTTCTTCAAGCGGCACTGGTGCGTTTTTGAAAGAAACATATTTACCATCGGTATAAGTAAAGGCAGCATTAACAGTTAAATGATTGCCTGCACGCACATTTGCATCCACTTCAACACCCAATACACGTACTTTCTCGGCATTGGCCAGATACCCTCTGTTTACTCCGGGCTCAGGTGTTTGTACCTGTGTCTGGTAATCTTTAATATCGGTATCGAAGAGCACCACATTCAGGATTGAATTGGCCGACGGTTTTGTTTTAATACCAATCTCTTTATGTGTTACGAACTCAGGTTTTACCGTAGCCAGATCTAATAATACCTGTCCGTTAGCAGTTGGCAAACCTCCGATGTTTACCCCAACCGGTTTATAACTCACCGAGTAGGTAGCAAAGGCATTGAGTTTTTCACTTGAGCGGTATTGTAAGGTTAACTGACCCGAGAAATTGCCTGCATCAGCCACCACATTAAATGCCTGATTAGTATAAACACCGTTTTTAAGTGCTATCAATGCAGGGTCTGTTGTTTGTAAACCACCATAGGCTTCACGTTTGTAGTCAACTACTTTTTTATCGTAGTTATATCTGACACCCGGTAGTAAATGGAATTTATCTGTAATTGACCAGTCGACCTGACTAAACACTGCTAAACTCGTGCTTTGAATGCGGTTGGTGGTGCGGATACCGAAATTATCAAATAAACCCGGTGTTTTCCATAAGGCACTTGTTGAACTTTGTGCGAAACGCCATTGTGCAGAACCCGCTTCTTCGGTTTGCACAGGGTCTGATTTGAGGTCTTGCCAAAGGCCGAAGACCCCGATAACACCACTTAGTTTTGATGAAATTTTACCAGCATATCTGATTTCCTGCGACCATTGGTCATGCACTGAATTGCCTGATGAAATTGTGAAAATCGGCAGGCCTGTATAATCACGGTCGTTCAATGGTACCCATCTCCAGTAGCGGTAGGCTGTAGTTGAAGTAAGTATGCCATTTCCGATTTTGATATCGGCATTAGCAGAAACACCACTCAGTTGATTATCTGCTTTTGATTGAGTATCAAGGTCAACTTTTCTTTCAAATGCGCTTGAATACGGCACTTTATAGTTCAGGTCGGCAATGATAGCATTAAACTGGCGATACGCAGCACGTTTGGTAGTAACTACTCCGGCAATTCCCCAACCGTATCCGTTTGGTTTCTGGTCTGTAATATCGCCGATGAATGTAATTTTTACTTTATCACTTGGCGTATATAAAAGTTGCGCCCTCACACCTATATTGTTAATATCGTTGATGTATTGGTTGTTATGTACATTAAACACTGTACCATTGCGTTGAGTACCTGTAAATGAGATTCTGGCAGCTAATGTTTTGCTTAGCGGGCCTGTTAATGAGCCTTTTGCCTGAATGTATCCATAATTACCATAGCTTAGCTCAAAACTGGCACCCGGATCGAAACTTGCCGGACGAGAAGTGATGTTGAACGCACCTGCCGTGGTGTTTTTTCCGAAGAGTGTTCCCTGAGGGCCTCTCAATACCTCTACCTGGTCAATATCAATAAAGTCGAGGGCAGTAGCTGCCGGGCGTGCATAATAAACGCCATCAACATAGAAACCGACACCTGGGTCAATACCGTCGTTTGTCAACCCGAAAGTTGAACCTAGACCACGAACATTTAAGGTAGTATTCCGGGCATTTGACGCATATAGCTGCACACTCGGTACTAATTCTTTCAATCGGTTTACATTAAAGGCACCTGCATCTTCAACGGTAACTCCTCTCACAATAGAGATGGGTAGTGGCACTGTCTGAGCTGATTCCTGACGACGACGGGAGGTAATTACGACATCAGATAATTGATTAGGGGTAGGGTCAAGTTTGATTTCGACATTATCTGCGTTAACTACCACTTCTTTTTTCAGGTAACCTACATAACTCACAATCAGCGTAAAGGGGAGTCTCTGGCCTGTGATAAGTTTAAATTCTCCGTTAACATCTGTAGCCGAGCCGTTTGTGGTACCTTTAATTGAGACCGTAGCGCCAATCAATACTTCGTTGGTAACGGCATCTACCACCTTTCCGGTGATTGTACGATTGACAACGGGTTCATTCTGGGCTGATGATAAGAAAGGCAACAGCAGCAAGCCTAGCAGTAAGTAGGATTTCATAATTTGCTTTGTAAAAATAGAGTCTTTTCGCATAGTTATGTATTATTTTAGATTTCCATTCCGGGTTTAGAGATTTTACGGTTATTATTTCTCAGATAATCAGGTAAATCAAAAAACATGCTTTGATTGTATCCGGTAAAATCTTTAAACGATGTGCAAAAATATAAAACCTATATAGTATACCAAATTAGTAGAGTAATAATATTTAATATTCTGTGATAATTTATATAGATTCTTTAAAAAATTATGTCTTTAACTGTGATTGAACTGATTTTAGGATTGCACAGATAACAAATTTAGATTTACGAACAATCAGCGAAGTCATTTAATCAGCCGCGGCAGACCCCTGAATCACAGTTCGGACAATTTCTCACAACCCTTCGAGCACCTCCCGATAACCTCTGCCAATCGGAATAGAGATACCATTGAGTTCGACCATTTCGGCGGTATAAGAATCTATTTTATTAACGGAGACAATAAATGAGCGATGGATGCGCCTGAAAAGGGCGGGAGGGAGCGCAGCTTCTATCTCGTGCGTACTCATTTTAGACAGGAAAGTATTTCTGGTCGTCACGATTTTAATATACTCCCGCTGACTTTCGATGTATAACATATCTGCAAATAGCACCTTGACCTTTTTCCGGTCTATATTCAGGAAGATAAAGTCTTTTGTTTCGGATGGCACTTCTATCGTCTTTTCTCTCTTGGCGGCTTTTACTTTATTGACTGCTATCAGAAAACGCTCAAACTCAAATGGTTTCAGCAGATAATCGGTTACATTGAGATTAAAACCTTCAACTGCATATTGATGGTAGGCAGTAGTTATAATTACGGCTGGCGGATGGCTAAGGGTTTTTAGGAAAGCCATCCCTTTGAGTCTGGGCAGATGTATATCCAGAAAAATAAAGTCTGGGGTATGTTCGTGCAGGTATTCAGTAGCCAGCATCGCATCTTTAAAAGTGGCTTGTAATGTCAGAAAAGGCACTTGTGCAATGTAATCAGTCAGTATTTTTACTGCCAGTGGCTCATCTTCTATGATTATACAATTGAGTTTAGACATGGCTCACAAGGTTTATTTTTAAAACGGCAGTAAATTCAGCATTACTTTGCTTTACAGATAATGTATAGTCGGTATACAGTAATGCCAGTTGACGACGCAGATTTGAAAGCCCAATGCTTTCTTTTACAGGAGCTTCATCGTCAGCACCCTCAGATGAATTGCGGACCTGATACACCAGTTGCCGGTTGCTTACAGATAGATGAATATCTATAAATGGCTGGTTTCGGGTTTCTGAAACACCGTGCTTGAAGGCATTTTCGACCAGTGGTATGAGCAGGAGCGGGGGCAAGGCTTGCTTACGATTTTCAATATCCTGACTGAAATTTACAAGCAGTGATTCGTCATAACGCAATTGTTCGAGGGCAATATAATCGTCTATAATTTTAAGTTCCTGCTCAATGGCTACATAGGCTCCGGAGGTTTCGTATAGCATATAGCGTAAAATTTTCGACAGCCGCAGGATAGACTCAGGGGCAAGGTCTGATTTATCTCTTGCCAGCGAATAAATATTATTGAGGGTATTGAACAAAAAATGCGGATTTGTCTGTGATTTCAGATAATTCAGCTCGGCTGCCTGCTTTTCAATCAGTAATTGCTGTGCTTTGCGCTTTAGTTGAGAATGGTTGTAGAAATGACTGATAATACCAAAGAAAACTACAGAAAATAGGCAAAGCCCGAATTGCTCCGACATTCCGTCAGATAAAGAATCGTAATTATCAAGAGGTTTAACTATCTGAAAGATAATACCGATACCCCGCCAGGCAACGTAACCCACCGTAAATAAAAGAATATAGAGCCACAAAGCAGCCAGCGATACCGCAATCTTGCTGATAATGCGCCGCCGCTTTCTGATATAGGGGATTATGTACTCATAGAGCAGAAGGCTTATGGCAGTCATATAAATTGTACGCCAGATGTCATTCAGGATGTTCTGCCCTAATGTTTTTGTGTCACGTACCATGTCTGCCAGAATAGCCAGACCACCGTACACCAGGGCAATCCACAAATACAGGCGCAGATTTTTTATGTTGATTTTTTTTAGCATTGATGCAATTTGTATTCATCCGTATCAAAATACCCTTACCCCTCTGCCATTTGCCGCTTTACAAATAACAGAAAAAAAGTCCATCAACAAAAATACACTTATAGCTAAACCTATGCATATCAGCTATTTCCGTTTACTTCGTTTGTATGGCTGTTGACTTTATTCTGACGTTGGTTTACGTTGAACCGCTGTATGTTGACAAGCCCATAATTAGCTCTTCTGATTGGTTTATTATTGCAAAAGCATTGCTAAAAAACTGATTAAATAAAACCAACAAAAGCGTTACTTATGAAAAAGAAAATTTTTATTATCCTATTATTTCTGGCTCCGATTTGTTCATGGGCACAGAAAACACCTTCTTATGAAGCAGCCAGCTGGCAACTCTGGCAACTGGATCACCCCGAGAAAATAAGTATTCCTGCCCCATCTGGTCAGATAAAAACTGAATTACTGGCTGTTAAACAAGCGCTGACTGCACTTGATGATAAGAAACGGGAGGCCATCAGGTACTGGAATGCCGGAGCTCCATCGTATAGATGGAACGAAATTATTGCAGATATGATAGACAAGCATCCGGAAACCATGCTCAAACTTCCGTCAGCCTGGATCAATCTGGCTATTTATGATGCAACAGTGCTTGCCTGGAAAGAAAAACTGAAATACAAACGTAAGCACCCGCATGAAACCGATACGGCTATAAAGACCATAATAGATGCTCCGAAAACTTATGCCTACCCTTGCGAACACTCCGTGACGGCATCTGCCGCTGCTCATGTGCTGGCTTATTTCTTTCCGGCAAAGGCCGATTCCATTAAGCAACTGGCTCGGGAAGCGTCACAGTCCAGAATAGATGCCGGAGTTCAGTTTCCGGGTGATGTTGAGGCAGGCTGGAAACTAGGCGAACAAGTGGCTTTGCAGATTATTGAAAAAGCCCGGAAGGATGGCTCAGACAAAGAATGGGACGGACAAATGAACAAAGACCCCGGGAAATGGACGGGCAAATTCCCGATGGGTATTACGATGGCATCATATGTACCCATGTTTATGAAAAGCAATAGCCAGTTCAGACCATTGCCACCCCCTGATTTTGAGAAGGATATGCAGGAAATGAGGAATTTTAAGCAGACATTCAGAAGTAAAGCCATTGCTTATTATTGGGGAAGCACCTCTGGCAACTGGACTGATCTGGCAGGAAAGAAAATGTTTGAATATGGTATAGATGACGATACTCCGGCGGCAGCCCGTATTTATGCCGTATTGGCTGTTGCTATGCGTGAATGTGTGATTGCTACTTTTGATGCAAAGTATACCTACTGGGGCATCAGACCAGACCAGTATGACCCTACTTATAAACCTTTACTGGGCACTCCGCCATTTCCGGGTTACCCTTCAGGCCATGCTGCAGGGGCAGGATCAGCCAGTGCTGTTATGACCTATTTCTTTCCGAAAGATGCTTTATCATTTAAGAAAATGGCCAATGAATGCGCAGAGTCACGCTTTTACGCAGGCATCCACTTCCGGACAGATAATGATGTCGCACTAGATTTAGGTGATACTGTTGCCAGATATGTATTAGGGCAATGGATGGGGAAATAATTTCCTTTTCAAGTGTCAGGTGAATTGCCGTGTGTCAATTGCAGAATGTCAAATTGTTCGACATTCTGCAATCGACATTCGGCAATTTTACTACCTTTTCTCAAACCTGATATTCTGTATTCGTCCACCGGAGAGTTTGAAACCTGCTATGTTGTTTGCGGTATCTTTATAGAATTTAATGGTACCGATGCTAGCGGAAAACTGGTTTTCTGTAGTGGGGTCAATGCCTATATTAAACTCACCGAGGCGGAAATTGCTCATCATTAGCCGTCCCTTATTATTCCGGATTTTGTATTCTGCACTTAATTCCGGACTATAATAGGTACCTGTATATTGCTCAAACTGAACCGGGTCAGGCTGCCAGGGAGAGATGCGTTTGGCTTGTATTTGTTTGTATTTCAATAGATTCACTTCTCCCTTGTTGTCTTTAACAAAAGTCATGGCAACACCATAGGCATTTATCCAGAAAGTTGAATCAGATTTACTATCCATCGGGAATTTATCTTCACCGTTGGCCTGGGTATGAAGCTGCCCGTTTTCGAGTGTAATGGTCACGGCCCAACCCGGGCCTTACTGATAAGACCCCGTATATTTTTTCAGAATAGTTTCGCTCACTTTTACATTCGGGGCATTTTTATCAACATTTGAGGCAGCAACTGCCTGACTGGCCGACTTAGAACGATAATTTAATAAAGCATGAGCTACTGCGCTGTTACAGCCACCTAAATCAAAATCACCCGAATTGCCCAGTAGAATAAATGAAATCTGCTGGTCGGGATAATGCATCAGCACTGTCCGGTAACTTGCCCAACCTCCTGTATGAGAAATAGTCCTGAATCCTTCGTCAGAGCCATAGCCCAACCCATAACCATATTTTACTTTGCCTCCGCTATTCAATGTGCCGTCTTCCAGCATTTGCATAAATACCGGATTTCCGGCAGCAACGGATTTACTGAAATGGATAGCCCATTTACTGAGGTCTTCGACAGACGTAAACAAAGAACTGGAACCATAGGCGGTCAACCAACAAAAACGCTGTATGCATTGCTTACCTGCGCAGCTATGCACTAGATTACTAATTCTTCAAATGTATGTAAAATAAATTTGGACAGGAAAATACAAAGATTTTAATTGTAATAATGAGCAGAAGTCTCTTCTGAAACTGGATTTATAAATCTCGCTATAATTGTATTGCAAACGCCAGATGGTACGGAATATAGTTTTTGCTTACACCTTCAAAATAAATCTTTAACTATCTGAAACAACCTGTGATTTTTTTAGTTATAATTAAAGAATTATTTAATAATCCATCATGACAATGACAACTGTTGATACTATACTACTGATTGCTGTCAGCTTCACTATTGCGGGCGTTGCCCGTTATATCTATGTTAAAAGAAACCGTAGAAGCTACTATGATAAATTTCTTCGCCGCAGGGTTGTGAAAGAGATTTAGAATAGAGAAGTATTGATTATTCTGCACCGTATATTATTGAATGGAAACCCAATTCCATTCGTACTAAATTCTTTTACCTTTTTGTCAGCACCTCATAAACCTTTTTCCTTGGGTCAAATGGGTTCTTAACCATTTGTAAACATTTTGGTATGATGGGTTTATCTTATTTCTACCTTTGATTCAGAATTTTACTTCACAAAAAAACGAAATTATACAATGAAAGATTATAAGAAATTCGGTGGGTTTGTAGGTGCCATGGCGGCTTTAACACCTTCTTTTTTTCTTGGGGGTGTTCATTATACTATCAGTCGTCTGGATGGCAAAGAACATAATGATGCCAGTAATGATTTCAAACGTACTTTTGACAGGTTCTTTAACATGGGCGAAGAGTTGGGAGAAGAACTGACAGAAGGTATTGTAAGCGCAGGCTCTAAAATATTTAATGACGACAAAGGCTTTAA
>CALRLN020000121.1:0-12220 GCA_943368675.1 Chitinophaga pinensis | reverse complement strand
GCCTCCCCAAAATGCGCATAGAAGAAGCAGCAGCCAGAAAACAGGCAAGAATAGACTCAGGCAAAGATGTGATTGTGGGCGTAAACAAATACAAAACCAATAGCGGCACCGACATAGAACTGCTGGAGGTAGACAATCAGAACGTACGGAGAAAACAGATTGAACGATTAGAGAAAATCAAAGCAGAGCGGAATAATGAAGAAGTTGAAAAGATTTTAAATAAAATTACTGAGGTAACGGCGCAGGCAATCGGAGCAATGGAAAATAATCTGCTGGCATTGGCAGTAGATGCAGCCCGCAAACGTGCTACCTTGGGCGAAATATCTTATGCTATGGAAAAAGTCGTCGGTCGCCATAAGGCTACTATCCGTTCTATCTCGGGGGTATATCAATCCGAAGTTTCGGATGATGAGAATTTCAGAATTGCCAAAGAAATGGCCGATAAATTTGCTGAACTCGAAGGCCGTAGGCCAAGAATCATGGTAGCAAAAATGGGGCAGGACGGCCACGACCGCGGCGCCAAAGTAATAGCTACCAGTTTTGCTGATCTGGGCTTTGATGTAGACATCGGCCCGCTTTTCCAGACCCCGGAGGAAACCGCCCAGCAAGCCGCTGAAAACGATGTGCATATAGTAGGCGCATCAAGTTTAGCAGCAGGCCATAAAACCCTCATACCTCAACTGATAGAAGAACTCAAAAAACTCGGCCGGGAAGACATCATGGTTATTGCCGGAGGGGTAATTCCACCGCAAGACTACCAGTTTTTATATGATGCGGGAGTAAAAGGCATTTTCGGCCCCGGCACTGTTATATCCATTGCCGCACAGAAGATTCTGAAAGAATTGATGGAGGGGTAGGGACTATTTTAAAATAGATTGCTGATTATAAAATTAATTTAAAATATGAGTAACAAATATCTAAGTTTTGTTTCAGACGAACATTTTTTAAAATGTATTTCAAATTTACATAAATCATACCTGAAAGCTAAGAACAATGTAACTAAGAAGAGTTTTTATGCGAATAAGGTCGACTCAATCAAACTTACTTTCGATTCTAAATTCAATGAGATTGACGAAGAGAGCCTTATTCAATCAGAAGTTTTACGCCAGATTGACAAATCAATAAACAATTCAATTGGTACTTTTCATGAACAAGTTTTAGGAGGTATAGAAGGATATGAAGTCGGAAAATTTAGTGGCTTTGATATTAAAGCAATGGATAATTCCCTGTTTGCGGATATAATCAATGAAGAGTTATTGCCAAAATTTGAAGAAAGTATTTTTATGAAATTTGCAAATGCTGCCAATTTCTATAAAAATTCTAAATGCTATCTAATTTTTGCCAATACAACTGAAAAAATCCATTGCAAATGGATAGTTGAAAAAAGCGAAATGCAAGTTAGCCATAAAAGAGTTTTTAAGATTTCAATCAATGAATTTTATGATTTAATAACAAATAAAGAAAAATCTTTAGAGTCAATTAATAAAGTACTACCCTTAGCAATTAAAGATTATATTAAAAATGCCGATTCTATTAATTAACCTATTGCCATTTTGGCAGCATCTTTCCAAAAATACGGAGGCATCGGGTGACTTAGCTCCCATGTAATACTCATCGGTTTAGAACCATAATATTCTACAACTTCAATAATGAAAAACCTATTTGTCTAAGTGTGGATAAAATCACAAATTCCCACTGGCCTTCCTATACCTCACACTGGCAATCAGAAAGTTATAAATACTTGAAAGATACTGATTCTCCGCATTCTGTAATGAATACTCAGTGTTTTTCAGATCTGATAATAGAATAACACCCTTTTCAAACCGGAATTTGTCTGTTTCTAAAATTTTTTGAGCCAAAGCAATATTTTTCTTCGCTTCTTCCAGATTCAGCTTCGATTGTTGCAGGGTATTCCACGTACTTTTCGATTCATAACTGAAATCATTCCTTAGTCGCTCGCTATTCAAAGCATTAATCTGCTGCCGTACCTTAAAATCATTGGCAGCCAATCGTGCTTGTCGGCCATCAAAAATAGGCACATTGGCTCTGATACCTACATAATTAGCCGGAAACCAGGTATTCTTGGCAAACGGATTAAGCGTTTCTGACAACTGAAAATAAGAATAATTACCATAGGCAGAAAGGCTCAGCTTGTTTCTGGCCAATTGCTTTTGTCCATTCAGTTGATTTAACCGCAGATTCAGTTCTTCGGCTCGTATTTCTGTACGCTTCTCAATATTCAACTGGTTATCAATAATCTGAGAAAAGTTAAAAATAGTCTGTAAATCTTCTGATGGTTCAACTCTATCTGTTGTATTTAGCTGATACTGAAGCGCAATCAGACTAAGGTCATAATCCTGCTGATTTTTCGTCTGGGCCAGTCGGGCATTGCTTACATCCAGTTCCAGTTTATCAAGGTCATTTTTCAGAATAGCCCCCTGGTCAAGCCGGGCCTGGCCTACTTCAAAATAACTATTGGCCCTTTGTAATGCCATTACTGATAGATTGAGCCTTTCTTTGGCAAAAACACAGTTATAATACGCCTCTGTAATAGCCTGTCTTAAATTGATACGCATTTGCTCAAGCGTATTTTTCTGTACCTCCACCTGTGTATCGTTCACCTGGCGGTCAATCTTACGATTGGCATCATACACCTTCTGGTCGGCTTGTAATATAAAAGTATTATTAAACTGGCGGCCTAGCCTTATTTCAGTCTGTGCTTCTCCGGTGCCGGGCAGGGCAAAAGGTAGTATAGTGGTTTGCAGTTGGGTATTCCAGCGCAAATCGGCATTCCCGCTCACCTGTGGCAGCCATTTTGCCTTAATCTTTTCATTCTCGGCTGATGCAATCTGTACATTCAGGTTTTGAGATTTTATCTCTATCCGGTTTTCTATGCCTCGCTGAATCGCCTGTTCAAGGCTAAGGCTTTGAGAAAATCCGGCTGATAACCGGAAGCAAAATATAGCTGATACAATTAGGCGTGTCATACAATCATTTTTTTTCAAAGGTATGCACTTATCAAAAGGGGCGTATAAATATTTTGATAAGACGGAAAAAAAGAGCCATTAAATCCCATGATTTTGTATTGAGGGTTTTGTGATTTCGTAAACATTTAGTTTTCAGGAATGACTAAGATTCAAGGAATAATAGTTCTTAGCCTCTTGCCAAATCGGGCCTTCGACCGCATGGCATCCCTTCCGCTCAGGCGCTGATTCGAGCGTCTAAAGAGCATTTTAATTTCCCTCTTTTTAGCGCATAGCCCGATGCCTGAGCGTAGTCGAAGGCCGCGGCGGGGGCAAGTCTTCGTGCGATGACCTTTTTATTAAATAAATACCCTTACCAAACTAAACCAAAACATGGCAAAACAATCTTAAACATAGGTTTAATTCGTTCAAAACACTATAATTTGCTCATTTTCAGACTATTAAATCTCTTAACGAATCATTAACAAAACGACAATAAACCCCGGGTTACTCTTTTACATCTAAGATTCAAATAAGTTTAAAAAAACAGAAATTAACAATAACCTGAAATTCACAATGAAAAAATTAATCATGATAGCAATGTTGGTGGCAGGTGCCATCGGTGCTAATGCGCAAAGAGGATACGACAGACGTGATGGCCGATATGGTAGAAACGATAATGCGTATGACAGAATAGAAAGCTACCAACGCGAAGCCCGCCGTCAGATTGCATTTGGTATAGAGAGTGGCAGAATCACTTCTCACGAGGCAAAAAAATTGTTGCGTGAAGCAGAAAGAATTGAGGTTAAAGAAAACCGTTTCAAACGTGATGGCCGACTAGACGTGATCGAACGCCGTGAACTGGCACAAGACCTGGCAATATTGAACAGTTGGATTGCCCGTGAAAAACGTGACAGAGACCGTGTTACCTACGATGAATATAGCAGAGGATACGCCGGTGGCCGCTATAACGACCGCTACGGCAGAGGATACTAATAAATGTTAGATGGAATTAATAAATGAGTTTTATTAATAATGCTTTTTCGTAATTGAACAGGGTAAGGTACTAACCTTACCCATTGTTTTTTCTCAGGCTTTAATTTTAAACATTCTGGTGGTTCAAAGGTTGAATCATAAATAATCTCATTCTTATGATTAAGAATTAACAGAGATATGTATCTTGCAAAGCGATTATTCCTGATGTCAATTGTATGATAAACATAACCAATGCTGTAGTCAGCGCTACTATTAACCCCAAAGGGGCCGAATTAACGAGCCTTATTCATGAGGCTACTCAAACAGAATATATGTGGTCGGCTGACCCTGCTTTCTGGGGTAAATCTTCACCCGTATTGTTTCCGGTTGTAGGGTCATTGAAAGACGATACTTATATCTATCAGGGTAAAACATATACTTTGCCACGTCATGGTTTTGCCCGTGAGCGCATATTTGCGGTAGAGACCCGGGCTGAAGATAGCGTGACATTCCTTTTAGAATCAGACGAAGCCTCTCTGAAAGTCTTTCCTTTCGTATTCCAATTGCGGTTGCATTATTCTGTAGAGGGCAATCAACTCAACGTAAAATACGAAATTACAAATACTGGTAATGATACAATGCTGTTTTCAGTGGGTGGGCATCCGGCCTTTAAGGTGCCATTCGCAGACGGAACAAATTATGAAGATTATTATCTGGCCTTTAACACTACCGAAGATTTGATGCAATGGCCATTGACAAAGGAAGGGTTAATTGAATTAAGGCCCGAAAAACTACCAACAGATAATAATCGCATATACCTCACAAAAGAATTGTTTTATCAGGATGCCCTCGTGTTTAAACATCTGCAATCTGATTCAGTAACACTGAAATCTGATAAAGCTTCGCACCAATTAAAATTTCATTTCAAAGATTTTCCTTTTCTGGGTATATGGGCAGCCAGAAACGCCGATTTTGTATGCATAGAGCCCTGGTGCGGCATTGCCGATAGTGCTAACCATAACCAGCAATTAACTGAAAAGGAGGGGATGAATAGATTAAACAGCAACCAAATATTTGAAAGAAGCTGGAGCGTGGAGGTTGAGTAATTGCGTATTAGCGAATGGTGAATTAATGAATAATTATTAAAAATTCGCTAATTCGCCATTCACTATACACGATTAAGGTTATCACTCAATAATTTATAACTTTGCCCCGCAAATAGCTTAACTATAACCAACAGATGAAACTTTTTTACAGAAAAACAGGCGAAGGCCAACCTGTCTTAATACTTCACGGCGTTTTTGGCTCTTCCGACAATTGGTTTACGATTAGTAAAATGATAGCCGACAAAGGCTTTGCTGTATATGCATTAGATGCTCGTAATCACGGCCAGTCGCCTCGCAGTGAAGAATTCAGCTATGAACTAATGGCCGACGACCTGAACGAATTTATTGACGACCAGCAACTGGAAAAACCGATTATTATCGGACATTCGATGGGAGGGAAGACGGTCATGCACTTCGCCATGAAGCACGAAGGGAAGTTCAGTAAGTTAATAATTGTAGATATAGCGCCTAAATATTATCCCTCACACCACGGGCATATTATTCAGGGGCTTAATTCCATAGATTTAGATAAACTCACAAACAGAAAAGAAGCCGAACTGCAATTAGACCGTTACGTAACAAGCGTAGGCGAGCGCCAGTTTTTATTAAAAAACCTGTATCGCAATGATCTGGGCAAATTCGACTGGCGTATTAACCTGCCCGTACTAAGCCGTGAAATCTATCAGGTTGGTGGCGATTTTACCGATACTCACGAAATCACTGAGCCTGTGTTATTCCTGCGTGGCAGCGAATCAGGTTACATTTATGATGAAGACATTCCAGCTATCAAAAAAATCTTCCCGAATGCCATCGTAGAAACCATCGAAGGAGCAGGCCATTGGATTCAAGCCGAAAAGCCTAATGAATTTGTTGAGGCTGTGGTTGGGTTTATTGGGTGAGTATGTATTTCTTAGAATTGTATTTTAGCAATATTGTTTTAAAAAACTAACATTTTGACTAGATTGATAAGTCTCAGGCGGTAACCGTTCTTTTAAAATGGGGCATAAACATCGCATTGTAAAAGTTAATTGTGCAGAAATTGCCATCCGCGTATGACTTCGGCTAAATATCAATTGAGTCGGCGTATGTACAGTTCTCTGAACGGTTTTTAATAAAGAAAACCTTACGAAAGGGTGAAAGCTGATGCTATGTATTGTTTCAATAGTTGATTTTTCCTAAATTTAGGTCTTATCCTCCGGGTCTACTTTGATTGAAGAATAGACTAATTGGGATAGATTCCTTAGGGTAAATTTCTGATGAGACATAACAATGATTTTAAAAAGAATTATACCATGCTTAGAACTTCAACCTTATATAGACACATTTTGGGTCTATGAAAATGATTTCGGAGTTCCTACTGACGACAGCAGGGTAATAGCCCCTAATGGTAAAGCCAAATTTATTTACTCCTATCTAAACGGGCTATCGACAATTGAGAACGGGATCCAGACAGACTATAAAGAACAGGATATATTCTTTATTGGCATTTGGGATAAACCCGTAACACTTACTTCAAAGGCCAGAATAACTGGTACCATAGGAATAGAACTGACACCAAATGGTCTGCATCGCTTTACAAGACTTTCGGCATTCGAAATCCTTAACAAAATTTACAGTTTTACAGACATCTACGGTTTAGCAGGACGAGATCTATTGGAGCGGCTTGCAAATATTATAAGTATCGAAGAAAAAATTAATGCACTCCAAAACTTCCTTGTCAACATTATTACCCTGACAAACCGGAATAATAATTTAATAGACTTTTCTGTCAGTTTAATCAAAAACTCATCAGGATTGGTTACAATTAAAGAACTGGAAGAAAAAATGGGATATTCCAGACGCTATCTGGATATGCTGTTTAAAGATCATCTTGGCATTTCTCCTAAAACCTACTCAGGTATTGTCCGTTTCCAATCTTTCTATAATCTATGGGCTAATAGTAATGACTCCGATTTTTATTCCCACAACCTTTATGAATTGTACTACGACCAGGCGCATTTTATTAAAGAATTTAAAAAATATACGGGGCATTCACCAAAACAATACGCCCACTTGAAGAATGACTTCGGGAAGATTTTTTACAAAAGATAATCCATTCATTTCCCTTTTTTACAATTTCTGCTTACCTGACTTCGATACCTTTGTTGTATAATTCTAAATTTACAATAATGGATAAGAAAACAGAAGAAACAATGGCTGCCAATCTGTTGAAAAACACTGGCAAAAGCCTTGATGAATGGGTTGATTTTGTAAAATCAAATAATAAAAGTAAACATGGCGAAACAGTGAACTGGTTAAAAGACAATTATAACCTTGGCCTATTTTTCGCCGACTTAATAGTTCATAAAGCAAATGGTACAGATGCCGGTTCTTTTAGCCATGATGAATTGATTGAACAGCAATACAAAGGCAAAGAAAATTTAAAACCAATTTACGATAAACTACTGAGTGAAATACAATCGTTTGGAAATGATATTGAACTAGCCTCTAAAAAAGGATATGTAAGCCTGAGACGGAAAAAACAATTTGCCTGTTTGAAACCCGCTACAAAAACAAGATTTGAATTGGAACTAATCATCAAAGGACAGGAAGCCGAAGGTATTCTTGAACCTATTACCGGAGCAGGTGCTATGTGTACCCACAAAATTAAAATTGAAGACGAAAGTCAGATAAATACAGAAATTATTAATTGGATTAAATTAGCATATAACAAAGCCGTTTAAAATTATGAACCCGAAATTATCATTAAGAATAGCAACAGGATGCCTGCTGTTTTTCGCATTCGGACATGGCGTCGGACATTTCACACGTCATAATGTTCAGGATACAAAAGCCAAAGAGGTATTAAGGCAAATGATAGAAAACAAATTTGATATGTTTGGTCAATTACGAAGCTATGATGAGAACTATACAGGCATGAGCCTTAATCTTATACTCACCTTATTATCTTTAGCTTACATACTTTGGGTCCTCTCTGGCTGGGCAGAAAAACAACCAGCACTTGTAAAGAATATTTTAATTCCAATCACAACTTGTATTTTTGGCTTTGGTGTTACAAGTTTCATCTACTTTTTCCCGATACCTGCAATTACTTGTTTAATAGCATCAATATTTACAGGGACTTCAATTTTTAGGTTAAAAGAGTAGTTATCATTTTAAAGATATACAAACGTCCCTCGTTCAGCTAAATATCAATTTAAACTATAACTGAATTGATATTCAGCCAAACTGGGGGAAAGACTCAATTTATCTTCTTTAACAATATATTATTATCATCTTTTAATATGATGTTATTTTTATCATGTATTATTAAAAGTGAATCAGCATAAGTACCGTTACCTTTTTCTAAAATAATCATTCGTTTTAATTTACCATTTTGGATAAACGTATATTCTAAAGAATCAACGTTATCCTTGAAATGGATATTTCTGCATTTACAGTTTATTTCTATTTCCGATTTAGCTTTAAGAACCGTTATATAATTCTCTCCGTTATTACTTACTCTTCCTGAAAAATTAATGTCATGAATATCCAAATCTGATTTATTTTTTATTAAAATCTTTAAATTTTCCACTTTTAATGACGAGTATACGTATACAAAAATGGATAGAAAAACATTTAGAATATATACTGTTAATATTATGTGGTGTGCCTTTTCATATTTGTTTACAGAAAGTAAATAAATACCCACAATTAAAGAGAAAGGAAACATTATATATACTATATGACTTGGATAATTTATTACCTCGCTAAAGGATGATTTAGATATAAAAAAAAGGTTATCTATTAACATTAATACAACTAGAATGGCATTTGTTATATAGAAAAAGCGTTTCATATAAAAAAAATATGTAAAAATAACTACTTATATAATTTCAAGACTTTTCTTCTGATAACCGTAAGATTATACACGATTTAAATTAACCCTCCCCAACCATCCCCCCAACAATCTTAGCAGAAGAAAGTGCCAGAGGTATCCCACCACCCGGATGCACACTCCCACCAACAAAATACAGATTCTTAATACGGGACGAAAAATTGGCATGACGCAGAAACGCCGCAAACTTATTATTAGAACTATTACCATACAAAGCCCCCTGTACCGAAGAGGTGCGCATTTCTATGCTCCTTGGGTCAAGAATACTCTCTGATTCAATCAGGGGAGCAATAGCTGTTTTCAGGTTTCTGCTTAGTTTATCAATTACATTTTGTCGGGCTTCTGCAATGAGTTTGTCCCAGTCTTGCCCTTCATTAGCAGGGGCATTTAATAGGATAAACCAGTTTTCACAACCTGCGGGCGCATCATCTTTTTTATATTTTGAAGTGATATTGAGATAAATCGTTGGGTCTTCATAGATGGTTTTCTTCTGAAATTGATGCTCAAATTCTGCTTTGTAATTATCAGAAAAGAAAATATTATGTAGCCCTAATTCTGAAAACTCTTTCTTAATTCCCCAATAAAAAATCAGACCCGACCCACTCTTGGGCTGATTGAGCAGTTTTTCAGGATGTTTGGCATTCGGTAAGAGTTTCCGATACGTAGGTGTAATATCCATATTACTTACTACCACATCAAACTCCCGGAAATCCTCTGTTTTATCATCCTCTGCCTGTGCAATTTTCAAGCCTTTTACTTTTGCATCTGCTACCACTATCTCTTTTACCCGGGTATTAAAATGAAATTTTATACCCAGGTCAACTGCCAGAGCTACCAGACTTTCAGTAATGCCATACATACCGCACTTCGGGAAAAACGCCCCGATATTATACTCCAGGTGCGGAATAATATTCATCGTTGCAGGTGTCTGATAAGGGTCAGAACCATTGTAGGTAGCATAGCGGTTAAATAACTGAACAGCCTTTGGCGTAGAAAAAAACTGCTCATTGGCGGCATTCATGGTATTAAATATACCCAGTTTATGCAAATTAAGATAACCTTTTAATGCCTTTGCCGATGTCCATGTCGAGAGTTTGTGCAATGAATCTTCCATAAAAAGCCCACTCAGAACCTCATATTTCAAAGCGCTGTCTTGCAGCATTTTCAGGATTTTTTCGGCAGGCTCACCTAATTGCTTCTGCGCTTCTCTGGCAAATTCTTCAGTATCAGCCGATACATTTAGACGGGTGCCATCTTCCCAGAAATACCTGCATACTTCTGGCAGGCGGATATACTCAAAATAATCTTCTACACGTTTGCCCGATAATTCAAACAGTTCTTCAACAAACCGGGGCATCGTAAATAAAGAAGGCCCGGCATCAAAACGATAAGCGTCCTGCTCAAAACTGCTGAGTTTTCCGCCCGCATAATCATTGGCTTCAAAAACTTCTACTTCATAACCTTTATTGCGTAAACGAATGGCCGTGGCAATGCCACCAATACCTGCACCTATAACACCAGCTTTTGTCATTTTTTAAGGGTAGTCAAAATTGTCTGCTGAATATTAACAATAAAGACTTATTAATTGTTAATAAGTAGTTGCATATATTTAGTTTATACTATTTTAATTGCCACCTGCTTTAGCTGGTGGAATAAAAAAAGCAAAAAACACCTCGGCTTTAGCCGAAACCGTTTGGCTAAAGTCAAAAATTGATTTCATTTGCTTAATCCGACCTAAAGACGGTCCACCGCGGTCATGGCAATTTAATATAAGATATTTCTAATGAACTACTTAACAATAGTTGGTCAACAGAAATAATTTATATTAAATGTCCACGCACTTTAGTCCGGGCAGATGAAGCCTTTTTTTGAGGGCTAAACGCACACCTCTCAAGGGGGGTAATTAAAATAATATAAACCAAATACGGACAACTACTTATAACTGATTGAATGGCATTAAGATAGGTAAAAATCTATTTTAATAAGAATTTTCTAACGGATTCTGTTATTTTTTCATTATTTTGCGTCATAAAATAGATAAACCAGATTTGCTTGAATTATACACTATCCTTACATAGACCCAAATGGCTAAATTATTAATCGTTGATGATGAAAAGAGTATTCGGGATGCTTTAAGAGACATCCTGGAATATGAAGAATATGAAGTAGATGAGGCAAAAGACGGCGAAGAAGGATTAGAAATGGTATTAAAAACACAATATGATGTAGCTTTGTGTGACATAAAAATGCCAAAATTAGATGGCCTTGAAATGTTGCTTAAAGCAAAAGAAGAAGGTGTTATTACCCAGTTTGTAATGATTTCTGCTTTTGGAAACGTTGAAAACGCCGTAGAAGCCACCAAACGTGGTGCTTTTGATTTTATTACCAAACCACCAGATCTGAACCGCTTGCTTGTAACCGTTCGCAATGCTATCGAAAAGAGCAAAGATGTTGAGGTAATCAAGACATTAAAGCGCAGAATCTATAAAATCAATGAGATTGTAGGGGAGTCAGACCTTATCAAAAAAGTAAAAGATACCATCGATCGTGTAGCACCTACCGAAGCACGTGTATTGATTACAGGGCCTAACGGGTCAGGAAAAGAAATGGTTGCCAAGCAGATTCATGAAAAAAGTAACCGCTGCAATCAGGCTTCTGTAGAAGTAAACTGCGCTGCCATTCCTTCCGAGCTAATAGAAAGTGAACTTTTCGGACACGAAAAAGGGGCTTTTACCTCGGCTATCAAACAAAGAATAGGTAAATTTGAACAAGCCGACGGCGGAACACTTTTTCTGGACGAGATTGGCGATATGAGCCTTTCGGCACAGGCCAAAGTGTTAAGAGCCTTGCAGGAAAGCAAGATTACACGCGTAGGCGGAGACAAAGAAATAAAAGTAAATGTGCGTGTAATTGCCGCTACCAACAAAGACCTGAAAAAAGAAATTGCCGAAGGAAACTTCCGCGAAGACTTATACCATCGTCTGAATGTAATTCCGATTCACGTACCTGCCTTGACAGACCGTAAAGGCGATATTCCATTGCTGGCAGAGAAGTTTTTGCACGATGTAGCCGATGAGTACGGCGACGCCGTAAAAGAGTTTGAACCCGAAGCGATGGAATACATGAAAAGCCTGCCCTGGACCGGTAACGTACGCGAACTGCGTAATGTGGTAGAGCGCCTTGTAATTATGTGTGGTTCAACCATTACGCTCGACGACGTAAAATTATACGCAGGTATAGGATTTTAGATACACTCATTATGAAGTTGTTTAGGATTTTGGTTGCGATTTAAAAATAGG
>CALRLN020000120.1:0-12270 GCA_943368675.1 Chitinophaga pinensis | reverse complement strand
CATACCACTTCAGAGTTTAAGACTGATATGGCCTATTAAAATATATTCAAAGCCCCTCATCAATCTGAAAAGGGGCTTTGTTTTTAGTACTTTACCTTAATGCCGTGATATATTTCCTGCTCCGTATAATCTTTTCGTAATGGGTGCCCCACCCAATCAGCAGGTAATAATATTCTTCTTAAATCCGGATGCCCGGCAAATTCAATGCCAACCAGATCAAAGGCTTCACGTTCATGCCAATCGGCTGTCCGCCAGATGGGGGTTACCGACGGTACTTTAGGCAATGGTCCTCCCTCTTTATTTCGTGGTACTTCAACTTTCAATACAAAATTATGTCCGTAGGGTATTGAAGTCAGATGGTAAATTACTTCCATAGTACCCACCTCAGTGCCATTATCAATAGCTGTGATACAAGCCAGATAATCGAAATACAATTTGGGCTGCACATGCAGAAACTGGCAGATTTCCAATATTTTATCTACAGGCACGGTAATGCTTGGTTGAATCGAGGTTTTATCTTCTTTCAGAATCACCTCATTGCCAAACATACTTATTATTAATAATCTTATCAGGTCAAAATCCATCCTTTTAATTGTAATATTTATAATCAGAATTACGCTTCAAAATCAGCAAAACGATACTATTACCTTCACACTTTGGCGCTATAAAATTGGTATCAATTGTAAAGGTACAAACAGATTTTATTATCTTTGAAAACAAATAAGTTTATTTAAGGTTTAAACCTTTTCCCGACAATCCGTTCTAAGAATCACAACGTTGTAGAAATATTCACAGTTAATACAATCAATCTTATTAAAAACAATGAAAAAAATCCTTTTAGTGTGTACGCTTCTTGGTGGACTAATCAGTGGCGCTTTTGCTCAGGAAAGAGGGCAATCTCGTGAAGAGAGAACACAAAGAACACCGGAACAACGTGCCGAAATGAGAACCAAACGTATGCAGGAATCGCTTGCATTGAGCAACGAACAGTATCAGAAAGTGTTAGCTATCAATCTTGAGCAAGAGAAAAAAAGAGATGAGTTCAGAAAAGAACAAAAAGATAAGATGACAGCCAACCGAGAGCAAATAAAGGCGAATCATGAAGCATTGATGAAAAATTATGAAAGTGTGCTCACACCTGAGCAAATGACAAAGCTGAAGGAAGAAACCAAGAAAAACAGAGCAGAGATGAGGAAGAAATTAAGAGGACGGAGGAGATAATTTCTGGCTCTAATAAACATTAAAGAGGCGCATTTTCATGCGCCTCTTTAATGTTACTGAAGTTCTGGTACTGACAATTTAAAGATGCCGGACTTTAATTCTATATCTGTTGCGACAACAAATAAAGCACCGCCATGCGTACCGCCACTCCATTCTCGACCTGGTCAAGTATAATAGAATGATGTGAATCTGCGGCATCACTCGATAGCTCTACTCCTCTATTGATAGGTCCCGGGTGCATAAGTACTATTTCTTTATTAAGTTCGTCAAGCATCTGTTTATTGATACCAAAATACAATGAATACTCTCTCAATGACGGGAAGTATTTGATTTGCTGGCGCTCCAACTGGATTCTTAACACATTTGCGACATCACACCATTGCAGGGTTTCTTTTACGCTATGCGAAATCTTCACACCAATTTCACTGATGTATTTCGGCAGAAGCGTATTTGGCCCGCAAATGGTAATTTCTGCTCCTAATTTCTGCAAGCAGAATATATTAGAAAGAGCTACTCTTGAATGAAGAATGTCTCCGATAATGGCAATCTTTTTCCCTGTTAAATCCCCTAGTTTTTCCTGCATAGAAAACGCATCCAGAAGAGCCTGCGTTGGGTGCTCATGCGTACCATCTCCGGCATTAACTATATTCGCTTTTATTTTTTTTGATAAATAATGTGGTGCCCCCGGGCTTGCATGACGCATCACAATCATATCCACTTTCATGGCCAATATATTATTGACGGTATCAAGAAGCGTTTCACCTTTCTTTACTGAACTACCTGAGGCAGAAAAATTCACAACATCGGCTGAAAGCCTTTTTTCGGCTAATTCAAAAGATAGACGTGTACGGGTAGAGTTTTCAAAAAATACATTGGCAATCGTTACATCTCTCAGCGAGGGTACTTTCTTAATAGGTCGGTTAATTACCTCTTTAAATTCTTTGGCAGTTTCTAATATAAGCTGAATATCGTTTGTTGTAAGGTCTTTTATACCGAGTAGATGTTTGGTACTCAATGATTGCATCTTAGTAGAGAAGTATGTTTGGCAAAATTATAAAAAAAGCCCCAATACACAAAGGGGCTTAAATAAATCATTCATTGGGTTGTTCTATTGTAACAACTTTCTTTAAATCGTCCCAGAAGCTCGGGTAGGACTTCACCACTACATGAGGTTCTTCAATTGTTACATCAGCCAACATGGCTAATGGAGCAAATGCCATAGCCATACGGTGGTCATCGTAGGTAGCAATAGTAATATCCTCACTCCCGAATGTAAAGCCTGAACCTGATACTTTGTATTCTGTATTGACTACAACTTCAGTCAGGCTACCACCGAATTTCGCCAGTTCGTTCTGCAATGCCAGAATTCGGTCAGTTTCTTTTATTTTCAGACTCTCTATCCCTGTAAAGGTTGCTTCAATGCCTTTGGCCACACAGGTAACTGCAACAGTCTGGGCTAAGTCCGGGCAATTGGTAAAATCCCATGAGAGCGATTGTTGTGCCGGGATTTTGGTCAGCAGAACTCCCTCTTCTGTGAAAGTACTTTTTACACCTAACTGAGCCATTATTTCAACTATGGCGCTATCGCCTTGCAAGGAGTTTTCTTTTAGTCCCAATAGTTCAACTTTTGTATCTTCAAAAGCTGATAAAGCCACAATGCTATACCAGTAACTGGCTCCGGACCAGTCTGATTCAATCTTATAACTGGTTGGATTATAGCTTTGAGGAGCAATACTGATTATTTTGTTATCCCAATTAACCTCCGATTTAACTCCAAAGGCCTGCATTTGGGCAAGCGTCATTTTAACATAAGGTATTGATCCCAGTTCTCCTGTCAGATGAATAGTTAATCCGTGAGGAAGCGTGGGGGCTATCATTGTTAATGCAGAAATATACTGGCTGCTTACATCTCCTCTGATTGTTACTTCATTATTTTTTTGCTCAGTAAGGCCATGAATTTGCAATGGGGGATACCCATCCTTCTGGAGATAGTCAATCTCTGCTCCGATAGTTTTCAATGCCTCAACCAGAATGCCTATAGGGCGCTCACACATACGGGGAGTTCCCGTCATGGTTTTGTTCTGGTTGGTTGCTGTAAAATAAGCTGTCAGAAAACGCATGGTTGTACCTGCATCAATAACATCGGCAATCGGTTCTTCCGATTTAAGTAGCCGAATCATCGTCTGAGTATCACGGGCAGAGGAAAGATTCTGCAAATCGCCTTTAAAGCCCGATAACGCATTGATAATTAAAGCCCTGTTACTTTCTGATTTCGAGGAAGCCAATTGAATTTTTACGTCAAATACCTGAGAGTTCTTGTAGAGATGTACTTTTTCCAAAATATGAATGGTGGTTTGTCGTCTGATCTTGTTTAGAATGCAAAATTAAGGTTTTCTGGTAAATGTCCGATGTATAATTTTTGAAAATATCACTTAGAAGCCCAATGCTAATATTTTCTTCTTTTTCTCACACATTTCGGGGAAAATATTCCCCAATCCTCGTATATTAGAATACTTTTTCTTGTTCATTATATTTGGAATACATTTTTGAAAATTAAGAGCAAGAATCACATAAAACTCGCAACACACATTAAACACAATTTAAGATTATGAAAAATATCCTATATGTTTTCATGCTGATTTTATCGCTGGTTACATTCAGTTCCTGCGAAATGATAGAAGATTTAAAACCATCAAAAGATGGAGATAAAACCGGCACCGGAATTGATTCAACAGGCACTACTAATCCGACCCCTGAAAAGCCGGACTATATTGAAAGTACCCCGGTAGATTTGATGCATCAGTCTTATGGACCGGATGATTTACAGAAATATGATATTCACATTCCGGCAAAACGCTCTCCTACTAAAACCAAAGTAGTGATTATTCTGCATGGAGGTTCGTGGAAAGAACTTGATAAAGGTTTTATGAAAAACTATGTGAGTGAGGTTAAATCAAAAGGAGATAACTGGGTAATCGTTAATGCTAATTATCGCCTGACTTTCCAGAACGGTATCAAATATGACCAACAAATAGATGACCTTAATACGCTTGTAACAAAAATTCTTTCGATGCGTCAGCAATACAATTTCTCCGATAAAGTTTATTTTATCGGTGCCAGTGCCGGGGGACATTTAGCATTGGCATATTCGTTTACGGTTGATAAATCTAAATATGTGAAAGGCGTTTCAGTAATTGCTGCACCAACAGACCTTACTTCTGATAAAATCAGAGTCGGTGAATTCGGGGAGGATATAGAAAACCTGATCGGACAACCTTATAACAATAATCCTGATGCCTTTAAAAGAGCCAGTCCAAGATTTCAGGTTACAAAGGCTGCCCCTCCTGTAATAATGTTTTATGGAGGTAAGGATGAGTTTATCCCATCTGATCAGGGCGAATTATTAAGACAACAATTACAAGCTAACGCAGTAATTAACTCTTACAATTTTTATCCCGAACAAGGCCACGAATGGATGCTATTAAGCGAAACCATTGATAAAACTTTAGCCTTTTTTGGCGACGATAATTCGAGAAAATAATTTTAAATTTACAACAGAATTACTATCGATACTTATAAAAACAGCAAAAGCCTCTCTGATTGAATTCAGCGAGGCTTTTGGGTTAATAGTGATTTAGCGAATGATGAATTAGTAAATGGTGAATGCTAAATATAGCTTTTACACATTCTATTACAATTAAAAAATATTCACCAATTCATAATTGTTAAACCAGATAACTACTAATACTCATTATATCTGCAAAAACGCCTGAGGCGGTTACTTCTGCACCTGCACCCGGGCCTTTGATTACTAATGGATTATATTTATAGCGTTCGGTTGTAAACGAAACAATATTTTCAGAACCGGCAAGATTGAAGAATGGATGCTTACGCCCGACTGTTTTCAGTTCAATTGTTACCTTCTCATCATCAAGCGTAGCAATGTATCGCAATACTTCATCTTTGGCTTCGGCTTCGGCCAGTAATTTCTCGAATCTTTCATTGTCTTTTTCGAGTTCAACAAAGAACTCATCAACTGTTTTTGCGTTCAAACAGGCATCATTCAAGAGATTAATAATCTTTACATCCTCGGGTTCCAGCTTCAAACCACACTCTCTGGATAAAATAAGTATTTTACGGGCTACGTCCTGCCCGCTTAAATCATCTCTTGGGTCAGGCTCGGTATATCCTTTGGCTTTTGCTTCTCCTACTACATCTACAAATCGGTCTCCGGCCTTGAAATTATTGAAGATATAAGCCAGCGTACCAGATAGCACTGCCTCAATTCTATGTATTTTATCTCCACTCGTTATCAGGCCTTGCAGGGTATTTATAATAGGCAATCCAGCCCCGACATTGGTTTCATAGAGAAATTTAACCCCATGTTTCTGTGCAGCTTTTTGCAGCATAAAATACTGCTCATATTTGCCCGAATTGGCAACTTTGTTTGGCGTAACAATTGAAACGCTTGCACTCAGTAAAGAATAATAGTATTGCACAATGTTTTTATCGGCTGTACAATCTACAAATACGCTGTAAGGCAAGTTCAGATCCTGAACATCTGAAACGAAAGAACCTATATTGGCTATTTCGCCATTTTCCAGCAAGGATTCTTTCCAGTTTTCAAGCGATATTCCTGCCTCATCTATAAGCATTTTCCGGGTATTGGTAATTCCCACCAGTCTTATGTTTAGATTTTTACGTAATTTCAGGTATTCTCGCTGCTCTCTTATCTGGCGTAATAATGTACTCCCGATGAGTCCGGTTGCACCTACCAGAAACAGGTTAAGTGTTAAGCCATCTACCTGAAAGAAGGTTTCATGAATAGCATTGAGCGCCTTTCCAATATCCTTTTTATAGATAACTACCGAGATATTCAACTCAGAAGAGCCTTGCGCAGTCGCTACTACATTAATACCGTTTTTGCCTAATACCGAGAATAATTTACCTGATGTGCCGGAGCTGGATTTCATTCCTTCGCCTACAACAGCAAGCACTGACAGGTTTTGCTCTATTGATATATTGTCTAATAATCCTTGAGAAATTTCAGTAGCAAATCCCTCTTCCAGAATCTCTCTTACACCAAAGGCAGACTTAGGGTCAACTGCAAAACATATTGAATGCTCTGATGAGGCCTGTGAAATAAGGATAACGCTGATTTTATTTTTTGCCAGAATAGAAAACAATTTGGCAGAAATACCAGCTACGCCAATCATACCACCACCCTGAATATTCACCAGAGCGATGTCATCAATGGAGGAAATACCAGTGATAGAATATTCTTTGGTTTCAGCAGTTTTACTTACAAAAGTACCTGGGTGCTTATGGTTAAATGTATTGAGTATCTTAATAGGAATGTTCTTATAAAACGCCGGAGTAAGACTTGGCGGATAAATAACCTTTGCTCCAAAATGAGATAGCTCCATTGCTTCGGCATAAGAAATGGTAGGTATGGTAAAAGCATTTTTCACTTTTCGGGGGTCGGCAGTCATCATCCCGTCTACATCTGTCCAGATTTCAATCACGCTGGCATTTAGTGCTGCTCCGAAAATAGAACCGGAATAATCAGAGCCTCCGCGTCCAAGTGTGGTTGTTACTCCATCTATCGTAGACCCTATAAAACCTGTGATACACTGCAATTTGTTGGTTTGAGCAAAATGCTTACGAATCAGTTCGTTGGTCATTTCAAAGTTCACATCAGCATAACCAAATACATCGTTGGTTTTAATTACCTTACGTGCATCTAAAAACTCGGCATCAATGCCTCTGTTCTTCAAGGTTTCTGTGATGATTGTTGTTGAGAGCCTTTCTCCGAAACTGACTATCAGGTCCAGTGTACGCATTGATAATTCCTTAATCAACGATACCCCTCTCAGCAGGTCTTCCAGTTCGTTAAATAAGCCCTTAACTTTGGCAATAGCTCCACTCTGGTTTTTTATATCTATAAGGCCTCTTACAGCATTAAAATGGCGCTCTTCAAGCAATCGCAATTGCTCTGAATATTCAGGGTCAGACTGAGATGCCATTTTACCGGTTTCAATCAGGCGATTCGTTACACCTCCCATGGCCGAATATACCACGGCAACTTTAAGACCCTCGTCAAGATTCTCTTTAATAATCTGAATAACCTGATTTATACTTTCTACTGTTCCAACAGAAGTACCCCCGAATTTTAAAACTTTCATTATTCTGCTTAATCTAAAAACATTGAGTGATTAAAAGGCCCGCCATGGCGGTGCTTGCGTGAATAAGTGATTGTGCATTGATATGCGGTCAATCGCTCATTTTTTTAATTTAATTAAAAAAATACCCCAGTTCTGCCAGGAATGGGGTTGAATATTGATAAAGTGTCTGCAAATATAATGATTTATATACGAATCCAAGATATTTAGCTACAAAATTGTGTTTTTCAAAGAATAGTGATTCCGTCTATTGAGTACTTAGAAACTTATCTAAATATTTAATCAATAAAATTTGATTATTCAATAATTTATTCAGTAATTCGTACTTATAACAATTGTTCAAAAAACTTATCTATCTTTTCATGTAATGAATAATTTATTTAAAGCCTTAAATGATTCTACCCGCCGCGAGATATTGGAGATGCTGAAAGACGGCGATATGACCGCAGGCGATATTGCTGACCGTTTCGACATGACCAAACCGAGTATTTCGCATCACCTTGATTTATTGAAACAGGCCGACCTGGTAGCTTCCGTAAAAAAAGGACAGTTTATCTATTATTCACTGAATATGACTGTGATGGACGAAATTCTTGCTTGGTTTATACAATTTAAGCCCGCCCCTGCCGAAAAACCAAGGATACGTCTTCAGGTAAACCCACGTACAATTACTGATTGATAACTGCTCTGTAGATAGCACAACGATTTAAATGTTGACAATCATGAAACGCAGATTATTATTCGAAATACTAATCATTGGTGTTGCATTAGCTCCTTTTATTTATTTGCTTGTTAATTGGAATATTGAAATACTGGGCGGTCAAACCAGAGTTATTCTTTTATATGCGCTATCAACGTTTCTTTTTTATTTCCTGCCGCTGCTCATGCAGTATCTGGATACCAAAAAGCCCAACGCTGAATTTCTGATACGCAGCGACAAGCGCATCAGGCTTATCTGGTCTTCTTATCTGTCTGCTTTAGGTTTTATTCTCTTTTATTATATTCTGCATTATTCCGAAGGTGATAGTATTCCTCCACGCTATCTGGGCATAGCTTTGTCATTGTTTTTGTTTGCGAGTGGCAATTTTCAGTCGAATCTGCACCCAAGCAGTGCATTTGCGGGTAATAACTGGTTTTCGAGAAGTTTCGATGAAAAAAACTATCGGCGGTTACAGCGTTTCACGGCCCGCCTCTTCTTTTGGGTAGGTATTGCAGGAACAGTTTTCTTTTTATCATTTACTGAAAGCAGACTTGTTTCCTGGGGTTTGGTATTTATTGGTGCTGTTATTTTCTATGGCATAATTATCCGGCTTATCAGAAATGTGGTGATAAGCAGGTAGCTTCATATAGTTTTATCGTTTCAACTGCTTCTTTTACGTCATGCACTCTTAATATAGCAGCACCATTCATCAGTGCAATCATGTTGAGGGCAGTAGTGCCATTCAAAGATTCGCTGGCGGTAATATCCAGTGTTTTATATATCATTGATTTTCTTGAAATGCCAACCAGCAACGGCAAATCCAGAACCTCAAATGCCGATAGGTTCCGGAGCATTTCAAAACCCTGTTTGGGGCCTTTGGCAAAACCAAAACCAGGGTCAACAATGATGTCTTTTACCCCTGATTGTCTTAGTTGAAAAACCTTGGATTGAAGCTCGCTGATAACGTCAATTGTTATGTCCTTGTATTGATTCAAACCTGTCATAGTTTCCGGATTCCCGCGGCTATGCATTAAAATATAAGGCACATCTGCATCAGCTACGGTCTGAAACATTTCAGCATCCAGATTTCCGCCTGCAATATCATTAATAAGAGATGCTCCAGCCCTGATGGCTTCTCTGGCTACTTTACTTCGGAACGTATCAATTGAAATAACGGTGCCTGGAAAATGACTGAGTATAGATTCTATAACTGGCAGAACTCTGTCACACTCCTCATCTGTGCTGATTTCAGTAGCATGAGGACGAGTTGAATAACCGCCAACATCCAAAAATGCTGCTCCTTCATTCAACATTTTTCCGGCAGTATCAACAACCTGTCGGGTATTAGCAGCATAACGACTTCCTTCAAAGAACGAGTCCGGTGTAATATTCAGTATTCCCATAACCTTTGGTCGGGATAAATCAAGCAGTTTTCCTGTAGGAAGTTTCAATTGAAAGGCTTTTGTATGGCTTGACATTTGCTTTGAGTGCCGAAGTTTCATAGTTTTGCAATAATAGTCTATAATATTGAAAATTCCTTTAATTTATCCATTTTTGGATGGCGTGCATGAACCAGACTGAAATAGAATACAGAAATATCATACAAATTTGCCAGGACCTTTTCGAGAAAAAAAACAAAGATTACGGAACATCCTGGAGAATACTCCGCCTGCCAAGTATTACCGACCAGATTTTTATTAAAGCGCAGCGTATCAGAACCATTCAGGATAATGGATTCAGCAGAGTAGATGAAGGAGTTATACCTGAATTTATAGGTATTATCAATTATTGTGTAATGGCACTGATACAACAAAAACTGACTGATGAAACCAGAATTGAGATTCCGTTTGAAGAATTACATGATCTGTATAATCAGGAAATAGGTGAGGTAATGGAGTTGCTGTTTAATAAAAACCATGATTACGGCGAAGCCTGGCGGGATATGCGCGTCAGCTCAATGACAGATATTATACTTATGAAGCTATTCAGAATCAAGCAGATAGAAGATAACGAGGGTAAAACTATCGTTTCAGAAGGTATTAAGGCCGGTTATCAGGATATTATTAATTATGCTGTCTTTTGTTTAATCAAACTGGGACAAGCCCAAAGTCAGCAATAATCATTGCTTTTAACATGTGATTAACAAAGGTTTTTTGAGTCTGGACTTATATTTGCAAATATTCCTAAAAGATTTGTTGCTCTTTAAACATTACCTTATTCCTTATGAAACTTATTGCTCAAATTGCACGCATCATTGTTGGTGTTATATTTGTTTTTTCCGGTTTTGTCAAAGTTGTTGATCCTGTAGGCACAGGTATTAAACTTGAAGAATATTTTGAGGTTTTCTCGCAGGATATTCCAGCTATGGAAGGGTTTTTTATGTTCTTTGCCCATAACTCTCTTATGTTATCTCTTGTTTTCTGTGCATTAGAAGTTATTCTGGGTGTGGCTACCTTGCTGTCCTATCGCATGAAAATTACTGCCTGGTTGCTATTAGGCATCATAGTATTCTTTACTTTTTTGACATTCTATTCTGCCTATTTCAATAAAGTAACTGACTGCGGTTGTTTCGGGGATTTCCTTAAGCTAAAGCCCTGGACATCATTTAATAAAGATATTTTTCTGACGGTTCTTATCATTATCATCTTTATATTCAGAAATGGCTATAAAGACTCCAATCTGCATACGGTGATGGCCGTGATAACCATGATTTCTTTTGGTATTGGTATCTATGCTATCCGTTATCTGCCACCTATCGATTTTCTTCCTTATGCCGTTGGTAAAAGTATTCCTGACCAGATGAAGCCTACCGGTATAAAACCCGTTTTTGAATATACCTTTCTGAACAAGAAAACAAACGAGGAAATCAAGTCAGGCGAATTCCTGATGGATACTACAACCTATAAATATGTATCGTCTGTTACATTAAATGATGATAAGGTGAAACCCAAAATCACCGATTATTTTGTTAATGATGCACAGGGAAATGTGTTTACAGATTCTACCTTCATAGGAAACAAACTCTTATTGATATTTAAAAATATCAAGGATATTGATAGTGACGATATTGCCAATATTAAAGCCCTGGCCAAAAGTGTAGAAGGAACAAACATTCAGCCTTTGATACTTACCTCAGCTATTCAGAGTGAGTTTGATCAATTCCGCCAGATAAATGGTATTACGACTCCCTATTATACCGCCGATGCTACAGTTTTAAAGACTATGGCACGAACAAATCCTTGTGTGATTTTGTTACAAAATGGAGTAGTAAAAGGAAAATGGGGGAACCATAGCATACCGGATAAAGAAAAACTCGCTGAACAATTAAAATAAACACATATACTATTAAAATTACGCCCAAACAGACAGAATGACTACGAATATTTTTTTAGTTGGTATGCCATCTTCCGGTAAAAGCACCTTGGGAAGGCAGTTAGCGAAGAGTTTAGGATACGAATTTGTTGACCTGGATGCCCGGATTGAAATTGCAGAAGGAAAAAAGATTTCTGAGATATTTGCACTCAATGGTGAAGAATACTTCCGGAAAGCTGAAAATCAGCAATTAAAGAAAATACAAAAAGATACACGTTTGGTGGTAGCAACAGGTGGTGGTGTACCTTGTTTTCTGGACGGGCTTGAATACATTAAAGCCAATGGCATCAGTATATTTCTGGATGTAAAACCTGAAAGGTTGCTGGAAAGAATGCAGTTATCCAAGAAAAACGAAAGACCATTGTATGACCTCGAAAACAAAGACTTATTAGGCACTCTCACCGAAAAATATAATGAGCGTTTACCTTATTATACCCAGGCTGATATTACAATTGAAGGCGATACAGACCCTAATGCCATTCTGTGGATATTAGAAGCCGAATTTGCCAGAAAAATCAAATAATCATATAAAGCCTTGTTAAAAGCAGAAATGCCAACCCGGCAGGGTTGGCATTTCATTTTCAATCTATTTGTATTTCATTAGTTATTGCAAAAAGTCGTTTTAGAAAAATGTACCAATCGATACTACAAAACTGGTGCCTTTCGAGGTCAGATTAGCCGAGGCATAATTTTGTGGATTGCTTAACTGATAAGGAGTATAAGCACCTTTAAAGGTGTTAAATACACCTGCCAAATCAATAAAAAATTTCGATGAACGATAGCCAACACCTCCTG
>CALRLN020000119.1:0-12362 GCA_943368675.1 Chitinophaga pinensis | reverse complement strand
TAATTAACTTACCAAGCACTAACCTGATATTGTCAGATACGTATTAACCATATTTAATTATAATCCCCGTGAAAATCACATCCATCACACTTTTCTTTTTTTGCGTTTCATTTTATTGTTTTTCTCAGGAACCCAAACCGAGTATATTGAAAGTCAATCTTTCGGCACTACCTTTTGGCGCTTATGCCTTACAGTATGAAAAAGTGTTGGGTAATCGCATGAGTTTTGCACTAGGCGTAGGATACAGACCTGTTAAGCAGATTCCTTTTGCCAAAACAGTTGAAAAATACATCGATGCCGCCGATAGCAGAATTGATTATATAAGCCTGGAAAATGTAAAAAAAGCTGAGTCAACCGTGGGTATGTTTCATATTACCCCTGAATTGCGCTTTTACCTGGGTAAAAACAAATCAGCACCGATTGGAACATATATTGCTGTTTTTGGCAAGTACAACAGCTATTTCGGGAAGGCCCCTGTATTTGTTGACATGGAGTACAGAGGAGCCATGGCAAGGGTTGAGTTGCCTGTGGATACACAAATAAAGACCTATACCGGTGGTTTGATGCTTGGAAAGCAATTCCGTCTGGGTAATCGTTTTACGTTCGACTGGTTTATTATTGGAGCGCATATCGGAAAGGTAACTATCCACGGTGAATCCCAACAGAATCTGGAAGGTTACGATGAGCAGTTTATATCTGATCTGAGAGGAAAAATTATTGACACTTTTAAAATCAATGAGAAATACCTGTCTCTGGAGGTTGACCAACAGGGAGTTAGAATAGATAATGCCCGCAATCTGAAATATGTCAACCTTCGCGGATTCGGATTTAATATAGGATACAAGTTTTAGCAACTGTCTGAGAGCCTTGAGTACTTCAAGGCTCTCAGGTTTTCTTATTAAAGATTACAAATTCTGATTCCTGCCTGATAACCCAACCATGAAGATAGCATGGCCTTTTCACCAAAGTATCTTCCCTCCTGCTCATAAAATCTGAACTTACTCAACTGCCCTAGATTAATTTCAGACTCCTGAGTGGCATGAAAACTAATAGTTGGGCCAACAAATAGCGCCAGACGTGGTGAAAGGTGTACCTCTAATCCTAAATTCCCTCTGATCAATTGATTTACTTCCCATTCAGATACATCATTCTGCAGGTGAGAGCTAACCACATCAAAATTAAGCCAGAATGTTCTGTTCAACTTCCACGCAGTACCAAGCCCATAGCCAAAACTGAATAAGGGTTTATTGATTTCACCAAAGCTATAGCCTGCAGTAAAGATGTTATAGAATCTTTTAACCCCTGTTTTGAAAGTAATATTAGCCATATTCACCTCATCATTACTCAATTCCAGGCGACGGTACCCGCCTCTTTTTACAAAACTGGCTAAGCCGATTGGTATTGAATTAGATACCTCAGCAAAGTTAAATACGCCCACTTGTAATCCGTTGTTTACCCTATACGCAATATTCAAAATACCTGCCTGCACCCCTTTAAATTCTTCTCCGACATAATTCAAAAATCCTGATGCCTGAATCCCCTTAAAATTGCCGATGGTAATATTCCCAAAACCAGCAGCCTGCACGCCGCTCCCATTACCTACAATTACATTTCCAAAACCTGCGGCTTGTACGGAATTTCTGGTACTACGGAGTACCACATTGGCAAATCCGGCACCTTGCACACCACTAAAGTTTCTGAAAACGAGATTAGTAAATCCTGCTCCCTGTACACCATAAGCGCTTCTGCCGACAATATTAGAAAACCCACTTGCCTGAATTCCTCTCACGCTTTCGCCAACCAGATTTACAAAACCGGAAGCCTGAATACCGTCTACCTTCCCTCTTACAATATTCATAAATCCACCGACTTCTAATTTTCTGACGCCTAAAGAATATCCGGCAATAATATTGACCGAATAATCATTAATTACATTTCCGCTTAAATAATGATTGGTGCCTACAAAAGGCAATAGAGAAATCTGCGCCGGACGATAGATAGTGTCCTGAATATTATCTAAATGAATATTCTGTCTTGTAGTTATCAGCCAGTCTGTTATTTGTCGGTGCGCCTCTATCAATCCATCTTTTGTCTCGTTCCAGTATTCTCTGTAATCCAGTTTATCAGACCGCTGAATTAACGTGTCTTTTTTAGCTAAAACTACAGGCGCAACAACAATACTATCTATTTTTTTTATTGATACGCTATCTTTTTTAATAGCTATCGGTTCTAATCTCTTTACTGTTGCCTGAATTGGTTTAATGGGCAGAAGTGATACATTCACAGTTGTATTGGCTCTGCCCTTTACAGCCAGTTCTTCCTGATGATAATTTTGTTTTCTTACCTGAATATTTACATTAGACAGCGTATTCGGGATTTTCAGGCGATAATATCCATATTGATTGGTGACGGCAGAGGCAAGTGTGATAGGTTCATATACACTGGCCTTTTCAATTTTCAAGCCCGTTTCCCCGTCTGAAACGTAGCCCATCACGAAAAAATCCTTTTTCGGCTCCTCATCGTTTTTCTTCAGAATGATATAATTCCCCCGATTTCTGTATGAAGCAGTATTACCAAAAATTACATTAAGCGTTTCTCTTACAGGTTGATTCTGTACTGACACCGAAACACGCCTCGTAATATCCAGTTGATCAGGATTATACGAAAAACTAAAATTTCCTGCATTCGAAATGATCTTTAGTGCATTATCTAATTTTTCATTAGTGATTTTTACAGTAATAATCCTTTCCAGCGGAGGGGTATTCTGTGCAAACGATTCGGAAAGATGTAGTAAAAAAATAAATATTAGTAGCTTTCTCATAAATGATTGTTTTGTAGCTATGACACCTCAAAACGATTTCCCCCCTAAACGAAATTTACTTTTTTTCGATGGTATAATATCATCACCGAAAGAAGAAATGTTTACTCTGAGCAACCTTTACCATCAAGTATATACTGGCTTCCTTTTATGCTTACCGTGAGATTCAGCGTTTCAGCGATAATATTAAGGGCTGCAGGCAGAGATTCATTATCAAACCTGGTAGTCAGACGGCAGGACTTAATACTATTGTTTTTCAGGGCAATATCGGCATGGTATCCTTCGGCTAGTACTTTGGCTATATGTTCAAGGCTTGAATTTTCAAATACAAATACCTTCGTTCTATAAGCAAAGGCATTTTTATCGAGCACGGATTGTTTTCTGATTGTATCACTTCTTTCTTCAAAAACAGCGCTTTCACCGGCTATTAAAAGTGTAGCCTTCGATTTGTTTTTAAATTGTACTTTTCCGGTCTCTACAATTACCTCTACATTTTTATTATACGCCCTCACATTAAATGAAGTACCAAGAACCCGCACATCAGAACCATTGGCATGAATCACAAAAGGCTTTGTTTCGTCTCTTTTAACATTAAAAAACGCCTCACCTGTCAAAGTGATTTCACGGATATTCCCTTCAAAATCTGCAGGATACGTCAGTGAAGTATTATTGTTCAGAAACACGACAGAGCCATCAGGCAAAGCTTGTTCTATTGTATTCCGGCTTGTTTTTACTGTTATAAGTTCTGGGGTAGAATGTAGAAAAAGATAGGCCAGTATGCCAATGGCAGCAAGAATAGAAATACTCGCAGCAATACCAAGGCTAAAAAACTTAGGCTGTTTCGGTGCCGGGGGCAAACTAACTACCTTGCCGGAAACCGGTGCATCCATCTTTGATTTCACTTTCAGCCAGGCTGCATCTACATCAACTATTTCCTGATTTTTATGTTCAGAACTACCAGCCTTTTCCCATATAAATGCATAGTCATTTAATTCCTTCAGACTCTCCTCATTTTCCTGTAGCCACTTTTCAATTAGGGCGTTCTCTTTCGCATCAGTTTCCTGAGCCAGATACTTGCCTAAAAGGTCTTCGTTACTATCAGAATGATTTGTATTCAAGTTTAGTATTTTTATCTATTGGGTATTCAAATATACCAGTATTCAACATTAATGCGAATGATACCGTCAATTAACAATATAATCAGCGGCAGATATTCCGCCAATTCTACTCTTAATATTTTTAAAGCTTTACCTACCTGATTTTCAACAGTTTTAGGCGAAATACCTAACTGCTCCGCAATTTCATGATATTTTAACTCTTCAAAACGGCTCAATCTGAAAATTATTCGACATTGCTCCGGCAGTTTTTCAATGGCTTCTTCAATTTTCATTTCCAGTTCATTCTTCATTACTGCCTGACTAACTGACTCATAAGAACTCTCAAAATAATTGTTAGCATATTGCTCGTACTCGCCCCTTATTTTCAGATGTTTGATCCGGTTCAGACAATGATTATGCACCGCTCGGTAAAGATACGATTTGAGCGAAACATTTATTTCCAGATCTGTTCTTTTCTCCCAGATGCCCGAAAACAGATTCTGAACAATTTCTTCGGCTTCGTCTAATTCTTTCAGCATCGAGTTGGCATAATTGCATAAACTCTGATAGTACTTCCGAAAAATCACTTCGAAAATACGCTCATTGCCCTGCCTGATTGCACCAACTATTTCCTGCTCTGTTAACTGCACCGATAATTTTTAATTTTATGCAAACATAGCTTTTTCCGGGCAGATTCGGATAAATCTATTTGATAAACGGTTTTTTTTATATGACAGTCCAGAAGACAAATACCCCTATTTACTTTAGTAAAAATTATTTCCATCTACGCTTTAAACTTTGACCTAACCAAAAGATTAAAATATTTTATCAGAAGAAATGTGATTCTAAATAGGGGTATATCTTCAATGGTTTGTCATAGACATAAAATACAAAAATATACAATTATGAAAAACCTAAAATCAGGCAGTGTGATAGCCTTTATGCTGGTAGCGTTTATGATAAGTTCTTGTGAACTTATTCAACAGGGCATTGAACCTAAGAATCCGGAAGCGAAAACGTATGATTCCAAAAACTTTGATAAACTTGAAATGGGCAATGCGTTTCATATTAATGTAAAGCAAGGAACCGATTTTAAGATTAAAGCGCAAGGCGACAGTCGGGATATTGATGATTTAATTGTAAAGGTGAGTAGCGGCGAATTGAAAATTTACTACAAAAAATGGCGGATAAGACGCTATAGAATGGAGATTGATATTGAAATGCCGACACTTAAAGAAATTGATTTCTCGGGAGCCACTACTTCTTTTGTACAGGGCTTCGAAAACCTTGACGAGTTGGAAATTGATTTATCTGGTTCATCAAAAGCTACAATTTCTGCTAACGCAAGACTTTACGAAATTGACCTTTCGGGAGCGTCTGAATTAGATTTAGAAGGAAGTGGCAAAGAAATGGAGGTTGATTTATCCGGAGCTTCTAAATTAAATGCTTTTGACACTCTGGTTGAAAAAGCCACTCTGGATGTTTCAGGAGCAAGTAGTGGGCGGGTAAACGTAAGCGGAAAATTAAACATCAAAGCAAGTGGTGCCAGCAAGGTACGCTACCGGGGCAATCCACAGGTTAGTTCTGATTTGTCAGGAAGCAGTCATGTAGAAAAAGACTGATATTTAATTCGGACTATAGAAATGAAGGAAGCTGACTAATCGCTCGTAGTTAAGTAATTCCTCGTCTGAAGCATTCTTCAATAAAAAATGCCTGTAAATATTCGTAATTGTCGTAAAGCTATGATTATCAGTCAGCTTTGCGGCAATTACTCCTTTAAAACACCGGTGAATCTGGTTATACAAATACCTGCATGGTTTGGTTGGCATATCATTAATTAAATCATCAATTTTTTGCAGGCTAGAGGCTTCATCCAGAAATCTAAAACCGTGATTTATAAAAAAGTGCCTGATCTCTTCTGAAATCTTATACATTTCTTCTTCATCGGTTATCTTGAATCTGAAGTACTTCAGATTCTGAAACTTACCAAAACTGATAACAAGGGTATTGGCAGCAGAGCGATTGCCCCTGTTGGAATTCAGGAACTGTTGCGCCAGCTGCTCAACAAACTCATATCTGATACCGAAATTTACTTCAATCCAGAATTCTTTTTGAGTTTCGGAAATAGAAAAAATTACATTCTGAAATCCGTTTTGTGTAGCTTTGCGAAATTGTTTATGTTCAAGATATAACTTGAAGTCATAGCGCTGGAAAAACTCTTCCAGTTGCTGATAGAATTTGACTTCAAACTTACTTAAAATCATTACGGTAGTATTATTTAACTTATAAACTTTTGCTGTACAAAAATGTTTAATATTTAGGAATAATTTCAGGCAAACTGAAAATAAAGTAGCAAAGCAGATGTTGAAAAAATTTACCTTATCACTCCTTACCCTTATTCTGTTTTCGAATCTCTATGCTCAGACTACACAGACGATCCGGGGGAGAATAATTGATACTAATAATGAAAAACCACTGGCAGGCGCAAATATAGTATTGAAAAATACAGGAAAAGGAACGCAGGCCGATGATAATGGATATTTCCGTCTTGAAAAAATACCAGTAGGCAGATATCAGCTCGAAATCAGCTCTGTTGGCTTTGAGACACAGATTATATCAGAAGTATTGGTTGAATCAGGCAAGGAAGTGGTACTGGAAATACGACTGCAAGAGGCCACCAAGCAATTGGGCGAAGCTATTGTAAAAGCACCTTCAAATAATCTTACCGGCTCACTTACCAGCATTCATTCTATTACTACCGAGCAGATATTCCGCTACCCGGGTACTTATCTGGACCCGGCTCGTCTGGCTTCAGCTTATGCCGGAGTTGCCAATTCAAACGATCAGGCCAATGGCATGGTGATACGGGGTAATTCGCCCAACAGTATGCAATGGCGCCTGGAAGGTGTTGAAGTAGTGAACCCCAATCATTTAAGCAATGCAGGTACTTTCAGCGACCGTGTTACCCGGAATGCCGGAGGAGTTAATATCCTATCAGCCCAGCTATTAGGCAATATGAACTTCCTGACCGGGGCTTTTCCTGCTGAGTATGGTAATGCCCTTTCCGGCGTAATGGATATGCGATTAAGAAAAGGCAATAATCAAAAGCACGAGTTTACAGCACAGGCAGGTTTAATAGGGCTTGATGTGGCAGCCGAGGGGCCACTCAGCAATACCAGAAAAAATGGTAGCTATCTGGTCAATTATCGTTATTCATTCACAGGTTTGCTGGGTTTATTAGGGGTTACCTTTGGTGGTGAAGACATTACATTTCAGGATTTATCATTTAATATCTCGCTGCCCGCCAAAAAATCAGGCGTATTTACGGTTTTTGGCATGGCTGGGCTAAGCAGTAATTATTTTGCCGGAAAAAGAGATAGTTCCCAATGGGAAGTACAAAAAGATGGCTTTGATATTAACTATACCAACAGAATGGGTGCCTTGGGTGCCACTCATAGCATGAATCTTAGTGACAAGCTATTATGGCGAACCGTGCTGGTGGGCTCAGGCCTTGAAAGCGTGCGCAAGGGGTATGTTTTAAGTAAATCTGACTTCCAGCGTTATCTTACACAGACAGATAGTGTTTCAAAGGGAAGATTATCATTGACAAGTTCGCTAAGCTATAAAATCAATGCAAGAAGTTTATTAAAAATAGGTGCGTTTCTTACTCACCAGTCTGATGCTATTTACTCAAAATCGAACGATAAATCAGCCATAGGCGATGGCCGTGGGTTGGTTATTCAGCCATATATCAACTGGCAATACTCCCCCGTTGCAAAACTTACTGCCAATATCGGTCTGCATTATCTGTCATATACGGTTAGTAAATCACAATCTGTTGAGCCCCGGGTGTCAGTTGGTTACAGGCTTACTGATAACCAGTCAATCAGTTTTGCTTACGGATTACATAGCCAGTTACAGTTGCCTCAGGTGTACTTTGCTTACAGCTCATTATTACAGAAGAACCCTAATGTATTTCTTGACTTCACAAAAGCTCATCATTATGTATTAAGCCACCAGTATTATTTCAAACGTGGCTCTTATCTCAAAACAGAGTTGTATTACCAGAAAATATTCAATGTACCTGTTATTACCTCATCATCCCTTTTTACGCAAAGAGTTGACCCCGGGTTTTCGACCCTTAATATGGTTGAAGACTTCATTGACGAACCTCTGCAAAATAAAGGTACTGGTCAGAACTATGGCGTTGAGCTTACCTATCAGCAATATCTCACAAATGGCTTCTATGCTTTAGTAAATGGCACTTATTATAATTCAACCTATGTTGGCGGCGATGGAGTAAAAAGAAATACCCGCTATAATGGCAAGCATATCTTCAATCTGACAGCCGGAAAAGAGTGGGAATATACCAGAAACCGAATGTTGGGTACAAGCATCAGGATTATCTGGCTAGGTGGTTTCTACGAAACGCCGATTGACGAAAAAGCTTCTCAGCAGGCAGGCATGGCGGTTTATAAAGTCACCGAAGCCTTCACCATCAAACAACCTGATTATTTCCGTCCTGATTTCCGTATATATCTCAAAAAATCTAAACAAAGGTATTCACGTACACTGGCATTAGATATACAGAATATAGCAGGTTATAAAAATACGGCCTTTAGTTATTATGATATTTTGCAGAAAAAAGTCGTTAAACAATATCAGTTAGGTTTAATTCCGATTTTAAGTTATCGCTGGGAGTTCTGATAAACAATTCACATGAAAAATCCACTTTTATATTTAGTATTTCTGTTTTCGCCGCTTATGAGTTTTGCTCAGGAAAGGGGCAGCATCAGCTGTTCGCAGGCCAAGCAAAGTGCCATTATCAGAAATGCCCGTTATGCAAAAACAGCGTATCCCGGCGATGATAAAATTGATATTGGGTATTACAAACTGAATCTGGAAATTTCTCATGCAAAAAAATACCTGAAAGGTGAAGCCACTATCAGCTTTAAAGCAAAAACTGCAATTTCAGCTTGCTTTTTAGACTTGCAAAATGCCCTCAGAGTTGACTCTGTTAAACTTGGCTCCCGAAGCCTGTCTTTTACTCAGGAAACAGCTAAAGTGAATATCACACTTGATAAAACTTATACTGAAAATCAGGCTATTACTATTGTAGTATATTATCAGGGTACTCCGGTTACTTCTTCATTCGGCAGTTTTACTTTCAATTCTCATGGTAGTGGTGCTACCCCTATTGTCTGGACACTTAGCGAGCCATACGGTGCGCCAGACTGGTTTCCGTGCAAAGATACTCCTGCAGATAAGGCCGATTCTTCTGATGTATGGGTAACAATGCCCAAAGAATTTGTTTCTGTATCAAATGGCGTTTTAAATAAGACGCTTGATAATAATAACGAAACACGTACGTATAAATGGAAAAACCGTTATCCCATTGCTCATTACCTAATTTCAATTGCTTCTACAAATTATACCGAATACAAAAACTATTTTAAGTATTCAGCTACCGACTCAATGGTAGTGACGCATTATATATATCCCGAAAATTTTAATCCAAATGTAAAAGCACAGTTAGACCAGACGCCGTATATGCTCAAACTTTTTTCTGAAAAATATGGTCTGTATCCGTTTATTAAAGAAAAATACGGGCATGCACAATGTGGTTTCGGAGGTGGAATGGAACACCAGACCTGTAGTTCAATGGGTAACTTTGACCCAGGCCTTGTAGCACACGAACTGGCGCATCAATGGTTTGGAGATAAAATTACCTGCAAAACCTGGGAGCATATCTGGCTTAACGAAGGCTTTGCTACTTTCAGTGAGGCTGTTTATGCTGAATCACTTGGAGGAAAAACTGCTTATCAGGCGGCTATCAATAGCGAAATGACTCTGGCAAAAAAAGCCACCGGCACTCTTTTTGTAGAGAATATTACCAATGAGAACAATATCTTTAATTCTAACAGAGTCTATTCGAAAGGTGCCTCTGTATTGCACATGTTACGTGGGATTGTCGGAGATGAGAAATTCTTTAAAACTCTTCAGAATTATCTGGTTTCCTCTGTAGCTTATAATTCAGCTACAACTGAAGACTTTCAGAAAGTTGCTGAACAAACCACCGGTTTAAATCTGGGTTATTTCTTTAAAGAATGGGTTTATGGTGAAAACTACCCGAAGTACAGTTATGGATGGACAAGCGCTAAGAAGTTTGATGGTTCCTCTACTGTAACTCTGAGAGTTACCCAAACCAAAAATACCAACCCCGTGTATTTTTCGATGCCTGTTGATATAAAGATAATTAGTTCTCAGGGCGAATCAATAACTACCGTATTTATTGATAAAGCTAGTCAGGATGTTGAAATTCCTGATATTAAAGGTGAGGTGAGCCAGGTTATTTTTGACCCTGAGAATAAGATTCTGAAAGAAGCCACAGAAACAAAAATTGGCCCCACAGGTAAAGAACCTATTACTGAACTGATAGAATGGTATGTTTCGCCTAATCCTACTATCGGTGAGGCTTTAGTTGATTTCAGCCTGAAACAAAATAATACTATACAAATAGCTTTGTATGACCTGCTTGGCAGAAAAGTAAAAGAGTTACCGGAAGAAAAACTGAGCGCTGCCAGCTATACAAGGAATATTAAACTAAATGATTTAGCAGCAGCTAATTATATTGTCCGGATCAGTTTTGGTAATTATTCTCAGGCCAGAGTTCTGGTAGTGAGGTAGATGCTACCTCACTAAAAATCTCCGTAGTTTACCTGTAAGCATGGTAAACCTAAATCTAAACGCCATAAATCAACTACCTGGTCCCGGTCGTCCAACACAAATTTTATACAATACTTATCTTTTACATGCGTTTCATATAATTCTTTTTTTACGACTGAATCCTTACGTGAGTCTCCGGTTGCCCTCATGTAGAGCGCATAATACGTAATACCATTATATGCTAACCAATTGATAGTCTGCTTTCTGGCTTTTTCTTCCCGCCCCGACATAAAGATTACTTTTGTACCCAACTGATGATAGGTCTGAACAATATCAGCCACAGGTTTATTTAACAAGTCGGTCTCGCATCGCTCAGCGTTAAAAGGGCTTCTGGCATGTAAAATAGCCAGCGTACCGTCCAAATCACATAAGATGGCAGGCGGTAAGCAATCATCCTGTGCCAGATAATGCGGTCCTCGCTCATTTTTCAATACATGTTGTCTGTACATTTTCATAATCACTTCTTTACCTACTTTTTTCTCCCTTAATTCATCTCTTTCCAACGATTCCTCTAATGTAGTCGCCATTTCCTTCATTTCAATCCTTACATCCTCACCGGTGTCTTTTCTATATTTTTCTACAACCTGTTTAATAGGTTCTATTGGTCTATCAGATAAATTGGTATCATCAATTACCACATGATGCCCTGCTTTCAATGCCTCTATTAACATCATATCACGGACTTTCTCAACGAATTTTTCGTTATTAGACGTATGATGAGAGTTATCAAGCATAGCACGCATTTCGTCTTTATTCAGCCGTTTCCACATACCTCTTTTTTTCTCTAAGAGTTCTCTGGCAAAAGTAGATTTCCCACTCGCAGGCAATCCTCTTAATATCAATACAGTTTTCATAATATTTGTTATTGTTCTTTATTAGTCAAAACCGGGCTTAATAGTCTGTTTACTTCTTCAATCATCTTATTAAATCTATGCTCCCAGTTTCCATTAACCCTTACATACTTAATTTCTCTTTTATCCAACTCAGTTTTAAAAATCTCAAACATTTCCGCTCTCCTATGTTCTAGGTCTCTCAGTGGGTCATACACCCAATCGACATCTATATCCAGCAAAAAGTATACATCATAATTGCATTCTTTCTCTAGTTGCTGTAATACTTCAGGTACAAAGCCCAGGTAATGTCTGGCATATATCTGCGTAGTAATAAGGTCGGTATCACAAAACAGGAGTTTATTGGCAAGTGCCGTTTTTTCTTTAATCAGTTCGTTTTGTCTACCTCCTATTCTGGTAATAATTGTTTCATCAATATCGTTCGAAGTCAGTATCTCACGTGCCGCTTCCGGAACAAAAACGGTATTAAAATAAGCGGCAAGTTTCTCGCTCAGAACTGTTTTGCCCACGCTTTCCGGCCCATAAAGGCATACTTTCTTAACAAAGTAAGGTCTAACCACTTCCGGTATAAACTCCCAATAAGCAAAAGGATTTTGCCTGATTTTATAAGCTGAAACAGGAACCTTTTCTCGAGCCTTATCAAATAAAATGCAAGGCAAGCCCAGATGAAACGACAATGGCTCACCATAATCTTCTGAACAGAAAAACCCTTCAACATCAGGAAATTCTTTGCGGATAAAATCAGCCCAGAGCTTTGTAGCTTCAAACAGTGGTAAACTCTCGTCATGAAAATCATCAATTTTTTCAACAACAGTTATATTTCTCTGCCCTTCAAAAATCTTTTGCAACCATTTAAAACGCAAAATATGG
>CALRLN020000118.1:0-12367 GCA_943368675.1 Chitinophaga pinensis | reverse complement strand
TCCTTTGGTAACACCCAGGTCACGCTCAATACGTTTCTTGCACATACCACATACTGCCGAAGTTTTAAATTTTGCTTCAGCGGTTTTAGGTGGGTTTTCTTTTGTAAAGCCACTAAGAATAGTTGCAAAAAACAGGATAAATAAGATGTTCTTCATTTTTGTGTTTATTTGGTTATATAAAACGATTATTCTCTTAAAACAATTCCGTTTGGATTTAAGCCGACTGTAATATCAGCCGTTTTTTCGTGAGATGTAGTATTGATTACTGAAACCGTATTGCCTTGCTGATTGACCACATAGGCGATTTTTTCATCTTTCGAAAACCTGATTGCATGTGCATCGTTACCGGTTACAATCGTTGATTTCAATACCCATTTATCCGGTTGCCGTTCAAAATAAGCCACTTTATTATTACCCGCCTGACAAATCCAGAGTTCATTCAGGGTTTTGTTATAGGCCATTTGTCCGGGCTTAAAATCTAAATCCAGAAACTCATTTACATTCAGGGTTTCTGCATCGACTATATTAACGGTTTTCAGGTTTTTGTTTTCTACGTAAATTTTACCATCACTTACAGCCCATACATTGGTAGGGAAGGGGTCAACCTTGATGAATTTCTCAACCTGCTTTAATTTGGTATTCACTGCTACGATAAAACTACTCTCGCCTAAAGCCACTATGGCATAATCACCATTCTTTGTAAAGACTACTTCTGAGGGGTCTGCCCCTAATGGGATAACTGTTTTTTGAATGCCTGTATTAGCATCATAAACATACATTTCTCCTGAATGATTGGCAGAAGCAGTCCAGATTTCAGTATTGTCCGGCGAAAACACTGCGTTAAAATTAACCTTCTCTAATTGTATTTTTAAGAGACTTTTGCCATTCAATGCATCCATTACTGCAATTCCGCCCTTCTTATCCGTTGCCTGATGCAATAAATCATGGCTTTGAGTGAAGTCAAACTCAGGCAATGCAACGGATATTTTTTTGCCGTCAGGCGATAACTCAATATGGTGCGGGAAACGCCCCAAATCAGTCAGTTGAATGATTTTCTTAACAACTTTCTCGTTCAGATCAATGATGGAAACCGTATTGCTGCCACCATTCACCACATAGGCCGCCGGAAAATCAATATTCTCGGTTTTAATTTCTTCTTTTGGTTTACAGGACAAAAGCAGGAGGAATAAAGAACAACAAAATGCCTGATAAATTTTAATCATAGAAATAATGTCTTTTCATTTTTAACGTTGAATCCACTTTATAAGTATATCATCAATTCAACATTAAATAATTCCTCCTAATTTATACCTTGTGCCGAAGTAAATGATTCTGCCTACCACAGGCCCCCAGGCACTACCACCATCAAATCTGGTTCCAAAAGGGGTTTCAGGTGTCACGATAGGGTCTTTTTGCGTAAAATTATTCAGGTTTTCTCCTCCAAGATATACATCCCAACGGCGAAACGAACGGGAAACCTGAGCATTAATATTTACAAAAGCCGGCGCATATCTGATAGGCATACTTTCATAGCTGGTATGCTGATAGCTTGGTGATAAATTGGGCACCCGTCGTGTTCCGTTATATTGTACCGTAAAATCCCACTTCCATTTATCGTAAGGTAAGGCATAACCCACATTAAACAGGACTCGGTCTCTCGGAATAAACATTTTTCTGACTGTAATATCCTGATTATAAGGCTTGCCTAAAGTCTGCCAGACATCTGTATAGCGATACGCAATTTTGAATTCCAATCGATTGGCTGGCACCAGATTTAACTCAATCTGTGCTGAATTGGCAAAGTTTTTCCCTTCTGAATTATAAAAATACAAGAATTGAGGGTGTTCTGTATCAGCAATCAACTGATTGACAAAATCAGTACGGTAGGCATCAATAATCAGGCTTGACTTACCGAAATGTCTGGTATAGCTGATACCGTAATTCCACGCAATTTCGGGCTTGATTCTGTCTAAAAACCTGACCGTTCTTGAACTCACCAGATTGCCGAAATACTCAGCAAATGGATTGGGAGTTCTGAATCCTTTTCCTGCCGAAACACGCAAGGCATTGTCGGGATTGATATTGTATAATACGTGTAGGCGCGGGGTAAAGATAGTTCCATACAAGTTATGGAAATCAGTTCTTGCTCCGGCTACTGCAGTAATCTTATCCAGATATTTATAAGTATACTCAAAAAAAGCTCCTGGAACAATCTCTGTTCTGGTCATGAGAGTATCTGCAAATCGTTCGTTGAAATCATCATATAAGAAACTTACCCCTGTTTTATAAGTATGATTCGTATTACCGATAATATCCTGGTAAATAAGATTCCCATAAACCGTATTCTGTCGGCCATCATACGGTCTGAAACCAAACTTTGATTTTGAGTCATGCATTACCCCATTCAGAATCAGCCCTAATCCTTTATATGGTTTATTCGGAAATAGTCTGGCCGTTTTAGAAAAAAACTCAGCACGATTGGTATTATTGGTAAACCGATAAATGATGTTGTCTAAAGACAAAGGATTTTTAACGATTTGTCCCCCCAGACGGTCTTCATGCAAAAACTTAATTCCGAATTGTGCCATCATTTTATCAGACTCATACTTCCATCTGTTTATAAAATTGGCCTGCGTATACTTAGGTAAATCATAGAAATTGTCATGATTTTTATCAATACTGCTTTGTAAAGTAGACCCATGAGACAATAAACCTACAGACCACCGGGGTTTGCCATTTTTGCGTGACAGAATTTTGGCAAGATTCAGATTCACTTCACCTCGTCCTAAACTATTGACATAGGTATTGAGATAAACTCTTTCTGAAATATCAGGCTTTTGTAATTCTACATTTATCTGTCCCGTCATTGATTCATAGCCATTTATCACAGAGCCCGCGCCCTTACCCACATCAATAGATTGCACCCAGGTTCCGGGTATATAGTTCAGTCCGAAAGTAGTTGCCAGGCCTCTTAATGATGGTACATTCTCCACGTTCATTTGAACATACGTACCAGCCAGGCCTAATAATTGAATTTGTTTGGCTCCTGTAACAGCATCATTATAACTGACAGATACCGAGGCATTGGTTTCAAAACTTTCAGATAAATTACAACAGGCAGCCTTTGCCAAAGCTTTGGAAGTAATAATTTCTGTCTGATGAGGCGAAAGCCTGTCTATGGCTGTTGAACCACTTCTCACCACTACTTCCTGTAACTGATTTTCAGATTTCAGGTAAACTTTAAAATCAGTCTCATTCGTGATGAGCAAGGTATCTGCCTGATAACCCACAAAACTGATAATTAATTGATTAGATTTAGTGCGGGGAATCGTAAACTTTCCGTCAATATCTGTTTGGGTAGCCACTTTAGTACCAGCCCAATGCACAGTAGCCCCAATAATCGCTTCTTCTTTTCCATTAGAATTGTCTAAGACTACTCCTGTAACGTTTTGTGCAAAGACAGAAATGGAAAAAAAGAAAGTAATAAAATATACTATGTATTTCGAATGATTCATGCCGACTTTTATTTGTTCTTCCCTAAAGTTTCTGTTACTTTTCCGCATGCCAGCATTTTGTTGCCATAATAGGGGTTCTTAATAGCTTTTTCATTACTCAGCCAGCTCTTCTTCACCATCGGGCAATATTGCACATATGCATCTTCCTGATTACCGCCGAAAGATTTTACCAGTGTAAGTATATTTGTTGAAAGGTCGCCAAAATGATCTCTCTGGTGTTCAGCATCCTGTGTTTCGTTGATATGTTCTGCGTCAAAAGCTATTTTATCTTTCAACGGCTTATAGAACTCTTTTTGGGCTGCTGTTAATTTATTGACATTAATGTCGTTCAACTTATTTAAAAATTCCTTCGCTTTTGTGCTGGCAAGCTTCCCGTTTGTAGCAACCAAAGCATCTTTTATACCATAATATGCCACCAGTAAATCATTTGTTTGTTTTACAATTTCGGCGTCTGCTTTCTCAGATTTTTTCTCCTGGGCAAATGCTCCTGTTAAACCTGTTGAGAGTAACATAAGTACTATAAATTGTATAGCTTTCATCTTTATTAATGTTTTAATTGTTATTAATAATTAAGTGTAATTCCTGCCCCATAGCCCATATCACTATCATAGTGTGTCGAAAGAGCCAGGTATTTGGTCAGAATATATCTGAAACCTGCCATGTATTCCTTATCGGTATTCAACATAAAATTGAATCTTAGCCTGCTGGTCACAGCCATATCTTCACGCATTAATTGTAGCCTGAATTTCCCCTTTGCATCTACGCGGGCATCAGCTCTTATCAATAATGGGAGCATATATTCTATCCCTGCGCAAAACACCTGCCTGTTATCTTTGGTATCAGCTTTGCCAGGTTCGCCGTTCACCATCCGATAACGAATATCCCAACCTACATAGGGCATTAAAAACTGCATTTTGCCAATGTATCTCCCAAAATGACTCTCAGATTCATAACCCATCATTTTATTGGTTCCTACACGCCATTCGGTTTGCAAGCGATAACGTGTATTGCTAACCATTACTTCCCCGTCACTACCATTGGTTTCCAATCCTATTTCTGCCATCAGGTGCAATTTTCTGTCATCACGATACAGTTTGCGAATGGCTTTATCAGGATTCTTTATTAAAATATCTGAGGGTACACCTTCATTTAACGGAGGATTCTGATAGGTGAAAATCCTGCCCATGCCACTCATCATATGGTAAAGAATATGACAATGAAAAAACCAGTTTCCGCTTTCAGTGGCTGCAAATTCGAGCGTATCGGTTTCCATTGGCATAATGTCCAATACGTTTTTCAAAGGAGCATAATCTCCCTGGCCGTTCAATACCCTGAAAAAATGCCCGTGCAGATGCATCGGATGCCTCATCATGGTATTATTGGTCATGATTATTCTTACGTTCTCACCTTTTTGAATCAGAATCTTATCTGTTTCTGAAACCGTTTTATTATCGATACTCCAAACATACCGGTTCATGTTTCCGGTAAGATTAAAACGAAGCTCTTTCACAGATGCTTTGGGCAAAGTGGTCTTTTCAGTCGAGCGAAGCATACCATAATTTAGTGTTACAATATGTTCCAGTGCTTCCTCCGGTATATTTTTGTGCTTATGCTCAGGCTGACCTGTTATTTCAGGATACATCACCATATTCATATCCATCACCTGATTTGCCATATTCATCCCCATGTCGTCCATATCACCGTTCATTTTCATCATTCCGTTCATCATCATCATACCTTCAAAGTACTTCAGACGCGGCAGGGGTTTGGCATTTACTTTAGTACCTGAGCCGAGCCACAATGATGCGGATTTAGTCCGGTCTTCTGCTGTAGCCAAAAATTCATAACTTTTATCTTCCGGAATGGTCAAAATTACATCATAGGTTTCAGAAACTGCTATGATCATCCGGTCAACTTCCACGGGTTCTACATCTTTGCCGTCGTTGGCTACCACTTCTAATTTACCACCAGCAAAATGTAGCCAGAAATAGGTCGATGCGCTGCCATTGATGATTCTCAGCTTAATTTTTTCGCCTGCTTTGAAATCGGTTTTTTCAGCATTGCTTTGCCCGTTGATAAAAAATCTGTCATAATATACATCGCTTACATCCATTGCCAGCATCCGCTTCCATTCATTCACAAATTTTGTTTTCAGATAACCTTCTTTGAGTGCCTGTCCGTAATCCTGTGTACTTTTCTTCTTTATAGCATACCAATCAGTAGCATTATGCAGCCTTCTGTGTACTTCTGCAGGCTTTTCATTAGTCCAGTCACTTAAAACAACCGTGTATTCTTTCATTATCGGCTCAGTGCGCTTATGGATAATCAAAGCTCCATACATGCCCGACTGCTCTTGTAAAGCTGTGTGCGAATGATACCAGTAAGTGCCATTCTGCACTAAAGGGAACTTATAAACATGGGTCTGACCAGCTTTAATGGGCGCCGTTGTCAGATAAGGAACACCATCATATTGGTTGGGTATAATCAAGCCATGCCAGTGGATGGATGTTTCTCGTTTCATCAGATTATGTATATGAATCTCTGCCGTATCTCCTTCTGTAAAATATAAGGCCGGAGCAGGAATGGATCCATTTATAGCAATCGCTCTTTTACTTTTCCATGTATAATTGACAAGTGTGTCATTTACATATAAATGATAAATAACCGTTTTACTTTCTCCGGCAGTAACCTTATCACTCATCTTTTGCTCAGGCTGCTTAATTTCCTTCCGTCCGTTTGCAGGAGTTGGCTGATGGTTTTCGTGTTGAGCCAGAGTATTGATTGACAATAACATGAAAACCCACGAAGCCATATATATGTTAATTGTTCTCATGTTGCTGTGTTTGTTAACTATCAGAAAAATGGGCTAATGTTGATTAAAGAACATACAACATAGCCACTGCCATACCTACCATCAACAAGTCTTCAATAATGGTAACAGTACTCATAGGCAGATTAAACACTGCCCCAAGACACGCACAACGTATTTTTTTGTTATCGAGTACACTCTTTATTACACCCACAGAACTAAAACCCATTACGATAACCGTGGCTATATTAGTTGCCTGAGGCTCAAAATTTATCAGGTAAGCAAGACCCAATGCCAATTCAATAAACGGATAGATAAACCCATACACCGGAACCTTCATGGCCAGTAAATCATACATGGCATAACTTTCGGCAAAACCTTTTAAATCTAGAAATTTGAAGAAAGAAAAAACCAGAAAGAAACCTGCCATAAAATGATTCATGAAGTGCATACCACTGAAATGCGCTATTTCAAAAATGCCTGCATGAAAAGCTGTCAGTACAGATACTCCTGTAATAAAAGCAAAAATCAATAACAGAGGTTTGTAAGTGGCAAACCAGCTTTTGGATGCCTCCTCATTAAATGCCGTTGTCTGTACTGATGTATTCGTTTTCTCTGCAATGGTGTATTTCGGGTAAGGCTTCAGGGCTTCCTGAAATCTGGAAACCGGAATATGCTTTTCCATTTCGACAGTTGCCGTATTGTTGGTTTTATCAGGTAAAACCGACTTTACGCCTTCAACATTACCTAAAACGTGTTGGATCTTATATTCGCATGCCTCGCAGGTCATGCCTGTAACTTCATATGTATGTGTCATTGTTATTATTATTTAATGATACAAAGGTAGGAATGATTACCCACCCGAATGTTACAGAATTTCATGTGAGACTTACATGATTTTTGACTGAATCAATCGATAACCTGGTATTAAGGTTATTTTTCTTGAATTCGCTGGGAGTGGTACCCTCTACCTGTTTGAATTGGTTCGAGAGATGTGCTACACTGCTATAATCTAATTGCCAGGCAATTTCTGAAAGGCTGATTTCTCCGTTAAGTAATAAGGCTTTAGTGCGCTCAATTTTCTGAGCAATGATATACTTCTCAATGGTTGTTTTTTCAACTGATGAAAACAGATTGCTCAGGTAAGAATATTCATACCCTGTTTTTTTAACCAGAAAATCAGAGAAGTTTTGTGAGAAGGGCTTCTGACCTACATGATGGTGTATTTCGTTGATAACCAGATGCTTGATACGCTCAATGATAGTTGTCTTATGGTCTTCAATTAATTCAAAGCCTTCTTTTTGCAAAGTGTTTTGTACAAGCTCATATTGGAAATTCGCATCAGTGAGATTCAGGGTCGCAATGCCCAATTCTACCTTTGACACACTCAGGCCTATTTTCTCCAACTCTTCTCTTACAACCCGCACGCAGCGATTGCAAACCATATTTTTGATTAATAATTGCATAGATATATATTAAATAATAAGGGATTTAGCTGCGGGAAAAGCAGCATAAACACAAAAACCACAAATCACATTGATTTGCGGAACCCTGATTATTTAATAAAATCAAATCAAGAAAGATTGGTTGGAAGTAATAATTTGCCGCCCATCATGTATGGGTGGAGAAGAGCTGCTTGCCAGTGAAGAACTCTGACTGTCAAGAATAGTTTCGATGATAGTCCTTACTATTTCCTGCACAGTAGCCTTAAACCAGTCAATAGAACTTTGTGTGAATTTGGCTACAAGTTGAGAGACAGATGAAGAGTATTCTACGTTTTCGTATTTTTCCTCTTCAGTACAACAAGAAGATTTTTTTACAATAGCATTCTTGTTGTTGAGCGGGAAATGCTTTTTGTCTTTGGCAGAACAACATAAATCACCTTTTTTGTGAAAAGAGACGGTTTTCCCTTTCACAATACATGAGTGCTCAACAAAACCGAAACCGGTGCTACTTAGCAGTACAACTACTGCCATCATAACGTTGAACAACCTGAATAATGCTTTTTTCATTATTGTACGAGTGAATTACCTACAAATGTATATATCAGAAATGAGATTTCCAAGGAAATTCTTGCAAAATTTAGGCCAGACGACTACCGTCAGGCACCTTTCTTTCCGACTCAGCCAGAACCACTGCTCCCCCGTCCAGAATAAATCCTGTTGTGAGCACTTCAGACATAAAGTCTGCTATTTGTCTTGGTGGAAAATTCGTTACGCAAATAACCTGTTTCCCTATTAATTCTTCTTTGGAATAGAATGTGGTTATCTGCGCCGAAGAGCGTTTAATGCCCAACTCAGGCCCCAGATCAATCAGCAACTTATAGGCAGGCTTGCGCGCCTTCGGAAAATCATCTGCCTGAATAATCGTTCCGGCTCTTAATTCTACCTTTTCAAAATCCTCCCAGGTTATAGTTTCTTTAGTCATGTATCAATCAACCATTTATTCTTATTCATTTTCAAACTTGCCCCAGAGTGCATTGGCTTTATCCTGTATCACTTTAGGTAATTGTTTAAAGGCTGCATCCGGCGTTTTTTCCCTGGGAGTATTAAATTCTTTGATGATGGTTTTACCCCTGATGGCGGCCTTGTTACCATTTTCCAGAACCATCAGTTTTAATCCCGATTGGCTAACGTCTCCCTTGCAACCCGTCTTGTACATAAAAATGATTTCGCCATATTGATTATTGTCCAGGTCGCTTATCAGGAACGATTCATTAATCATACCCAACTGATTATCCACAGGGCAATCCGGTTCGAAATCTGTTATCTGTCTCAATAATTTAAGTTCCTTTGTCGGGCTTTCCAGAAAATGCTCTACCAGTAGTGTTCTTGAGGTATAGTCATCCTTGGTATTTTCTTCTAAAGTAGCTATTACGTAGTTTAAGCCATTCTTGTCTCTGAACTGCACACTTTTCAATATCTCTACCCCTGCAATATTGAATTTTTTTAAAGTTGCAGCCGGAATATTTTCTGTACTGATTTTTTGGGCAAATCCGCTAAAGCCTGCAAGCACCAGGAGAGCGACCTTTGTAAAGTTTAATATTCTGTTCATTCATTGTTAATTTAGCAAGCCTATTCAACTACGGCTGATTCACAAATATAGGTAGGTATAATTCCTGTACTCTGAATTTTTACTTTTACATCTTCGGCCTGGGTATTGCCACTTAATACAAGTACCGTATCCAGACCAAATTTATTGCCCCCTAATATATCAGTATGCAAGGTATCTCCTACCATCAGAATGTCTTTTTTCTCAATATCCTGACTCCGGATGTGTTCGTAGGCAAAAATAAACATTTGTGAATCAGGCTTGCCAAAACCTACAAATCTTTTGCCTACTATTGATTCAATCATTTCAGATAATCCACCCATAGCAATGGCAATTTCTTTTTTTGATACCGGGTAGGTGGCATCGGTATTGGCCACAATCACCGGAATGTTTTTTCTGCGTAGCAGATTAATCGTTTTATTCAGATCTGTTTTCCAGTCAAAGCCTTCATCATCCAGAAATGCCAACGCCTGAATATCAGCCAGGTCGTTTAAATCCAGGTCAGAAATAGAAACTGCCTCCAAGCCCATGGTTTCAATATAATAGGCGGAATCTACGGTACCCAGAAAAACAACTTTGCCTTTTTTTACTTTTTGTTTCAGATAGTCCATAGCCAGCATACCGGACGAAATAATATTGGCCGGAACAATGTCTTTTATACCTAAATAGTGATAAGAATCAGCCAGTTGCTGAGGTTTCCGTGACGCATCATTGGTAAGAATATAAAACTCTTTATTGGTTTCTTTCAGGTATCTGAAAGTATTTTTTATGCCCGGAATCAATCCCTCGTAGTTTTTTAATACGCCATAGGCATCAAAAAATACAACCTTATAATTGTCAACAACTGATTTAAAATCATGAATCTGCATGTAATATAGCGTAAATAGGTGGTTTGGTTGATTGCTCTAAATATTCAAAGCGTTCAATATTTTTTCTGCATCAAATTCTTTATCAATTGATGGAAAATGTATCTCATAGGCTTCTCGTTGTAATTTTGTAGCATAGGTGCGGTGAAAAAAATACCTGCCGTATTTTATTACATAGTTCAAAATAAAGAACCGATATGCCTCTTTCATGAAACGTACTTCATTTTCAGTCAATGGATACACTTTATGATATTCCTGCAAAAACAGAATGAACCGGTCTTCCATCAATGGTCCGATATAATAGCTGAACACAGTTCTGTCTCCTGCATCAGAAACCACCCGGCTGAAGAAATAAAAATCCATTACTCTGTAGCTTATTCTGAACCAGTCATAGTCCCAACGGGAATATAGCTCCAGATTTTTGGTAACCGAAAAATTTCCGATATTCCAGTCCATAAAAACGGGCATTGTCTCCACCGTTTTAGCTACCAGTTTCTGACGATTCTCTAAAAATATCTCGCATTGTTCTTTCAGGTCGTCAATATGCATACGGTGCTCAAACTGTCCGACTTCAGTATCGAGTATATTTAAGAGGTCCTGAATATCCGAACGGAGTGTCTTCGATGCTTTAGGTAGAACTGTACTAACTCTAGCGCAGGCTTTATGAAACCTGGCTATTTCTGCTCCCAGTTTTCTTATCTGGTCTTCTTCCAGCCGTCGGGGCAGACGGTGCAGATTTCTGATAGGATTATAAAATACTACCCATGCATCAATTACACCTTCCTGGAAACGATAAGTATATACCTCATTATCTTTTACCAGTGATTTAGCCAGAACGTTTTCAAACGGATATAATAAATTATTGGATAAGGCATGTATAATCTGGTGATCTTCCTTGAAATGCTCGTAAGTGCCAAAATAAGATAGTTTGGCAATAATTATATCATCATTATCAAATCTGACCCTGAAAACATGATTAGTAGATACTTTCGCACTGATGTCTTCAATGTGGGCAATGGTTTTAGAATTATCAAAATTAGCCCAGGCTATTTTTATTATGGTCGGATAATCTATTATTTTCATATTAGCGCAGCAAGGTTTATTTTCTCTTTGTTACTTCTTTATAAGCTGTCTCAAGGGCATCGTGAAGCATTTCTTTCTCTATATGATTCAATTCAAATAAGGTCCAACCCTGTTTACCCCATTTGTTGGGTACAGGGTAAATAATTGCAGCATTGAACGTACAAAACACAGACTGGTCAATCTCAGATAGCTTCAGACAAGCCCGCTTATCGTTTGCCGAATAGGTAGCAAAGATTTTTTTCTTAGCTCTGAACGACGTTTTTTCAAAATGAGGTTGTTCTACCGTATCAGGAAATGAAAGTGCGAGTTCTCTTAAAATTGATTCATCTACCATAATCTGACAATTTTTGGTAATACTTTCAAAGATATTAAGACTTTATGATTTAATATGATTTAAACGGATAATTGAGTGGTAGTTTTTTAACGGCATATCGTATAATGATAAAAAAACTTGTATTCGTACCATTTTTTCTTGATATTCGAAGGTAATTTTCAACCAACCTAATGAGTTTTCATCGACTGACCTGGATAAGTCTGTTTTTTGCTATTGTCATAGCTTCTGTCTCTATCTACCATTTCACCCGGGAGAAAATCAGCTATAATGAAGAAATACGTCCCATTTTCAACAAGAAATGTATTGTCTGCCACGGTGGCGTGAAAAAAAGCGGAGGATTCAGCCTGCTTTTCAGAGAAGAAGCGCTCGCCAAAGCCAAATCAGGCAAATATGCGATTATTCCTTATGAGGCCGATAAGTCAGAACTGATAAGAAGGCTCAAAACACATGACCTTGAAGCCCGTATGCCTTTAGAGGCAGAGCCGTTGAGTAGTGATGAAATCGGTAAAATTGAAAGATGGATTAACGAGGGGGCAAACTGGGAAGACCACTGGTCATATATAAAGCCTGATAAAACTATCAGCCCACCTGATGTGAGTGATAAATGGATAGCCAATGATATTGATAAATTTATTATTGAAAAACTAAATCAGGAAGGCTTGAAGCATTCTCCTGAAACAGATAAAACCTCACTAATCAGAAGATTAAG
>CALRLN020000117.1:0-12372 GCA_943368675.1 Chitinophaga pinensis | reverse complement strand
ACATCTCAGGTCTTAACTATATTTTTCAAAATGCCTGAAAAAGAACTGACAGAAAGACTATATTAGATAAATACAATTACTCAATTATGATAATATCTCATTTTGTTGTGCCTTATCCTCCTTTGGTGAATCCAGGCAACTATTGAGTCTTTTACAGCCACTTTCATTTTCCATCCATAGAATTAATGCAAACAGCTTAATGATGGATGATTTGTCTAACTATTTTAGTATGCTTTAGACTGCCTTAATGGGTTTTATTCTTCAACTTCTAATATACCATTTAAAGTAAATTCAATTTTCTTATTATCATTTAAAATTTCGTACGTAGGTTGCTGCCGTTTTGGTGTTCCGATAGGTATTCGTCAATTCTTCGAATCAGATTGGCCTTAAGGCTTAAAATTCAATCGACGTGACGCACCACCTATTTCAAAATTTAAACATCCTAATAACAACAGCTAGAAAACATGTCGGGTAAACTAATCAATTGCCATTTCATGTCTTTCCATCCGTTTTTAAGCAGTCTCCTAATTTAACCGGTCGTAAAAATTTTAAAGGATTTGATTCTCCATTTGCCGATTAATAAATTTCCATTGTGTTATTTTGATAAAAACTTGTCATAAATTAAACAGTAGAGTTATATTTGTTTAATTTTCTAGCCATCACACAAAAACATGTTCTCTATGACCAACTTTTTACGTAGCTATACCGAAAAGTTTGCTTCTAAATGGTTAATTCTTTTAGTTGATTTATTTATTTGTTTTGTCACATTTACAATTGCGGTTTTTGTTCATTTCAACTTCGAGTTAACTTACGTAGAACCATATATCTATAAGTACCATTTAATTTTTGTTTTGTGTATTAGAGCTATCTTTTTTATATTCTTCAAATCTTATGAAGGTATAATCAGACATACTAGTATGGAAGATGCCGCTTTATTGCTTAAGGTTGTTACCATAAGTAGTATTTTTATTTTCCTACTCTCAAATTTCGGTTGTTACCATAATATTGTTTATCTGTGTATTCCTCCCAGAATTACTATTATAAGCTATTTTATTACTCTTTTTGCACTTATCTTCAGTCGTTTTTTAGTAAAAGGTTTATACGATTCTTTCTTTAGAAAAATTAAATTAACAAGTTCGGTAATTATCTATGGAACCGGTTATATGGGTTTAATTACTAAAAACAGTCTGCTGAACGATAAAGTAAAAAACTATAAAGTTTTATGCTTTATTGATGATAATCCACAAAAAATCAATAAAACTGTTGAAGGCATAAGGGTTTTATCAAGAGAAGAGGCTATTGAAAAGTATATCTCTAACCCAAATTCAAAAGAAGAAAATATTGAAGTAATTTTTGCTATCCAAAACATCAGTCCTTTGGCTAAGGCTAAAATAGCTGAGGATTTTCTTACTAAAGGCATTATTCTGAAATCCATCCCACCTATTAATAAATGGATAAAAGGAGAGTTAACGAGTAAACAAATACAAAGAATAGAAATTGATGACCTTTTGGAAAGAGACCCGATTGCTATTAATAACAAGTTTGTTGAAAGATTCATTAACAATAAAAAAATACTGGTAACAGGTGCTGCGGGTTCTATTGGAAGCGAATTGGTCAGACAACTAATAAAGTTCTCTCCTAAAAAAATTATTCTCATAGATCAGGCAGAATCTGCTTTATATGACCTCGAAACTGAATTATTGCGTACAACCTCTGCCGAAAATAAGATCCTCCCTAATATAAGAGTTGAGGTTTATGATGTAACTAATGAAAAGTTAATGGAGAGCCTGTTTAATGAAGAGCGCCCTCAGGTAATTTTTCATGCTGCGGCTTATAAACATGTACCATTAATGGAAAAAAACCCTTATCAGGCTGTTAAGGTAAATGTTCTGGGTACAAAGATTGTTGCTAATCTGGCCTCAAAGTATGGTACAGAAAAATTTGTTATGATTTCAACAGATAAAGCGGTAAATCCAACGAATGTCATGGGGGCCTCTAAACGCTTAGCTGAGATGTATGTACAAGGTCTGGATAGCCATCATAATAATAATACAAGATTCATTATAACCCGTTTTGGTAATGTATTAGGCTCAAACGGTTCCGTGATTCCTTTATTCAAAAAGCAAATCGAAAGTGGTGGTCCGATTACTGTTACACATAAAGATATTATCAGGTATTTCATGACAATTCCGGAAGCCTGCCAGTTGGTTCTGGAAGCTGGCACAATGGGAAAAGGTGGAGAAGTATATGTATTTGATATGGGGAAACCGATTCGAATTGTAGATTTGGCAAAGAAAATGGTTCAGCTTTCTGGTCTGGAATTAGATAAAGACATTCAGATTAAATTCACTGGATTAAGACCCGGCGAAAAACTTTATGAAGAGTTATTAAGTAGTAATGAAAATACTCAACCGACCTATCATCACAAAATAATGATAGCCAAAGTTGTTCCGGAAGATTATGATTTATTAAACCTGGCCATAAAAAATATGGAGATGAATCTTAATAAGATGGATAATAATGCTACAGTTGCTGAATTGAAAAAGCTGATTCCGGAATATATTAGTAACAATTCTATTTATGAAGAATTAGACGAATTAGAAGAAAGTTCTTTGAACTCCTAAATATAGTCCCAAAGAACTGGAAAAAAGCTTACCATCATCAAAAGAGACCAAAGAAATTAAAGAGTATTTCGGAAGCTTATATTTTATTCTGGATAGAAAGGAAAATTGTGTTGCCTCTAAAGGTAAAGGATAAGAGCCTAAATTATTCGATACAATTAATTTTGTAGTATACTCAAATTTTTTTGTTCTTCCTTCAACAGCAATCATAAATGCCTGAACCCGGTTATTTATGATATAATCAGAAGGGTATCTTTTTGCATTTTCAGATATATTACGTTTATCTACCGTATTTATCTGGGCAAATAATGGAGTACCGATTATATTCTTATTGTAGGTCCAGCCATCTGCGTAAATCAAATTAGTAAAATAACCATCCTGTCCTCTTAGCTGAGGAATCGTATTTTCGCTACCAGTATTTCCCCCCTGACTTCTCGTGTCCAGATACTCAAAACAGATTCTGGTTACTCCTTCATTAATTTTTCTCCTGACAGACACACCTAATAAGCCATCGGTGATATTATTCAAATAAAATAATGAACCATCATCATAAATGCTTTGCCGATATATAAACAGATTAAACTTCTTGAAATCGATTTCTGTAGCAAAATCGATAGTCCCTAAATGATTTCCCGCTCTATTCATAGCATCATTCCCCGGCACGTGGATCTCCGAGCCATCGTCTGTTGTATTTAAGCTTATTCCGGAAACTACTTTTAAATATGTGCTTAAATCCGTTGGGAATTTTGAAACCAATAGCCCTGAATACTTGTCAACATAAGGAATGGCAGGCTTACCACCCCATTGAACCTGGTGATTAAAGCCTGAATACAGTTTGATTCTCCAATTAGGCTTCCCGATTCTGGCATATAAGTATTTTTGATGAAGATAAAAGTTTTTTACCTGGCCATTGTCAAACCAACCGTGACTATACGCACCTTTAATGGATATTAAACCCCTACCAAGAATAGGTGTATAATTTGGGATTGCGATCTGAATTTTAGGCAAAGGAAGTGCATTACCCGACCAGATATAGGACCCAGATGTAAGTGTAGTATCAACTAAACCCACTATTTCTCTACGCCTGCCTGCATAAAATTCAAATGCGCCATAGCGAATCTTAATGTATGCTTCAGGTAAAAGAATCTGGTTTGCTTTTCCAACGTTCGCAACTGCACTTACGCCATATCCGATAGAAAACTTATTTAACCTGTTATCATTACTACTATAAGTAGAGTCATATTCTTTAAAAACAGAGCCTCGTAAAGTAAGTATGGGGTTTTCTAAAGGAACGATACCATATTGATTAGAGCGTATTAAAAAAGGTGTTTTTCCTGAGGTAGAAAGGAAAATACCGCTTTCAGCCTGGTATCTTATTTTTTCAAAAAAACTTTGCCCTAAAACACTGGAAGATGTTAAGAAAAGTAAAAAAACAGCTTTATAAACAGATGGCATAGGTTGGCTTTTTTTGCAAATTACTACCATTTTTTCAGAATAAAAAAACTAATCCCTATATTATTGCCATACAGTTTACCGGCATCAAATGCTATATTAAATTTTGAATCAAGCCTTAGTTTTGATAAGGGAACATTGACGGAGACTAAGCCTGAAAACTGTTTTAAATTTTTATCTCTTCTTACATAAAACATTCCCATGCTGTTAGTCAGCGAAGATTTTATCATATAGCTATACTTTGCTATCTTTCCTGTAGCTGCGATATAATATGCCTGAATATCATTATCAAATGAAAATAATCTATAATTCGGATTTTGGGTATCTTTCACTAAATCACTACCCGGAATAATTAATGGTGTACCGATACCATTGTTCTGATAGCTCCAGCCCTCTATATATTGGGAGTGGTTAAGGTAGTTCTGTACTTCTCCATAATGAGTTTCTTTTTTACCCAGCCATTTAGCAAATTCTGTAATCTCTCCCCCTTGTCTTCGGGTATCTAAATAGCCGAAGTTGATTTTACTTAAACCCTTCTTATTCTTCAGATCAAAACTCAAAGAATAATTACCGTCCATCGAAAGAAAAACTTCAGGCATTTGTCCATCTTCATACGGACTTTGGCGATAGAAAGAAATATCTGCAAATGATGTTTTCAGACTAAAGCCTAAATCAACACTCCCCAGATGGTTCCCAAACCGATTTAATGTTTCAAATGGGGTATACATTCCATTAGTAGGTATGCGCCAGGCAATCGGTAATATCACGTTCAGATATACAAAGGGGTCAGCCGAAAAATAACCGTTTTTTGTAGAAATATTATCATTTTTAAGTATCTCTGAATAACCTCCCCATTGTACCTGATGGTTAATACCTGCGAAAAAATTAAATTTCCATGACTCTCTGCCTATTTTACCATATAGCCATTTCTGATGTAAATAATATCCTTCTGTATAGGCTTGTTTGCCAAACCAGCCGTGTGAAAACGCTCCTTTTATTGCTATTAAACCATGCCCGATAATTGAGGTGTAGTTAGGCACAGATATTTGTATTTTAGGTATTGGTAATGCATTACCTGACCAAATGTAAGAACCCGCATTAAGCGTCGTATCCACCAGCCCTATTATTTCTTTTCTTCGGCCTCCGTAAATCTCGAAAACTCCGTATCTGATTTTTGCATAGACTTCTGGTAACAGGATTTGACTTTTCTTGCCCGCATTTATACCCAATTGCGCTCCGTAACCAAAACCAAATTTTCTTAATTTATGAAATTCCGCTTTAGTAGAATCATACTCTTTAGAGGCGCTTGCCTGTAGCGTTATAAAAGGTCCTTGAAGTGGCACAAGCCCATATTGATTAGATCGTATCCAGAAAGGCGTTTTTTCAGAGAGATAGGCACCTGCGCCTAATCGGTATTGAATACCGGATAAAACATCCTGAGCATTAACATTAAAACAGCTATTCAAAAGAAATAGTGTAATAAAAGTCGGGAGAAGAATTCTTATCATAAAGTGTGGGTTATCATCTCATAAGCAAAAACTTACCTGTCTTATTTATTTCTGTTCCATCAGTTAATTTAGCGTAAATTTTATATGTATATGTATCACCGGGTGATGAAGCGCCCTGGAAATTTCCGTCCCACGACTTAAGTGGGTCAGAAGAACTAAATACAGGGTTTCCCCACCTGTTGTAAATCTGAAAATCAAAGTCAGTAATTCTTCTGAAAGTACCTTTTATTTCCAGTTTATCGTTAATAGCATCATTATTTGGCGTAAACGCGTCAGGTAAGAGTAGTTTAACCATCAGAGGGATTGTATAGCTATTAGAATAGCTTTCTGATCCATCTAGCGCAGTAATTTTTATTCTGAATTTAGCTTCCTCTTCAAATCCACTTAAGTCAGGTATATAGGTTAATTGTGTGGCCGGTAAAGAAGTAATTATTGATGGAGCACCTGTATTTTCATCAAAACTCTCTAAATCAAACTTCCCGATTCCTATATTAGCAAAAGGAGGTTGTGCAGTCCATATTAATTCGTTTTTATTGGCTTCAGACAGAAAAGTAGTACAAAATGGGGGTGACAGTTCAGAAGTACTTCCGCATTCGTCTACAAAAGCAATTTTATAACAATTTGATTTTTGAGAATTATCTACACTAGCATCATCAAATGGAGCTAAAGTTGTACTACTCATTATTTCTTTAAAATCTGTGCCATTGTAATGATATAATATATACTTATCCCTCCTCAATGTCCAAGGGCTGTTATCGGCATAATTAATTTCAGAAGCATTGGCAATATTAACCGTCACGAGGGCATCAGTAATAGCCGGAGGATGAAATTCTTCTCTATCCAAACACATTCTATTGGAAATACTTACTCCTTTAAAACCATAATAATACATTTGCCCTTTTGTTTCGGTTTTTAACCTATAGCAATATTCTTTCTGGCAATTTACATTGTCGGTATACGGAGACCCTGTTACTGGTATCGGAGGTAGTAAAACTCCGTCTTCTTCTTTAAGAAGTTGGGTTGTTTGGTCCATGAATCTACCATAAGTACGATCAGTTGTAGTATGGGACATACTAGTAGGATATTCCTCCCATATAATTTCCTGTGAAGTACTACTAACAGGATTTACATCTGTAAGTACCATCGTGCATATTTCTGCAGAGGTTTCAATACCACAAGCGTTGGGTTTCTCTATATAAAAACAATAGGATTTTGTAGTATCAGGTATAGGGATAGATACTTCTCCTGGCAGCACTGAAGTCTTAACAGGAGTGGAGGCATAAGGCATGCCTTTAGGTGTCATATATACGCTATATCCAGTCGGGTCATAACTGCCTCCGATTGTTAAAACAGCTTCATCAGCTTCTTTTAAAACTACTTGCTGAATATTCGGATAATTAGGGTCATCATAACCCATAAACCCAGCTACTGAATTGTCTTTATAGGGAATGGTCTTAGCTGAGCTTGCTGCACAGGTACTGGCCGTATTAAAAGCGCCGCTTACTTTTATAGTTCTTGGTGTAGTTAATGACTTAACCTTTTTATATGGTAATGCCGTAGGTTCCACCCTTTCAGGAGAATTGCCATCACCCCAGTCTATCATATAATAATCAAAATTGTTGGAAGGCACATCAGAAATTGCAATTTCTATCGCATTATTGTTACAATCTCTATAACTAAATTTGGGTTCACTCTTATCTCTAACGGTAATTACTTTGCAGGCATACATGTCTTTACCGTTTTTTTTGCCGTATTGGAGAACAATAAAGTCAGCAGCGCGAGAAAACGCCCATTGAGAATTTGGGCCGGGTTCTGACGGAATACCTGGCAATAAAGAAGCATCTTGCCCGGCATACCCAAAAATATATTTTATATTGGTTCCGCCCGATTTATCTACGGCATTGAATTGTTGGCCAATACATACAGCAGATGGAACATCAAAACTTCCTTTTTCAATACCAGTTCTCAAATCACAAACACCACCTTGCGAAAAAGCTGAAATTGATACAAGAAAAAGTAGAATTATTCTCAAGATACTTCTCATTTACTGTTGACAAATTAACAAACAGTGGAACACAAATTTCCTAATAAATAACGTATCCCGACAACAATAATTCTGTTTTTCTTTTGTTTTTTATTTAATGGTCATGTTTAATTTCTGAGTTTAAAACCCGGGTAATCAGACTAAGTGCAGACTTTTAAATTCTTTTCCTAAGACTTTTGTACCTTTCATATCAAGCCAATCCTCTAGTAAAGAAGCGTAAATCTGCCGGAAATCAACTGAAAACTTTAAATCCCCTTCGTCTAAATCAGATAAATCCGGGGCTTCATTCAGTACTTTAGGGCGTTTCAGGTTCCCTCCTATCAGAAAAACATTATTGGCGGTGCCGTGGTCTGTGCCTGCACTGGCGTTTTGCTTTACTCTCCTGCCAAACTCCGAAAAGGTCATGATAACTACCTCATTCAGCTTATTATTTTTCTGTAAATCATTTACAAAGACCCTCATGGAGTCGGCATAATTTTTCAATAATCTTTCCTGCTGATTTACCTGATTAAAATGAGTATCAAAACCAGAAACACTCACATAATATACACTGGTCGGCATTTCAGAAACAATCAGTTCTGAAATAGTTTTAAGTCTTTGCCCCAATTCTCCTGTGGGGTATTGACTTGGGCTCTTATAAACCTTTGATTTAGTATGCAAAAATTCGGCCGAAGAAGAGGTTTCAGCCAGCGTTTTATACATATATGCCAGATTCTCATTCTGAACAGGCGGTGTAACCTTTGCAATTTTATTGACAAACTCCCTGCTCACTTGTCTATATAGTTTTTCAGGATCTTTTACTGCCAGCGCTTTTACTTTATCTCCTTTCATAGATAAGCTAAGGGTATCGTCTATTTCCAGCGCACGGTAAGGCACACATTTACCCTCACAATTAGCATCTAAATAACGCCCTATCCAACCTGTATTCAGGTATTCGGTAGATTCACTGGCTGTATGCCAGATGTCCATAGAACGGAAATGAGAACGGTCCGGGTTTGGATAACCTACATTATTAATAATGCTTACCAGCCCTTCGTCATATAAATGCCGGAGGCTTTCCATTGCCGGGTTTAAGCCTAAATCGTCATTCAGTTTCAGAACCTTATCAGGGGCTATACTTATCGTTGGGCGGGATTGATAATAAATATCATTACGGAATGGAATAACCGTATTCAGCCCATCGTTTCCGCCTGATAGCTGAACTATTACCAAAACTTTGTTTGATGCCCGGCTAATACCCAAATGCTCTCTTTCGTAGGCTTTCAGAAAATTAGGTATTAACATTCCTCCTACTGTTGCTAAAGCTGACTGTTTGATAAACTCTCTGCGTGATGCCATAGCTGTATATATAATGTAGAAAATCTTTTAAAATAATTCTATCAGCAAAGCTGATACTCTGGTAACATCATCAAAGCCATTGCTAGTTTTTTCACAGCTTCAGACTTTGAATTTGCTCGTATTTTATCCTGAATGCCCTGAATAATTGCTTCGGCAGGCGAGACCTGCAAAAGGAAATCACTCATTTCAGTTATGAGTTTTGGTTCCTTATCTGAAAAATTGTTTGCATAGGTGTTCCAGTCCATATCGGCCCTGAAACTCCTTTTGCGGGTCTGGTAATCGGTATTTATATCGCCGTCACTTCTGGCATTTATTTCGGGTTGTTTATCCGTAAAAATCAATGCCGGAATCTGCATCCTGAATAGCAGGCTTGAACTATCAATCCAGTTTCTGCCACCCGGCCAACCTGCTACATTGGGTGGATACAAGAGTACCTGACCCAATAAACGTTGAATAAACAGGTTTGTTTGATCTTCTTCAAAATTTAGGCCTAGAGTTCTTTTGAGCCCAACTAATAGCTCAACCGGAGATTTTACATGCGTACCGATATTCTGTTGGTCATAAAACCAATCAGAAGTGTAGATATTTTCTAGCAGGCCAGCTATTTCATAATTGTTTTTATAAAATTTTGCTGCCAGCTCTCTGATATTTTTCTGATGCCCGGGAGTAAGAACGTTTTCATTTACGAAGTTCTGATAGATTTTAGTAGTGATGAAAACAGCAGTTTGCCTATTTTCCAAAATCATCTGAATGATATCCTCACCCTTGAAGTATCCTTTTTTGCCAAAAACCGTTTTTTCGCCTTCATCATGTTGTTTTTCCTTGAAAACGAAGTTGCCGTTTATGTCAAAGTCCCAGCCGGTAAAAGCTCTTGCTACTTCTTTGATGTCTTTCTCTGTATAATTTCCTCTGCCAAGTGTAAATAACTCCATCAGCTCACGGGCAAAGTTTTCGTTAGGGCTTCGTTTTTTATTTTGCTTATTATTCAGAAACTGCAACATGGAAGGTTCTTTTGAAACTGCCAACAATAAATCGCCAAATTTACCTAAAGCATGTTTACGTATTGTATTCACATAGCTCTGCGAAAAAGAAGCATTGATACTGCGTGCCACCAGATGCCCATGCCAGAAAAAAGCCATTTTTTCTCTCAGAACACCTTTCTCCGCGCTCATCTTATTTAGCCAGGCAATATTTAGTCTGGCTTGTTCTTCGACTCTCTCCTTTTGCAATTCCTTTAACCTGGTACGGTCAGCACCCTCCCCGCCATTCTTTTTCTTGTCCATTCGCATTTCTCTCAATTTTCTCAGGTCTCCGGCTACATCAGGTGGCTTTACTACATCAATTGGCTCAAACATCTCTGACTCTTTCAGCATTTTTCTGAAAACCTGTTTAGGAGAATGCTTTTCTGCGGCCTTTATCAAGGAAAGAGATTCTCCGAAACCGGCTCGCCAGAATAAATGTTGGGCATATTTTTGTAACATAGCATCTATTATTAAGATATGTGGCATTAGATACAGAAAAACATCTTTTGGTTTAATGTTATATCGGTTGCTCCATAAAATTTAATCTGTTTTTTGCTTACTTGTCTTTTTTAATGTTTAATCATAATTCAATTGCCTAAATCTCTGCAATCAGTATTACGCCGTGGGTTAAAATTGCGTATCTTTGCACTCTATTTTGGGTAAGGACCCATTTTCGCTTATTATTATGCACTACAAAGAGTATAAATCAGTCAACTACGCAGCAATTGCTGACGAGATTCTTGAATTCTGGAAAGAGAATAAGATATTCGAGCAATCTATTGAGGTAAGAGAGGGAGCCCCTGCTTTTACCTTTTTCGAAGGACCACCCTCAGCGAATGGCACTCCTGGTATTCACCATGTGATGGCTCGTACGATTAAAGATATTTTTTGCCGCTATAAAACACTTAAGGGCTATCAGGTAAAACGGAAGGGGGGATGGGATACCCACGGCTTGCCTATTGAATTGCAAGTAGAAAAAGAACTGGGAATTACCAAAGAAGATATAGGTGTTAAAATTTCAGTTGAAGATTATAACAAGCAATGCCGTGAAACGGTGATGCGTTTTACCGACCAATGGAATGATCTGACTGAAAAGATGGGTTACTGGGTTGATTTAGATGACCCATACATCACTTATAAAAATGAATACATAGAGAGTATCTGGTACTTGCTGAAAGAGTTTTATAACAAAGGTTTATTATATAAAGGCTATACCATTCAGCCATACTCTCCTGCGGCAGGAACAGGGCTTTCGTCGCATGAACTGAATATGCCGGGTACTTATAAAGAAGTAAAAGATACTTCTTTGACAGCTCAGTTTAAAGTAAAAAAATCAGAGAAATCATACTTTTTATTTGAAGCAGCCAAAAGTGATGAAGTATTTATTTTAGCATGGACGACCACCCCATGGACACTCCCTGCTAACTCTGCGCTGACTGTAGGTAAAGGTATAGATTATGTATTGGTACGCACCTTTAATCCATACACCTATCTGCCCGTAAATGTGGTATTGGCCAAAGTTCTGGTAAACAAGTATTTCTCAGAAAAAGGCCATGACGGAGATTTTGAAGGCTTTTCAGCATCTGATAAAAAATTGATTCCGTGGACTATTCTTACTGAATTTAAAGGCTCTCAACTAGAAGGTATTGAGTACGAACAATTACTGCCTTATGTGCAACCTGATGTAGCAGCATTCAGGGTGATTACAGGTGATTTCGTGACCACTGAAGATGGTACGGGGGTTGTACATACCTCTCCTACTTTCGGTGCTGATGACTTCCGTGTTGCGCAACAAAATGGTATTCCGCCCATCATGGTAAAAGACGAAACGGGCAAAGATGTACCGATTGTTGATAAACGCGGCCGTTTTGTAAAAGAGATTTCGGATTTTGCGCTGGAATACGTAAAAGAGCAATATCTGACAGATGCAGAAAAAGAAACAGAACGCCAGAAACAAGGACGTGATAAATATCTATCGGTTGATGAGCGAATTGCTATCAAACTAAAGACAGAAAACAAGGCTTTCAATGTTCAGAAATTTGACCACCCATACCCTCATTGCTGGCGTACTGATAAACCTGTGTTATACTATCCTCTGGATAGCTGGTTTATCCGCACAACGGCCATGAAAGACCGTCTGGTGGCTTTGAATAAAACCATCAACTGGCAACCGGAAAGTACCGGTACAGGTCGTTTTGGTAACTGGCTGGAAAACGCAGTTGACTGGAACTTGTCACGTAGTCGTTATTGGGGTACACCACTACCTATCTGGAGAAGTGAAGATGGAGAAGAGGTTTGTATAGGTTCATTGGAAGAGTTAAAAAACGGTATTCTTCATGCGCAGAAAGATGAGGCCTTATCGGCAGAGCAAAAGCAAAAGAATGCGT
>CALRLN020000116.1:0-12380 GCA_943368675.1 Chitinophaga pinensis | reverse complement strand
CGGAATCGTAGGTGGATTCAGACAATCAAGAATTGGTAACCCTAACGCTAAATGGGAAACCAGTATTACCAAAAATATTGGTTTTGATGGTTCATTCCTGAAAGGTAAATTGGATGTTATCTTAGACCTATGGCAAAAAGATACCAAAGATTTGTTATATACATTACCAATTACACAGACAGTTGGTGGAGCTACTGCCCCTTCTGTAAACGTGGGTACAATGGTTAACAAAGGTGTTGATATTCAAGTTATTACAAGAGGTAAATTTGGTAGCGAAGTAGGATACGAATTTGATGTTACAGGTAGTTTCCTTCATAACGAAATCACTGAAATCGGTGGCGGCCTTACTTACTTATTGGATGTTAACCCTGGTTTCAGAGGTGTAAACCCTATTCGTAACCAATTGGGTTATTCATTGTCTTCTTTCTATGGATATAAAGTACAAGGTTTATTCCAAACGCAGGAAGAAGTTGATCAGGCTTTGAAATCGACAGCTACACCTGGCGCTTCAATTCCGATTCAAACTGGTGCAGGTCTTGGTCGTTTCCGTTATACTGACATCAATGGAGATGGTGCTATTACTGCCGATGACCGTACTTATTTAGGTAGCCCGGTTCCTAAATTTACTGGTGGTTTAAATTTCAAAATTACTTACAAGAATTTTGAAATACTTTCATATTTCTATACGTCAATTGGTAATAAAATCTTTAATATCTCTAAAAGATTTACAGATTTTTATCCATTGTTTGCCGGTTCTGCTATCTCTGAGCGTGTTAAAGATTCTTGGAGCCCGGAAAACAGAGATACTAATATTCCTCGTTTTGAACAAAATGATGGTTTCAGTACTGGTTCTCAATCAAGCAGTTTCTATGTTGAAGATGGATCATATCTAAGATTCCAAAACCTTTCAGTTGCCTACAACTTGCCAACTGCTCTTGCAAACAAGATGAAATTAGGTAGAGTTCGTATTAATGCCGCAGTTAATAACTTGTTTACAATCACTAAATATGGTGGTCTTGATCCTCAAGTAGCAGGTGCCGCTGATACCAACTTTGGTGTAGATTTGGGTAACTTCCCGATGACTCGTCAGGTAACTTTTGGTTTAAATGTTGGATTCTAATCTAAGTTAAATTAAATTAAGACAATGAAAAAAATTAAAATATTAATTTCCAGCTTCGTCCTGTTTTCAGGAATGTATGCCTGTAGTGATAGCTTCTTAGAGGTGCCCGCGACCGGAACGCTTTCTAAAGATCAATTAACCAGTAGTGCTGGTTTGGAAGGGGCTTTAATAGCAGCTTACGCTCAGCTAAGTGCCTTGAGTCAAACGCACTCTGGACCATCAAACTGGCTGATAGGTAGTATCAGAGGAGGAGACGCCAATAAAGGAACCGACCCTGGTGATGGTACCGAAATGATTCCTATTCAAAGATATGAGTATGTATCTACCGATCAGGTGGCGGGTAATGTTTACCAAAGCTATTTTGATGGCGTTGCCAGAGCTAATTCAGTTCTGTCTCTATTGAAAGACGCTCAACCAAGCGTAAAAGAGGCAGATAAAGCAAGAATCACTGCTGAAGCTCGTTTTATAAGAGGACACTTCTACTTCCAGTTGAAGAGAAACTTCAATATGGTTCCATATGTTGACGAAAACATAGGTGTAGCCAACGGAATTGAGAAAGTAAAAAATGATCAGGATTTATGGCCAAAAATTGAAGCTGACTTCAAAGCAGCTTACGATGCCTTACCAGAAACTTCTTCTTCGGTAGGTCGTGCCAATAAATGGGCAGCAGCCACTTACTTAGCAAAAACATATTTGTATCAAAAGAAATATGCAGAAGCAAAAGCACTTTTTGATTTAATCATTGCTAATGGTAAAACAACTGGCGGCAAAAAATATGCGCTATTACCTAAGTATTCTGACCTTTACAGAGTTGCTAATGATAATAATTCAGAATCAATCTTCGCTGTTCAGGCAACCGTAAAATCAGGTAGTGGAAACAATGCCAATGGTGATTTGCAATTGAACTTTATTCAAGGCGTTGACCCAGGTACTTGTTGCGGATTCTTCCAACCATCGTTTGAGTTTGTAAACTCATTCCGTACAGATGCTAATGGTTTACCATTATTAGATAATTCATACAATAGCCCTGCAAATGCTGTTAAAACTGATATGGGTATTAAATCTGATCAGCCTTTTACACCAGATGCTGGTCCGTTAGACCCAAGATTAGATCATTCAGTAGGACGTAGAGGTATTCCTTTCCTGGATTGGGGTCCTCACACAGGTTTCAGCATGATTCGTAACCAACCAAATGGTGGCCCTTATTCTCCTAAAAAATACATTTTTACTAAAGCGGAAAAAGCTGCAGGTTTGACTGAAACCGGTGGTTGGGGACACCAGACATACAATGCTTATAACGTAACAATTATAAGATTTGCTGATGTACTGTTAATGGCCGCTGAAGCTGAAATTGAGGTTGGTTCCTTAGCAAAAGCTCTTGAGTATACCAATATGGTAAGAGGTAGAGCTGCTAATGCTTCTGACTTTGTATCGATTGACGGTAAACCTGCTGCTAACTACAAAATCGGTTTATATCAGTCTTTCCCTACAAAAGAGTATGCAAGATCTGCAGTTCGTTTCGAAAGAAGAATGGAGCTTGGAATGGAAGGCTACCGTTTCTACGATTTAGTTCGTTGGGGTGAAGATGTTGAGGCCCTTAACCGTTACCTGAAATATGATCAGGTGTTATTACCGGGTGCTTTAGGTGGAGCTACTTATACAGCAACTAAAGCTTTATTCCCTCTGCCACAATCGCAAATTGACCTTGTAGGTGCCAGTGTGTTGAAGCAAAATCCTGGTTATTAATAATCGGATTACCTAATATTTTATCAGAAGAGATGGCTAATTTGCCATCTCTTTTTTATATCACTTAAGTCCAAAGTATGAAAAAGTATTTTGTTTTTTTTACCCTACTCATTACCACCTCAGTTTTAGTAGCTTGTCAGGAAGAGGAGAAAAAGGTTTTTACTTCACTGCCTGTTGAACAAACAGGTATTAGTTTTTCTAATCGAATTGCCGAAAATGACACTTTAAATATTTTTACTTTTGAATATGTCTATAACGGTGGAGGTGTAGCATTAGGTGATTTTAATAACGATAAACTCACCGATGTGTATTTTACGGGTAACACCACACCAAACAAATTATATCTCAACAAGGGAGATATGAAGTTTGAAGATGTTACTCAACAGGCGGGTGTGGATGGTGCAGGACGTTGGACCTCAGGAGTGGCAATGGTAGACATCAATAATGATGGTTTACTGGATATGTATGTATGTGCTACAGCAAGAAAAGTAGCCGGTCAAAGAGCTAATTTATTATATGTGAATCAGGGGATAGGGCGGAATGGTGTTCCGTTGTTTAAAGAAATGGCAGCGGACTATGGTATTGCAGACACAACGCATACCACTAACGCAGCCTTTTTTGATTATGACAATGATGGTGATTTAGATTTATATGTATTGGTAAACGAAATGGATGATACTCGTTTTCCCAATCAATTTCATGAAAAAGTAACCGATGGTTCTTCAAAACGGAATGACAGATTATACAGAAATGATTTTGATAAAACAAAAAATCATCCGGTTTTTACTGATGTAACCACACAGGCAAAGATTTTTGATGAGGGTTTTGGCCTTGGCATCAATATCACAGACATTAATCAGGATGGTTGGAAAGACATCTATATTACGAATGATTTCCTGACCAACGATTTACTGTATATTAATAACCAAGATGGTACTTTTACCGACCAGGCCGGCAAATACTTCAAACATACCTCTTACTCAGCTATGGGTAATGATGTAGCTGATATCAATAATGATGGACTTGTAGACATAATTGCATTAGACATGATGCCTGCAACTAACAATCGCAAAAAGATGATGACCCCGGCCAACAATTATATTACGTATCAGAACAACGATAAGTATAACTATACTTATCAATATGCCCGTAATACTTTGCAGGTGAATCAGGGGAAAAACCCTTCCACAGGCGAACCGATGTTTAGTGAAATAGGTTTGTTGTCTGGTATAGCTCAAACCGATTGGAGCTGGGCACCGATGGTAACCGATTTTGATAATGACGGACTAAGAGATATTATCATTACTAATGGTTTTCCGAGAGATATTAACGACCATGATTTTTTGGCCTATAGGGATCAGGTAATGAGTCTGATGTCTAAAACTATGCTTTTAGAATATGTACCGGTTATAAAGCTTAAAAATTATGCCTATCAGAATAAAGGAAACTTTCAGTTTGAAGATGTAACCGATAAGTGGGGAATCACAGAACTTACTACTGCGAACGGAGCAGCCTATGCGGATTTAGATAATGACGGTGATCTTGACTATATCGTAAATAATATCAATGATTCTGCTTCGGTTTACCGGAATAACGCCGTTCAGATAAAACCGCAGGAAAGTAATTATCTGAGAGTGCAATTGAAAGGAACAGGCAATAACCTGATGGGACTAGGTGCATGGATTGAAATACAGTATGGTAACGGACAAAAACAGGTATATGAACATACTCCATACAGAGGATACTTATCATCTGTTGAAGCCGTTGCTCATTTCGGACTTGGTAAAACACAGAAAATTGACCAGTTGAAAATAACCTGGCAGAGTGGTAAATCTCAGGTATTGAAAGATATTAGGTCTAATCAGGTAATTAACCTGAATGAAGCTGATGCTACCATAATTCCCGCAGATACAAACCCTGAAATGCCGACTCTGTTTACTGATATAAGTAATCAGTTGAATGTTCCCTACAAACATGAAGAAATAGATTTCATTGATTTCAATGTACAGAAACTCCTGCCGCATAAGCTTTCACAGTTCGGCCCGGCTATTGCCGTCGGAGATGTGAATGGAGATGGTATAGAAGATATGTTTGTCGGAGGCTCAAATCAGCATAAAGGAAAGTTTTTGATACAAAATAAAGACGGTAAATTCAGTGTACAAGATCTTTTGTCGGGCGAAGATGGCCCTGCAAAAAATTCTGAGGACATGGGTGTATTACTTTTTGATGCCGAAAACGATGGCGATTTAGATTTATATATTGTGAGCGGCAGTTATGAATTTCAGCCGGGAGAGTCTTCATTGCAGGATAAATTTTATGTCAACGATGGTAAAGGGAATTTTCAACTGAGTCCGCAGGCAATTCCGCAATTTTTGAAAAGCGGATCTTGCATAAAGGCTACGGATTATGATCATGACGGAGATTTAGACTTATTTATTGGTGGCAGGGTCGAGCCTAATAAATATCCTTTGCCTGTTTCGAGTTATATTTTAAGGAATGATTCATCGAATGGGCAGGTCAAATTCACAGATATTACAGCTCAGGTAGCGCCAAAGCTGCAGAATATTGGTTTAATATGTGATGCATTATGGAGCGATTATGATAATGATGGCTGGCAGGATCTGGTGCTGGTAGGAGAATGGATGCCGGTTACAATTCTGAAAAACAATAAAGGAAAATTTGAGCCTCTTACACAAAACGGTGCACTAAGTGGTAAATTAGGTTGGTGGACGAGTATCGCAGCAGGAGATTTTGACAATGACGGTGATATAGATTATATAGCCGGAAATCTCGGCCTTAATACGCTGATGCAGGCAAATGATGAACAGCAGGTGAGTCTCTATGCCAAAGATTTCAATAATGATGGATTCTTTGATGCTATCCCTACAGTCTATTTCCCTGATAAAGAAGGTAAGCGGAAAGAATTTCCTTATAATACCCGGGATGATCTGGCAAAGCAATTTATCCAGACCCGCCAGCGTTTCCAGAATTATGCTAAGTTTTCAGAAGCTACTATTAACGAGATACTGAAACCCGAAGAGATGAAAGATGCGCTGGTCTTAAAGGCAAACTGGATGAAGAGTAGTTATCTGGAGAATAAAGGCAATGGTGTGTTTGACATCAAAGAATTGCCGGTTCAGGCACAGTTTGCCCCTATTTTTGGTATGCTTACTGAAGACTTTGATCAGGATGGAAACCTTGATGTATTGGTAGCAGGCAATGATTTCGGCACGGAGTTAGCAGTAGGGCGGCACGATGCTTTAAACGGATTGTTACTTAAAGGAGATGGTAAAGGGAGTTTTACGGCAGTAATGCCTGGAAATAGTGGCTATTGTGTAATGGGAGACGCCAAGAGTCTTGTCAGGCTCGCGAATGCTAAAGGTGGTATACTAATGGTGGCATCGCAGAACAGAAATAATCTGAAGTTTTTCTCGTATAAGAATTCTATAAAAAGTATAGCACTTGGCCCGAACGAAACGGCGGTAATACTGAAACTAAAAGGAGGTAAAAAACGTAAGGAAGAGATTGGCTACGGTTCATCGTTTTTATCACAATCCTCACGAAGTGTATTATTACCAGCTAATGTTGAAAGCGTTGAGATTGTGGATAGCAAGGGCAAAAAAAGGCAGGTAAGCCCTTTATAGGTATATTTTAAAGTAAACCGATATGAAAGAAGAGATTACTATAAATCTCTTCTTTTTTTACGTATAGTAGCTTAGTGAGTAATTCAGGAGTTTCATTTTTAAATTTTTTTCAATAATGTATGATATTTTATTAAATAACTTAAATACAAATTAAAATTTATAAAATAAATAGAAAAATTTGGAAAAATTAAAGAATTGCTATAATTTGTGTCGGTTATAATTAAAAAGACAAAATAAATGTCTTTTTGAGCCCCAAAATGTACTAAACCTATGAAATATATCTTCGTTTTGCTTTAAATAAACATGATGTATTTCAAAATAAATAACCTAATTTTAAACTAATACTATAAAGGCCTATGACAAATATTTCCTTTTATTCCACTCCCTCTTAAAGATCCTTACATCTTACCTCAGAATATCTTGACTATTCTGTGCTTATGATTTGATTGTATATATTAATACTATTGAAAGCGTATGAAGGATATTTTCTTGTTTTAGTATCTGAATGCTATTTGACCTGATGCAATTCAGGACGATTGAATGCCAATACCTGATTATTTGCTGGTACTTATTTTTAAAAAGCGTATGAAAGATTAATTTCTTTCCCTGTCAATAAAACTATATAGGTTCGTATGAGCATATAGTGACTTTGTATAATTAATAATGGTGTTTTTACTGGGTTAAACAATTTGTGAAAGATATTTTCTTATCATTAGCATCTGTGTACCATTGTGTCTGATATAACTCAGAGAGAAACTCCTATACCCCATTTTTTGCTGTTATCATTTTTTATAAGCGTATGAAAGATTAATTTCTTTTCCAGTCAGTGATACTTTACAGGTTCTCAAGAGTTTTTGCTGACACCCTTAAATTTATTATTTATTTTTTTAACCAAATTAAACAAAGCGTATGAAAGAAAACTACTTTGTGCCTATAAGGGGTACTCTGTTTTGTGGCGTACTTTGGCTGATGTCCATTGTTGCATTTGCACAAAAATCTGTTAGTGGTAAAGTAAGTGATCCAAAAGGTGAGGCGATTCCCGGTGCCAGTATTACTGTAAAAGGAACTACAACCGGTACAATCTCTGATGCTGACGGGAGTTTTAAAATCAATGTTCCAAACACTGGTGGAGTATTGGTAGTGAGTTCAATTGGTTATAAAACCCAGGAAGTTGCTGTCGGTAATCAATCTACCTTCAATTTAGTATTAGAATCAGACGAAGCTGCTCTTGATGAAGTAGTTGTAACAGGTTATGGTACTCAGTCAAAAAGAGACATTACCGGAGCCGTAACAACTGTGAACGCAAAAGATCTACAATCAGTACCTGCAACTACCTTTGCACAACAATTGCAAGGACGTGCCTCTGGTTTAAGTATCGTAAATGATGCAACTCCCGGTGGTAATGCAACTGTTCGTATCCGTGGTTTTGGTACAATCGGTAACAACGACCCTCTATTCATAATTGACGGTGTTCCTACCGAGAACCAGGGAAACCTTAATCCGAATGATATTGAAACCATCCAGATTTTGAAAGATGCCTCTGCTTCTTCAATTTATGGTTCGCGTGCGGCCAATGGTGTTGTAATCATCACAACCAAAAGAGGAAAAATAGGCCCTGCAAAAATTAATTTCTCTGCCTATTACGGTGTGCAAAATGTTTCAGAAAATGTACAGGCATTAAATGCAAAGGAATTAGGTCAATACCTGTATTTAGCTGATAAATATGCCGGAAAAACTCCATCACATGGTCAGTATACCTTTGGTCCGAATGGTGAAGTGACTATTCCGGATTACGTATTCCCAAGTGCGGGTAAAGAAGGTGCAGCTAATACAAATCCTGCTTTGTATTCACTTACACCTGATAACATCTACGCCATCACAAAATCGGCTGATACTGATTGGTGGAAAACAGTTACACATTCTGCACCTATCCAAAACTATCAGTTAACAGCTAGCGGTGGTTCAGAAAACAGCCGTTATGCTTTATCTGTTGGTTATTTCTCGCAAGATGCAGTAGTGAAATTTGTTGGATACGACCGATACACATTGCGCTCAAACACTGAATTCTCTGCAATCAAAAAGAAATTAAGAGTAGGTGAAAACTTCACTGTATCAATTGATAACCGTAAAGGTGGTTTCGGTAATAATGATGAGCAAAATGCTGTTTCAGGTTCTTATAAACACCATCCACTATTACCTGTATATGATATTGCAGGTTTCTTCTCTGGTTCTCGCGGTGCTAACCTTGGTAACAACTCAAACCCTTATGCCACATTGGCTCGCCAGGCCGATAACAGAAGATATCGTTTAAGAGGTTTTGGTAATATCTACGGTGAGTATGATATTCTTCCGTTCCTTACTTTCAAGACCAGCTTGGGTATTGATGTAACTGCTGAAAATGGTAAATACATAGGTCGTGCAAACCCTGAATATATTGAAGGTAGCTTCGTTAATAGTTCAGAGTCAAACACCAATTATGACTACCAATGGGTATGGCAAAATACTTTGTCGTTCAGCAAAGTGTTCGCCAATGTTCATAAAGTGGATGCTTATGTAGGTACTGAGGCTATCAAACAATTTGGTGAATATTTCGGCGCTACTCGTCAGGGGTATGCATTTGAAACCTTACCAATCATCAGTTACTTGGATTTGGGAGACCCTACCAAAGTAGGTAACTATGGTAGAGTAGGTAATGATTATACCTTATTCTCAACATTCGGTAAGTTCAACTATGCTTATAACGATAAATACTTAGTACAAGCTATTGTCAGAAATGATGCTTCTTCTCGCTTCTTGTCAGCTTCTCGTAATGCGCTTTTCCCTGCGTTTAGCTTAGGCTGGCGTTTATCAGAGGAGAAATTCATTTCAGGCAATCTACCGTTTGTAAGCGATTTGAAACTTCGTTTTGGTTGGGGTAAAACCGGTAACCAGAAAATTGGTAATTATAATGCCTATACATCTTATCGTTCAGATATTTACCATGCCGGGTATCCGATTGATGGAAGCCAAACTACACCAACGATTGGTTATGATACACAGGCATTTGGTAACCCTAATGCTAAATGGGAAGCTACTACCTCAACAAACATTGGTTTAGATGCATCTTTATTAAAAGGCAAACTAGGGTTTGAAATTGATTTCTGGAAACGTGTAACAACAGATATGTTATTCACAACACCATTGACATTTACAGTGGGAGATGCTTCTGCACCATCATTCAACGTAGGTCAGATGACAAATAAAGGTCTTGACGTAGGTATCAACTATAAAAGCAGTATCAATAACTTCCGTTACAGCATAGCAGCTAACTTATCAACTTATAGAAATACTGTTGATAAACTGGATGCCAGCCCTAATACACGTTATTTCGGATATGGTTCTCGTGTACCGGCTGTTACATTAACTCAAGCCGGACTACCTGTTTCATCTTTCTACGGTTATCAGATTTTGGGTATCTTCCAGACACAGGCAGAAGCTGATGCATGGCCTAAGTATGAAGATTATAACAAACCGGGTAAATTTAAAGTAGCAGATATTAACGGTGATGGCAAAATTACTGATGCTGACCGTACTATCATTGGTAATCCTCACCCTGACTTCGTTTATGGTTTAAGCCTCAACCTGGGTTGGAAAGCATTTGATTTAACCATCTTTGCCAACGGAACACAAGGAAACGATGTATTTAACTATACACGTTACTTCTCTGATTTCAATACCTTCCAGGGTAACCGTTCAAAACGTGCTTTATATGATGCATGGCAGCCGAACCATACTTCAGGTACTGTACCGATTATGGATGCTAACGACCAGGTTAGTAGCCGTCCGTCAAGCTATTTCATCGAAGATGGTTCTTATTTCCGTATCAAAAACGTACAGTTAACTTACAATCTGCCGGCAAAAATTGCAGGAAAAACTGTTTTAGAAAGTGCCCAGATTTACCTGCAAGTGCAAAACCTGGCTACGTTTACAAAATACACTGGTCTTAACCCTGAAATCCAGACCGGAACAGACAATACTTTAGGCTTTGATGGTGGGTACATGCCTGTATCAAGAACATTTATTGTAGGTGTTAACTTTGGTTTTTAATGATTACTTTTTAAAAAACCAACGAAAAAATTACTATTAAACAAATACAATTCAAATATGAAAAGTAACAATATTGTTAAAATATTTCTGGCTTCGGGACTTACAGTTGGCTTTGCAATCGGATGCAGCGATAACTTTCTGACCCGCGAGCCGCAAGCTCAATATAGCCCTACTTCATTAAAAACTGCCAAAGGGGTAGAAGGGGTTTTATTGGGTGCCTATGCAATGATTGATGGAACAGGGCTGGATGGTCAGTCTCCTTGGGAAAATGATATTCATAACTGGGTTTTTGGTGGTATACCTTCTGATGATGCCTATAAAGGTACAGACGCAGGCGACCAGCCTGAAGAATCATTTCTTGAAAAATGGGATTTTCAGGCTACCAATGGACATATACGTAGTAAATGGAGAGGTTTATTTAAAGGTGTAGCTCGTACGAACGACGTTATCAATACATTGAAAGATGTAAAAGATATAAGCGAGGCAAGAAGAGCACAGATTTTAGCTGAAGCTAAATTTCTGAGAGCCTTATTCCATTTCGAAGCAAAAAAAATGTGGAAGAATATTCCATACATTGATGATGCTATCTTTAATCTGGATAATCTGGAAAGTACAAAGGTTCCTGTTGACCCACAGGCCTGGGCTAAGATTGAGAAAGATCTGGCAGATGCAGCAGCTGTATTGCCTGCTACCCAGGCACAGGTAGGTCGCCCTACCAAATGGGCTGCTAAAGGCCTTCAGGCTAAAGCTTTGATGTTCCAGGGATTCGATGTAAACACTGGCGCACCTAATGCAGCTAAATTAACTGCTGCAAAAGCAATTTTAGAAGAAATCGTTAATAGCGGTAAATACAGACTGGTTGATCTTTACAGAGATAACTTTGATGCAAGTACACGCAACAATGCTGAATCAATTTTTGAAGTGCAGTTTGCGTCTTCAAGTGCAACCGGTGATGCTGCTAACCAAGGGGTAGGTCTGGCTCACCCATATGCTTCTCCTTGGGGATGCTGCGGTTTTTACCAACCATCACAAAATCTTGTGAATGCGTTTAAAACTGATGCTAATGGTTTGCCATTGTTGGATACTTTCAATGATTCTGACGTGAAAAACGACCAGGGCTTAAAATTGGAAGATCCGTTTACTCCTTACGAAGGCATGTTAGATCCTCGCCTGGACCACACAGTTGGTCGTCGTGGTATCCTGTTTATCGACTACAAAATTCATAATGTAGACTTTATCCGTGACCAGACCTATGCAGGTCCGTATTCACCCAGAAAGCATATCCCTTCTAAAGCATTTACAGGCATTAACGGTTGGGGTAACTTAACCAGTAACAACTACCGCTTGTTGCGCTATGACATGATTTTACTTTGGTTGGCCGAATGCGAAGTAGAAATCGGAAGTCTGGAAAGAGCAAGAGAGTTGGTAAATATGATCAGAACCCGTGCTGCCAATCCGGCCGGATTCGTTCAAAAGGCAATACAAGGATCAACCCGCGATGCTTATACCTTAGTATTTGACGCGCAGGGTAATCCGGTTCCGGCCGCTAACTACAATATTAAGACCTATACTGCTCCCTGGACAGACAAAGCATTGGCTCGTAAAGCCGTGCGTTTTGAAACCCGCTTAGAGTTTGGTATGGAAGGCCATCGCTTCTTTGATTTGCAAAGATGGGGTATTGCCGCCGATGTATTGAACAAATACAATGCAGTAGAATCAACCAAACGTGTGTATAAGAAGGGAGCCATATTTACTAAAGGTAAAAACGAATTCTATCCTATCCC
>CALRLN020000115.1:0-12439 GCA_943368675.1 Chitinophaga pinensis | reverse complement strand
CAATAATAAGAATTACGAGATAAATTACTAATCTAAAGGCAATAGGGTCTGAAATTGTCAGATTATTCACCACTACTCCTGCAAAAAAAAGCTTAAGGAAATTATTCACCTCGTCAGAATAAACAATACAAGCAGTACAAACTAACGATAGAGGTAGCATATCCCATAAAATTCTATAACTCGAAAGCCTTGTACTAAATACATCGCTGGAGTAAATTCCGTATCGACCGATGGAACTATTTGAGTCAACTACTTTAAAGAAACCTCCAAGCACATTACGATAATCAAATATATTTGCCATTCCGATAGTGAAAGAGATGGCCAGAACAATAAGCATCCATCTCTTTGTTATTTTCAAAAAATTCATCAATAAAACAACGGGTAAACACCAGATGACGGTTGCATGAAAAAAGATGGCAATGAAATATAAAATGAATGCGGTTTTCCAATGTTCTTTTCCTTTAATAAAAAAATGCAGGGCTATCAAAAACAAAGAAATTGCTATGGTTTGCCTCATTGCAGCAAACTGTAAGGAATAAAAATCTCCCACAATTACAAATAAAAGCAAAGACAATACCCGATATGGCGATTGTTTATTTATAAAAAATAAAACGCCATAAATTGAAATAAATGCATTACAAAATATAAAGAAGTGCTTGTTCTTCCATAGTACGCCAATCAGATTGTTCCATATCTGGAATCCTAAATCAATCTCTCTGACATCATATCCTAAATTCGGATTAAGAAAGAATTTTACGTAATTTATTGTATCAGTTCCGACAGAAATATCTCTTAGTGCTGGCAAAGAAAAAACCAGTAAACTAAGGAAAATATAGTAAAAAGAGACTACACTCCTTTTAGCCTTCCAACTTAAAATTGCGAAAACAATTAATGTGATATATAGAATGATATAAATATTCATATAACTTCTTAAATGGTTTAATTAACCAAACCAATGATAATTAAACTGTAAGTTTTAAAGAGGTAATATTTCCTGAAATAAATCAAAACCATGCTTATAATTTATAATTCAGATGATTATTTTATCAATCGCCGATAAAGGGATATTTACCGTGTATCCGTCTTTTTTGATAATTTTAGCCGGATTGCCCACAACTACACAATTGTCCGGAATACTCCTTACCACAACTGCACCTGCACCAACCGTAACTCCATTACCGATTGTTATCTTTCCCAAAACAATTGCTCCTGCACATATTTTAACGTTATTACCAATAGTTGGTTTATTACCAGAATGTGAGATATTAGTTCCAACTGTTACGTTATGCCAAATCTGGCAATTTTCTCCTATATTTTCAGCTTCCACAATAGTAGAAAACCCGTGTTGAATTACAAGTCCTGTACCTACTCTTTCTGAACCTATATTAATGAAAAGTTGTCGTCTACCAATTGCCACTAAACTCAATACCTTTGAAGACAAAGTGCCAATTCTGAAATAAAAAACATTTCTGTATTCCGGTACGAACCGAAGCAACCAGATAAAATCCTTAATTGAGTAAGTATTAGTGTTTCTGATTATTTTAATCCATATATTTCTTTCATCACGTAATATCTTATGCTTCGGATGAACGTAATAAATCATTATATGGAACATAAATCTTAAGACGGTAAAAAACCATAAAATATATCTATAAATGATTCGCATTATTCAACTACGGATATTTTCCTGAAAAAATTATAAGCCTCTTTTTTTAGATTTTCCTGAGTATCTGCAACTTCCTTCCAGTCAACCGGGGTCGAAATAATCTCTTCAAGTCTTTCTTCATTGTAAGTTTCTAATAGCCGACTTCTAAGGTTAAATCTGTTCAACAACGTATAGATTCTGTCATTCATTCCAGACAAAGTTCCTTCAATCGGAATCACAACAAATTGCTTCTGAAAAAGGATAGAAAACACAACACCATGGAAAGAATTGGTAATAATAAACTTAGCATACTTAATGTTATGTAACCAATCTTCAATGCCTAAAAAAGCATACTTAATATCTCGTGTATTAATCATTTTCATCGACTTTTTGAAGTATTTATTGACTTTATTTATCAAAATCTGGTCATTTTGTAATGAATAAGAGAATACAAAGTCTTCAGTAAAATCTTCTGCCGGTGTAATAATTTCTAAATCTTTCTTTTCAAAAAGTAGTGTTGGGTCAGGCATTAATTCTACATTATCGAAACCTTCATTTTTTAAAATAGATACTCCGGTATTTTCTCTGACACTAATCGCATTAAATTGTTTAATCAATGGTTTTATAACAGCCATTTTATTGCTGGGATATTCCATACACCCGAAACTAACCGCATAAGAAATTCTTTTTGTGGTTTCTTTACCAAAAGGCAGAAAATACGGAAGACCGTAGGTGTCAATAATATAGGGATTCCATACCTGGTCGCTCCCACATATATAAACATCCATATCAGTGTAATTGCTCTTGAGTTCAGATAGTGTATAATATCTTTTGGTAGTAGATAGATGTTTTTTTCGAAAATCTAAAAATTTCTTTTCTTTAAAATAGGTAATTAAGTTACCAGGAATACTCTTAAAATTTTTTGTCACAACGCACTTTAGAAAAGATTCACTATGAGTTTTAGGTACATAATTAATTATAGACACTTCACCCGAAGGGACATTTTTTTTCAAAAACTGTTGAAGAGCATAGGCTTGTAAAACACCACCATAATTCGTTCCCCAATGAAATGTCATGATACCAATTTTCATAATTATCTGATTAAATCTATTTTCTTTAAATCCTTATTTTAGACAAAGTGCAAAAAATACTTTACAAAACTATCGTTAGTCTATATACGTATGATGTCACTTCAAGATTTTTGACCTTGAAAAATTCTTATTGCTATATTTATTTTTTATCTGTCGCCAGTTTATTATAAAAAATGCCCGGGCGAAAAAAGAGCGCTATTTTAACTTGTGATAAATTCTGGTTAAAACCGACAATGTTTTTAAATACGGTTTCATAGCTTTCTCAAATGAGTTGGCATTGCTTTTTTCCCTCCAAATCTTCAGACTCATTTTTCTTGTCACTAATCTTTGTAACTGAACTATTTTAAAGGGGAACGATATACTTCTAAATACCCTATGCCTGAGATGAGGCACCGTGGTTCTCTGCATCCGTCTTATCAAAACCCGGAATTTTAAGGCATCCTGTCTATGGTTAAAACTGCCTCTTTGAGATTTAACAATCAACTCTTTAGGAACAGCAGCAGCATGTAGTTCCTGATTGGCGATCCCGTTCGTTATTAAACTATCAGCCAGCTTGGTACGAGTCACTATTATGCTATTGCCGAGGCCCTCACTCAGATATTCTTCAAGCCAGGCATCACCAAGAGATATATCAGCTAACTCGGTAAGTACATCTGTACAAAAATCACAGGCGTTAGATTTAAACAGACCAGTTCCCCACATATCTCCGACTTCACGCATTCTTATTGTACGAAATTCATTTTTGTCATTATATGCACCAAAGGAATAGTCTGAAGAATAATTTTTTTCATTTTTTATTCTGTATTCCTGATTAGAATACGTCTCTTTAATTCCGGTCTTTTGTGCCAGATAATCGGTAAAAAAAACACTCTTAAGTCCGCCACATATGATACCTATTAAAAATGGGATTTTTTCTTTTAACTCCGGGTAATAATATTGTTTTAACCGAATGGCTTTTATAAAACAAGCAACACCCGAAATGGCCACTTTACCATTTAAATTATCAATTTTTGTAAATAACTCTTCCATAGTTACGGGTATATACCGTGTTTTTGAAATAGCGGTTATTTCATTGATATCACTGAATAATTGATACTGATAGGTGCCGTTAACTTCTTTGACAATAAATAAATTGTCTACAATTCTTTCTTCCAGTAATTTTTTAAAAATATAAGTAGATATCCCTCCTGAAGATGAGGTCTTTCGATAGTCATACGAATACCCAATATAAGTATTTTCAAAGTGTCCTATTTTTTCATCATAATAATTGGCGTCTTTCAAATAGAAAGCAGATAATTTATCTTCATCGGCTATAGCTTCTTCAGGAGCAGGGTTAAAAGGACAAACGCGCAATGGATTTAATTTACTCGTGGATGAAGTATTTTTTCGCTTAGGAACTAAAAAGCCATATTCATCCCAATCCATGACCAATGACGATTCAGATTCGGAAATACACATTCCACACCCTGTGCACAAGTTTTGATTTACAATATTTTTTATAATATCCAGCTCTTCCATTTTGCGACAGTTTTCTTCAAGATTAAATCTCTGATAAACGCTTTCTCATATCTATTTATCCCAACAATAGCTATAGCAGTTAGAATGACAAGCATAATGATTAAACTATTAATAACAACAGATAAAAAAATATCTTTAATAGTAAACCCCGGTGATAACACAAAATATAAAATGCCACTTACTACTATTGTTACAGCTACAACTTTTGCCATTACCTCTTTATAGAATAATGCTTCTGAAATTCCGAGACTCTTTTTCAGGAAAAATAGCCTGAAATTAAGAGCCACAATCGATAAGAAAATACTTATATAAAAAATGACATTTGGCTCTTTCAAGATCAAAAGTAAAAAGTAGGAAAGTGGTAAATTCAAAAAAAGCAAAAATCCGACAATTATCTGATACCATTTAATCTTCCCGGTTGCCTGAGCGGCAGTCATTAAGGGTCCGGAAATACAATCAATGAGAATATTAATTAAGCACAATCTTACAAACCATACACTAGCTTCCGGGGGGGTCTTCAGCCACAGTGTTAGTATAGGTTCTGTGTTATAAATAATTGGGAATGTCACTAAAAGCATTAAAAAGAATGAGTACTTCGCACTACTAAAAACCAGACTTATCATACTTCCTAATTCATTATTTGCATAGCTTTTAATGATTTGGGGGTTAACAGACATCTGAAAATTGGAAACAAATGTGCTGACAGCACCCTGAACCTGCTGCATAATACCATAAGCAGCATTTATAAAAGGGCCAAAAAACAAATTCAAAACAATGTTCAGACCTTGACCCTTTGCTAAGCCAGCAATATTTCCAAACAGATTCCAGCCAGAATATGAAATCAGCAAACCAAAATATTTGCTATCATAGTACCATCTGAATTTACTTTCCTTAAAGCGGGTGTAACAATATACCTGATAAAATAAAGCAACCAGTAAGGTAACCGCAAAAATTAATATTGAATACAACTTAAGTTTATCTAAATCAAAAAACAACAACAAATAGACTATTAACAGTTTAAGAGTTACTTCCAGCACACTTATTATAGCATAGATATTCATCTGCTCTCTGGCAATAATGAGTGCATTAAAAGGAACCTGTATGACTCCTACCAGAAAGGTAAGTATCGAAAACTGATAAACCCAATTAATCGCATTCATTCGATCTGGCGGTACATTTAACTTATTATTAATAAACCATAACCCTACAGTCTCGGCTAAAATCAGTATCAGAACTGCAATGAAAATATGTATGATAAATGTTGCATTAAAAGTATTGTGCAATTGCTCCTCATCTTTTTTGCCCAGGTCGAAAGCTAAAAATCGCTGAGTAGCAGAAGACATTGCCGTATTAAAGAAGCTGAATAAAGTTACAACTCCTCCAACTACACTATATATCCCATAATCTTCAATACCAAGCACCTCTAGTACTACTCTGGAAGTATACAACGAGACTCCCATGTTAAGAAGCATCCGGATAGATAAGAACAAGGTGTTTTTCGCAATATTTAAATTACTTTTCGAAGACATTTGGAAAAAATATGTTTTTTTTAATCCCTTTAAACTTACCCAACGTGCTTAATAAATAGAATAAATCTTTACTCTCCTACTTATTAAGATGCTGAGAAAGTAAATAATAAAGAAACAAACAAATTACCTTGCGGCTTTCCAGTTGAGCCAGCTTTTCTTCTCTTTCTCATCACCGTAAGCATAGCCGTATCCATAACCGTATCCATAGCCATAACTACTAGTACTGTAGTCAACACCATTAAATATAATATTAAGAGACTTAAATTTATTTGACTTTTTGAGATCAGCTAATAAATTGAGATAGCTTTTAGGCGTATACTCGTGCCTTATCAGGTAGAAACAAACATCAGTATAAGGGCTTAAAATTGTAGCATCTGTTACTAAGCCAATTGGTGGTGTATCCAGAATAATATAATCAAAAGTCTGCCGTAATACATTTATTAATACTTCTATCCGGCCATTAGAAATGAGTTCTGCCGGATTAGGAGGAATGGGCCCACAAGGTATAACAAAAAGATTTTTATTAACTTTGGTTGGCTGGATGATTTCCTCCTCCGTTGCCTGATTAATTAAATAATTAGAAATCCCCCTATCTTCCGGAATACCTAAATACTTGGATATTTTCGGTTTACGAAGGTCCAATTCAATAATGACTACCTTTTTATCCAACAAGGCAATACTTGCCGCAAGGTTAATACTTACAAAACTTTTCCCTTCACCACTCATAGACGAGGTCAATAGAATCGTTTTGTTTCTTCCGCCAGAATTACCTGTATATTGAAGGTTAGTCCGTAAAATTCTGAACTGCTCGGCAATGAAACTTTTATTACTTAAGTCTAATATATTATCTCGCAAATCTTTTGGTTTCCTGCTTATTTCTCCAAAAATTGTAAGGTTTGATATAGATTCAATCTCTTTTCGGGACTGAATTTTATTATAGATTAATTCCTTTCCATTAATAATGCTAACCGGGATTATTAATCCCATTAATAAAGCAATTGCGTAAATAATAGTCTTTTTAGGTTTTACTGGTCTAGCTGTGCTGTAAGGGTCATCTACCACACGGCTATCAGTAACAGTAGAAGCATAAGAAATGGCAGTTTCTTCACGTTTTTGCAGGAGCAATAAATACAAACTTTCTTTAATTCCTTGCTGACGTTTAATATTAACAAACTCTCTCTCCTTTTTAGGAATAGTCCTGATGGATGTTTCAAATCTAGTATTCAGGCTTCTTAAACTATTGCGTGTAACTACTAAGCCCTGTTTCTGATTGGCAATATTTTCTCTGATTGCTCCTTTAATATTTGTTACCTGAGTATTAACAGTTTCCAATAATGGATTGCTCGCCTGGGTAGTTCTTGCGTATTTTTCTTTTTGAATTTCCAGTTCATTAAGCTTACTTAATAAACCAGTCAGAACAGGATCGCTAACCATGAGCGTGGCAGGGGCTACGCCAGTCTGACTACTTCTTAAATAGGATTCAACACCATCAAGTATTTTCAATTGAATATCTACTTCATTCAATTTTGAATCATTCTCTTTAACTTTTTCAAGGAATAAGTTAGCTTCTGCGCTTAAATCTGTAATTCCCTGGCTACTTTTATATACTTCTACGTCTTTTTCTACATCGCCTAATTCATTTGTAATCAGTTTCAGACGCTCATCAATAAATTCAATAGTATTAGAAGCCTCCCTGTTTTTGTCACTTAATGCCGAAAAAGTATAAGCCTCTAGTAATTTCCCAAGAAATGCTTTTGCTTTAGATGGCACGGCATCTTCTATAGATAATTTTAACACTGAACTCTTCTGATTTAATAATTCTACCTGTATACTCTCCTGATATCGTTGAATGACATCTTCATTTGGAGCAAAAGAGACTTTTATTAAATCATTATTTTTTCTGTATAAAGAATCATGAAGGAACACGCGAAAAAGCCCGTATTCGCTTTTGATATTCTGGCTGTAAGCAAAGCTACCTTTAGACTGCCCTTGTTCATTTAATAGTTCAAATTTTTGCCTATTAAGAACCTTGATAAAAATAGGTTCTTCATAGGCAAGAGGCGTAAGATTGCCATGCTGTACCCAGATTGGCGAAACCCCAAAGGCCATTTCATCATAGTCCCGGATAGCTCCTTCCTGAAAATATGAAACCGTTAAGTTTAATTCATTTACAACTTTCTCCATTAAAGTCCGCGACTTTAATACCTCCATTTCATTTTCTACAATTTTATTGCCTGAGAACAGCTCCAGATCTTTGAGAATGTCATTTCCAATCATACCTCCTTTTTTCTCATCTTTAATAAGTAGTATAGAGCTAACCTGATAGATAGGAATTGTATAACGAAGATATAAGAATGCTAATGTCCCTGTAATGGCCAGCGAAACAACAAACCAGTACCAATATCGCAGGTACTTCATGAAGAACACTCTTATATCGAAATCGTCTTCTTTCTTTGAGACATATAGTTCATTATTCATCTGAAATTGCAGGTTTTATTTTCTTGATATTAATCCTCAATGGACTTGCTGCGACGTTCAGCATTAATAAATAACATGACTATTAAAGTCACTATCAGAATAACTATATCACTTAGCATAGCTTTAAATTTTTTAAATTAATACTATATTTTAATGGTGTACGATTTATAATATGAAACAAGTTAGTTTGCTAACAATATTTTTTTATAAGGCAAAATTGTAAAACTAGATATATTATAATGGATTTATCTTTATTAATGTGGATATATACTTATTAATTTACTTAAGGTGTAATGTCAATGAAAAATGAGTAGATTTATTTATTTCGGAAATCACCAACAATACTCATTCTTGTGCTTTCTTGTTAAAGGTAAAAAAGAAAAAAACACAAAATCAAGAGAAATTTACAATTTAGGGTATTTTCATAGAATAGTACAACTATTACTTTTTATGGTAATAAAGTTCTTAATAATAAAGAAAGCATATTTTATTTTATCTTTTTTATAAAAAACGAAATTATATTAAGTAATAACTAATTATAAATACTTATTTAATTGATTTTTATAGAAATAAAAAAATAAATATTCCCTGATACTTTGATATTTTTTTAAGAAAAAATGCTTTTTCTTCTAAAGAATTATTAGAAATTTACTAAAACTAGGTAGGTTTTTGAGTAATTATTTATGAGGATTTTCGGAGAATAATCTAATTTTTGGTTAATTATTAAAAACCAAATGTTCGCTTTTAGAATAGTACTGTTTTAATATGAAATCTTATAAAAATATAGAAATGACAAAGGCATTAGGAGTGCATAATAGCTTGCAGGCAATTGGTTCAGCAGGGAGATCATGGTGGATTTAAACAGAGAAGTGCATAAATTGATAAGTCAATAAAAAAACGTAAAAAACGGTATTTAAAATAAAATTAACATTTTGCTGAACATTGTCCGGCAAATCCATAATAGCTTGCGCTATATTAATAAAAAAGGTAAAAAGGCTTCGTAGCAGATATAAAACCCGTTTCTCAGTCTATTATCAAGAAGAAGGTTTTGTGAAATCAGTGAGATTAGAAGGGATCCGGGGTAAAAAATACCCGGTTCCTATTTAGTCTCTGTACAACAATTGGAAAACTTGTCTACCATTTTTGTCTTTGACCAACAGATTCTTAAGGTTATCTATACCGCTGCGGCGGCCACTATTAACACAATTGAAGGGTTTCATCGTCAAGTCAGAAAAATTACTAAAACTAGAGAAGCATTTACATCTGATAAGGCATTATCGAAGTTAATTTACCAGGTAGTTCAAATATCTCTGAAAAATGAGCAACGCCACTCCATAATTAGAGAAACCGTCGCATGGTTTGACACTATTATTTATATTATTATTAATGACGAATTGAAATCGCATCTCACTTTGTAAACAAGGTTTGGCATTCAGGTCAAATTCCTAATCAGAAAGCATGGCTTTCCTGGCTTTCGGTAAATATAATAAGGCGAGCCAACTTCTCTTAATGCCCTTATTCCTATTTATTAACTGTAGTTTTATGATAATCCAAAGCACAAGTTTAATACAAAAGAGTAGGTCTTATTACTTACTCTTAGATAAGTACTAATTGTTAAACTTATTAAATTAATTTCATTGATTGTAACAAGTTTATACATTAGATTAGTTGAATAAGGTTTGTAAAATCTACACAATGTATGTCACAGTATTACATTTTTAGGGCTACCTGATAATTGGTGGCTTTCAGCTTGTAAGGCTATATATCCCTCACTTAATGGAGTGCCATCTTTTTTTAGCCATTCCTGTGCAGATGCGTCATCTATATGTGCCTCTTTAAAACCATAGTCTTTGCTTACAAAACCACCGCCAATCTGTGGTTTTTCGAAGGCAAAGACTACCTCATTATCTATCAGATGTTGTATTAATGAATCACCCAATACAAGAGCTTCTATAGTTACCCATTGGTCACCATCATAGGTTTTTGGCCATGAGTCAATGCAATGCTGTGTATTCAATTTTCCGTTAATATATACTTGTGTACCGGGTGTGCAGAGGTTTGCCGTATGGCGTTCTCCTTTACCCAGGCCACCTAGCATCTGGAGTTCTAAAGAAACCGGGAAATCCTGTCCTTTTGATAAACTGGCTGCGGATTGTGAATGGAGCATCACCCCACTATTCCTGATATTCCAGGATACACCACCTTTGGTCTGGGTACCCACAAACGATAAGTAAAACGAAGTTTATAATAAGAAAAGGGCTGATTATAGTAGATATGCCCAAACTTGCCGTCAAATTCCTCATATTCATCATAAGCAATCTGCATAATTCCGTCTTTAACTCGAAACGTGTTTTTATAATTATCGTTCAGGTCTTGTCCGGCTATTTTAATGTCCCAGCCTGTCAGGTCTTTGCCATTAAAGAGCTGTTGCCATTCTTCTTTCTGAGGATTATTTTTTTGTGCCTGTGCAACAAGGCATATGACCATAAGAATAAAGGCCAGTAGTGGATTTTTCATGTTTGAGTTATACAGATAAGGTTGAATCCTTAAAGGTATTAAACTATGCCCTAAAAATCAAAACTCAATGGCGGTACTCTTGATTTTTGAATTGAAAAGAAATGTTTTTTTATTACCTGCGTAGAAGAAATTAACCAGGTTTGTCTGGTCGTCAAACAATTCCTGCATCAGGTCATTGTAGAGTATATGGTCTTTTACAATTGCGCTCTCAGGTACTTCAACATAAACCCAGGTGGCATCTCCCTCTATTTCTTTACCTAAAATAGTAAGAGGTTTTTTTTGCTTCTGAGGTGTAATAATAGCAAAATGTTGCTGAATATATTTGCTAAGTATAGCATTACTGTTATCATTTTTACCTCCAATCATTACTTTTTGCCCATTATTGAGTTTGGTTAAAGCACTTTCTAAATCATCGGTAAATAGCCTGATGGTTATTTCAAGCGAATGCTCTTTGGCATTGTATTGTATTTCGGTAAGTGAAGTATGAAAAGCATGAAGAGCAGCCGGATTTCCTGACTTCTGAGGTTGAGACGGGAAAATAAGTAAGGTAAGGAGTATGAAGTGTAAGAATTGCATTCTATCAGATTATATGCAAATAATCGGGGTAAAACAGTCGGCCATTCTACCCCGATAAAATATTATTTAAACAAAGCCTTGAAAGTATCGTTGAAGAGTACCAATACCATCAGTGTCAATAAAATGAATGTACCAACTTGTTGGGTGCGCTCCATAAATTTCTCTGATGGTTTACGGCGTGTAATCATTTCATACAATAAAACTATCACATGTCCACCGTCAAGCGCTGGAATCGGAAGTGCATTCATGAATGCCAGTCCCATTGAAAGCAGACCTGTTAAACCCCAGAATCTTTCCCAGTCCCAGTAACCGCCAAACCATTGTGCCAAACCCACAGGGCCGCTTACGGCATTACCTGCCGAGATATGTCCCTTAAAGATACGCCCGAAACCTTTAATCTGATTAGGAATAACCGATAATGCTTCTTTCGCACCTACACCGAAGGCTTCGCCAAAATTATATTTTTGTGTACTCGACACCAATTCTGACTGTGCTCTAAAACCCAGTTTAGATTCGCTGGAAATAACCGGATATAGTTTTACCTCTTTGCCACCTCTTTCAACCAATAATTCAACTTTTTTATTCTTGAATTTTTCCAGTTCGGCCTGAAACTGTTGGAAATAAGCTACGGGTGTACTATCAATTTTTATGATTTTATCACCTTCCTTCAATCCGGCTTTTTCTGCAGGTGAGTCTTTTGTTACTTCTCCAACCTTAAAAGGCATAATTGGCTCAATAAAAGGTACTTTGGTTGCTACCTTATCAATCAGGTCATTCGGAACAGGAATCTGTTTGATTTGGCCCGTTCTCTCAATAGTAAATTCAGTGTTTTCCTGCATCAATGCAGCACGCACCTCACCAAAGTCTGCATAATCTGTATTGTTGACTTTAAGAATTTTGTCTCCGCTTTTTAATCCGATTTCCTGCGCCAATGGATAGGCGTAGATACCCGCTTTGTTTACTTCAGCTTTTGAATAATATTCGTCACCCCACACAAACTTCACACCCCAGAATATCAGCACCCCTAGAATAACATTGACAATGATACCACCCAGCATCACAAATAAGCGTTGCCACGCTGGTTT
>CALRLN020000114.1:0-12507 GCA_943368675.1 Chitinophaga pinensis | reverse complement strand
AAGTGATTGACGAGGTAGAGAAAGGGTATTTTCTGAACGATAAAGTAATTCGCTACGCAAAGGTAGTAGTGGGTAGTTAAGATATTTTATTGAGGGATATTTTGAATGGAATTAACCCCACGCCAACGGGCGACCGTCCTGACCCTCCCCAACAGTGGGGAGGGGAGTGTAAAGCCCCTCTTCCCATTGTTGGGGAGAGGGGTTGGGGTGTGGGATTCCAAAGTATCCTCAGCATTTATACACAATCATTATGGCACAAAAGAAAGATTATTACGATTTGTTAGGGGTAAGCAAAAATGCTACGGAAGACGAGCTGAAAAAAGCCTATCGGAAGCTGGCTATTCAATATCACCCTGATAAAAATCCGGGAGATAAGGCTGCGGAAGAGAAGTTTAAGGAGATAGCTGAAGCCTACGGAGTATTATCAGATGCCGAAAAGCGCCAGCGCTACGACCAGTTCGGGCATCAGGGCGTTGGTGGTGCCAGTGGGTTCGGAGGTGCAGGGGTGAATCCTGAAGATATTTTCAGTAGTATATTCGGCGATGACAGCCCGTTTGGCAGTTTCTTCGGTGGAGGCGGCCGACGCGGCAACGGAGGCCAACCAGTGCGCAAAGGCTCAGACCTGCGTATTAAACTGAAACTGGATCTGGAAGAAATAGCCAATGGTGCAGAGAAGAAAATAAAAGTAAAACGCTACGTGTCGTGTAACGCTTGTAGTGGTAACGGTTCTAAAAATGGTAATTCGCTAAAGACCTGCCAGACCTGTAATGGTTCCGGTCAGATTCGTAAGGTGGTAAGTACCATGCTCGGACAAATGGTGTCTACGAACACCTGTCATACCTGTCAGGGTGAGGGAAAAGTCATTGTTGACCGTTGTGAAGTTTGTTTTGGTGAAGGACGTGTGCTGAACGAAGACCTGATTTCAATCAAGATTCCGGCAGGAGTAGGTGAGGGCATGCAATTGTCTATGACAGGCAAGGGTAACGTGCCGACCCGTGGTGGTGTGGCAGGAGACCTGCTGATTGTGATTGAAGAAGAAGAACATCCTGAACTGAAGCGTGATGGAAGCAATATTATATATGACCTGAAACTGAATTTTGCTGATGCCGTATTAGGCAAAGATGCCGAGATTCCGACAATTGGCGGTAAAGTAAGAATTAATATCAAACCGGGTACACAGCCGGGCGAAATACTGCGCCTGAAAGGCAAAGGTCTGAAAGAAATAAACAGCTACGGCGTAGGCGACCAGTTGGTACATGTAAATATTTACACGCCAACCACCGTAAGCAGTGAAGAAAAAGCAATACTGGAAAAACTGCGTGAAGCGCCGAATTTCCAGCCAAGAGCTACCAAAAGCGATAAGAGTATCTTTGACAGAATGAAAGATTTCTTTCATTGAGAGTAAAGACAATTCAACCCTCCTTCAATCAAGGAGGGTTTTTTGTTGCCCGTGTTTCCCTCTTTTAACATAATTTAAGTTCGATTTTTTCTAAACTCTGCCCTAAATTCTCTATTTTTGAGCCATCATAGTAATTCAGGTATTGAATTCGCCCTGAACTAAGCATTTATACATTTACTCACTATCAAATGAACAATTTTAAAAGGCTCAATAATATCGTTGGCTGGGCAATATTTGCCGTTTCATTGATTTCTTACACATTAACTGTTGAACCTACTGCGAGTTTCTGGGATTGTGGCGAATTTATTGCCTGTGCCTATAAACTACAGGTACCTCACCCTGCAGGAGCTCCTTTCTTCTTATTAATAGGCCGTATGGCTTCTTTACTGGCCGGAAGCGACGTGACCAAAGTGGCATTAATGATAAACATGGTGTCAGTTATTTCGAGTGCTTTCACTATCCTGTTTATGTTCTGGACCATCTCATTGCTGGCACGTAAGGTATTTGGAAAAAAAGCAGCAGAACTCAACCAGACAGAAACCATTCTGGTATTAGGCGCAAGTGCCGTTGGCTCATTGGTTTATGCCTTCTCTGATTCTTTCTGGTTTTCGGCTGTTGAGGCAGAGGTATACGGTATGTCTTCATTCTTTACGGCTATTGTAGTATGGGCCGCCTTCCGCTGGGAGCTGATAGAAGATGAGTCTGATGCGAATCGCTGGCTGATATTCATCGCCTATCTGGTAGGGCTTTCAATCGGTGTTCACTTGTTAAACCTCGTAACAATCCCTGCTCTGGCTTTAATCTATTATTATAAAAAGACCAAAAAAGTGTCATGGAGGGGCGGTATCGTTGCATTTCTGATAGGAATGGTTGTGTTGGGTGTCATTAACGTAGGGGTTATTACGGGCATTCCTTCACTGGCTTTTGCCTTTGAAAAACTGTTTGTTAATACTTTTGGTATGCCTTTCAGTTCGGGTAGTTTGTTCTTTGTAATATTGTTGATTGTGGCTTTGTCTTATGCTATTTTTTATACCAACAAAAAAGGTATGGCAATTGCTAATACATCATTAGTCGCCTTTGCTTTTATTCTGATTGGGTATTCAAGCTATACTATTGCGCTTATCCGCTCAAACTATAACCCGCCAATCAACGAGAATAACCCTAGTAATGTACTGAACTACGTTTCGTATCTGAAACGTGAGCAATATGGTAGTCGGCCTTTATTATATGGTCCTGTCTTCACCGGTAAACTGGAGTCTATCGAAAACGGTGAGCCTATTTATAAAATGGGTAAAGACAAATATGAAGTATATGACCATAAGCCTAATTATGTATGGGCAAAAAATAGCGAGAGTTTACTGCCTCGTATGTGGAGCACAGATGCCGGGCATCAGGCTATTTACCGTCAGGAAATGGGACTGGCACCTGATCAGAAACCTACGCTCGTTACTAATATCCTGTATATGTTCAAGCGTCAGCTCGGATATATGTACTGGCGATATTTTACCTGGAATTTCTGGGGTCGTTCGAGCGATATTGAAGGCGCCGGGCCAACCAATATTTTCGAAACAAAAAGTAATCTGCCGCCCGCAGTAAAAGAAAACCGTGGTAGAACCAATTTCTATGGTTTGCCGGTAATTCTGGGTATTCTGGGCTTGTTATACCATTATTTCCGCCGTGAGCGTGATGCCCTCGTGCTGATGTTATTGTTTGTTTTTACAGGAGTAGCCTTAGTGGTATTCCTGAATGCACCACCTGTTGAACCCCGCGAACGTGACTATATCTATGTAGGCTCGTTTTATATCTGGGCCATCTGGGTAGGTCTTGGCGTAATGGGCTTGTTTGATTATGCCCTGAAGTTTATTAAAGATACCAAAGTAAGAGCTATTTCAGCTACGGCAATCGGGCTCGTTGTTCCTTTAATCATGCTTCCGCAGGCTTGGAGAGGCCATGACCGCTCAAACCGTTATCATCAGGTTGATTTCGCCAAAAACCTTCTGAACTCATGTGCTAAAGATGCCATTCTGTTTACCGGTGGTGATAACGATACTTTCCCGCTCTGGTATGTGCAGGAAGTAGAAGGCTTCCGTACAGATGTGCGTGTGTGTAACCTGAGTTTATTGGGTACTGACTGGTATTGCGAGCAGATGAAACGCAAAACGTATGAGTCTGACCCGTTGCCGATTACGTTCTCAACAGACCAGTTGCTGAGTGGTATCAACGACCAGATTCCTTTTGTGGAGCGTCTGCAACAACCGATTAACCTGAAAGAATTCCTTGAGCTGGTTAAGAAAAACGACCCAGCCATTCAGATTCCGCTTACCACAGGCGAAAGCATCAATTCATTGCCGTCTGACAGTCTGTTTCTGACCTACAATGTAGATGATATTAAGAGAATGGGTTTTGTCGGTAAGCAATTTGAACCATATCTAAGCGGACAGATGGTCTGGAATATAGGCAAGCGGGATTTATTGAAAAACGACCTGATGCAATTGGAAATGATTGCACAGAACAACTGGAAACGACCTATCTATTTTGCAGGTACGCTGGCCTCTGACAATTATCTTAACCTGAGAGACTATATGCAACTGGAAGGATATGCGTATCGTCTGATGCCTTTCAGAGTGGCTGTGGGAGACGATGGGTTTGTGAATACCGACGTGATGTTTGAAAACATGACAAAGAAGATGTCGTGGCGTGAAATGAACAATCCGAAGGTATATTATGATTCTGAAACTTATCTGAAAGTGCCGATTGTGACGGCTCGTCTGGCTTTCCTGCGTCTGACCGACCAACTCGTAAGAGAAGATAAAAAGGCCAAAGCAAAAGAGGTACTGGATTATGCCAACAAGGTATTGCCGGATAACACGATTCCTTACGACCAGCTATGCTCTAATTATGTAACCTATTATTTTGAAGTGGGTGATAGCAAAAAGGCCATGGAAATAGCAGAGGTAATTACGAAACGTGCCGACCAGAACCTGGCTTACTTTACAGAGAAGGCCCAAAGGACAAGCGCCGAATGGATGCCGGATAACGTGCAGCAGTTTATTGAGGTTAATCTGCGTAATCTTCAGATAATGGTTAGTGTTTGTAACCGCAACGGACAAACCGAAGCCGCCAAACGTTATGAAGCAATCTATAATAAATACTATTCAAAACTGAGTTAGGTCTCGGTAGAATATAATGACTGGAGGCATTCTACATCAGGAATGCCTCTTTTTTTTAAATCCACCCGAATATCTGATAACTTATATAACCTATTATCTCACGGTATATCAGATGCATTTTTTGCATGTTTGAGGCCGCCGGAAGAAAATCAATCATTGAAAATCTTCTTTCTCCGACAATAAAGTTGCTGCAATAAGGAGTTGTGTTAATACCCACCTTTTCGAAACACCCGATTGACCTCTTCATATGAAAAGCAGAGGTAATAAGGATATAACGTTGATTCGGGAATCTCTCTTTTAAGATTTTAGCCGAATTGGTGGCATTTTCTCTGGTATTTGTAGAGAGATCTTCCAGAATAATATCTTCTTCGGGTACGCCGCTTATCAGTAAATATTGCTTGCACTGGTCAATCTCTCTGGCTTTAGATTTACCAAACACAGTTACTTCGCCACCACTAAGTAATATTTTTTTTATCTTTCCTCTTTTATATAATTGAAGAGCCTGCCATATTCTATCGCTGCTTCCGGCAAAGAAAAGATTCTCTGTAGGCATTTTGTTATTAGCCGTAATACCACCTGTCAGTACAATTCCGACATCATGTGCTTTAACAACTGAAATTGACGTTGGTGGTTCCTCCCACAATCTTATAAACTCACTGACTATCACAGACGTTGAAAAAATATAGAAAAAAATAAGGGCCGCCATAATACTTCGTCTCGATTTGGTACGATTTTTTGTATAGAAAGCATAAAGCAGCAAAATAGTGAGTATGCCCTCGGGCATAATAAAGAAAGTAAATACTTTTGAAACAATATGAAACATGGCTATTCGTTAAATTTGGAGTTGTTTTTACAGATATTAACAAGTTTTTAACAGGAACTGACAAATTTACAGCTTATATTTGCTACCTGAGCAGATGTAAGTTTTGTTATTCTGACCAGGGAAATAAGATTTTCAAGCCAGCCAGAACGTTTTTTACAAACATAACTGGCACCAGCAGCGATAAATTACAACGCAATATAGCTTAAAACCTGCTTTTGCAGAATGAATAATAAATTTAAAACAGACTCTTTTAATAGTATAAGACTAAAAAACAAAATTATGCTTTTTAAACATTACCGGATACCCTTATTCACACTTTCACTTTTTTTGTCAGTTAGTGTATTGTTTGCCCAGCAACCCGGACACCAGATAAAGGTTCGTCTGAAAGGAACACAAGAAGGTAAAACCTGTCATTTAGCTCACTTTTTTGGTTATAACCAATATATTAAAGTCGATTCAGCAAAAGTTGAAAACGGTGTATTAAATTTTCAGGGTAAAGACCCTCTGAAAGGAGGTATCTACCTGATTGTATTGTCGTCATCGAAATACTATGATTTTGCAATTGATGGCAAAGAGCAGTTTATGGAGATTGAAAGTGATACAGTTGATTTTGTAGGACAAGTAAAATTTAAGGGGTCAAAAGAAAACGATTTGCTTTTTGCTTATCGTAAATTTCTGCAGGATAAGAGCAAAGAAGCAGAAGCCATTTCTAATGCTTCCAGAGGGAAAAGCGACCCCGCTTCGCAAGAAGCCAGCCGCAAGCAGATGGAGAAAATTCAGGGTGAAGTAGATGCCTATATGAAAGACTTTACCAAAAACAACGAAGGTACTTTTGCCTCAAAAGTAATAAAAGGCAATATGGAACCTGAATTGCCAAAGGTATTGCCTAAAAAAGCGAACGGCCGCCCGGATTCTACCTACTTATTTAATTATTATAAGAAGCACTTTTTTGATAATATCGATTTTACAGATGACCGTTTATTGCGCTCACCTTTTCTGCATAGCCGGGTAGAACGCTATTTCAAAGACCTGGTATATCAGGTGACAGACTCAATCAACAGAGATGCTGACAGAGTGTTAAAACTGGCAAAACCTAATCAGGAGGTCTATCGTTTTGTATTATGGCAGATTACCAATAAGTACGAAAACAATGAGATTGTAGGTCTTGATGGTGTTTTTGTGCATTTAGCAGAAAACTATTATCTGAAAAACGCTCCCTGGTTAGACTCTACACAAAGAGCTAAGTTTAAAGAAAGAGTAGATATTCTGAAACCTTTGCAGACGGGTCTGGTATTTCCTGAGTTAATTGTAACTGATTCTTTAGGCAGAGAGCATTCGCCTATGCAAAGCAAAACCAAGTATACTATTGTGCATTTTTATGACCCAGAATGCGGGCATTGTAAGGATTCAGCACCCAAATTGATGGAGTTTTATCATGCTAATAAGGGCAAGGTGACCATTTATAATGTAAGTATCGTGTACGATAAGAAAAAGATAAGTAGTTTTGTGAATACCTATAAAACCGGAGAATTGCTTAATTTATGGGATGCGAAAGGCAGATATTATTTCAGAAATAATTTTGATGTATACTCTACACCTACCAATTATATTCTGGACAAAGACAAGAAAATTATTGCCCGGCGAATACCAGTAGATAAACTTGAGGATTTTCTGAACTTCTATGAGCGTCAGCAAATACAGAAAATGGCAAATGATAATAGTGCCAAATAGGCATTGAAAAACATAGTAAAGGCTGATACTTACGGGTATCGGCCTTTTTTTATGCCTCTTATTTTGCAATAGAAGCAGGTTTTTGTAATTTTAATTGTATTAGCCAAATAACCTGAATTTTAAAATAAGCCGCCTATTATGCCAATCAGGAAGCATCTACCGCTCATATGGTTTTTTTTATCAGGAGTATTATTATTTAATCAGGTATTTGCCCAGAAACTGAATTATAGGATAGACCACTACGGCACCGAAAAAGGGCTTTCTCAGGGTTCCGTATTCGCTATGCTGAAAGACTCAAGAGGCATCATGTGGTTTGGCACACAGGATGGCCTGAACAAGTGGGATGGTGAGTCTTTTACGGTTTTCAGGCCTTCAAAAAAGAAGAGCAACAGTATTGATGGCATTGAAATAAAAAAACTTATTGAAGACGAAAACGGAGACCTCTGGATAGGTACCGAAAGCGCCTTAAATAAATATAGTTATCTTTCAGACAGCTTCAGGCAATATGCAATCAAAGATAACAAGGGTAGATTAGCTAAAAGTGAGGTTTTTCCGATTAAAGCTATCAATGGTCTTGTTTGGTATTGGTCGGCTTTGGAAGGTCTGGTTAAGTTAAATACCAGAACGGGGCATAAGGAGTTTATTTTACCTAACCAATCATTCAAGACCAGCTATTTCCGCACGGTTAATTCTACGCAGTTCGATGCTCAGGGTAAATTATGGATTCATAGCTCCGATGCTATTATCAGGCTCGACACCACAGCCAATAAAAGAGACAATATTGAATACTTCTTTTCTGGTCACCCACGAAATAAGGCCGGTAAACCACTTGAAATTATTAAGATTCTTCCTGCTGATAATCTTTTATGGATTGCTACTGCCGACGGATTAGTGCGCTTCAATTATAGGAATAATGATGTACAGCTCATCAGCGAGTTTGACAAGGGCAAACCGATACAGGTAGTTTTTGATCTGGATACCGATAACAAAGGTAACTTGTGGCTGGGAACTGAGAAGAACGGACTGCTGAGGTATTCAGTAGCTGACCAGACATTTGCACAAATAAAGAATGAAGGCTTTCTGGATAAAAATAACCTTTACATTAATGAGATAAGCCAGGTATACATAGATTATGATGGCATTATATGGGCTAATACAGACCCTTACGGGATTGACAGGATTCAGATTCTACCTAATAATTTAAGCAGTTTCAGAATACCATTTCCTAAAGACTTCCCGAAGCAATTGTTAAATTATTCTGTAAGGTTCATTATTAAAGATGAAAGTAAACAGCACTTGATTATTGGCACACAACAAAGCGGTCTCTGGATAATTGATGAAAAGGATTTGAGTGTGGTCAAAAGATTTTATAATGATAATACCCACAGCCCATTACCGTCTAATACTGTCAGATATCTTAAAAAAGATGCTTCTGACAACTTATGGATAGGTACCTCACAGGGCCTGGCTCTTATGCGTGGAAATAACATTCTGAAACTTAAAAACCCCAATAGTAAAGACCCGGTTTTGTCTGATTTTATCAGATGTATAGAGGAAGATAAAGATCTGATGGTATTAGGAACAGAAGGTGGTATTTATTTTATCGATAAGCAAACGCTGGAATTTAAAAAGAAGGTGCTATTACCAGATAAAAGGATTTCTCTGCTTAAAAAAGTGGGAGAGGGGAGGTATTTTGTAGGTGTATATAATGAAGGACTCTGGCAATTGGAAAGCAAGGATGATTTCAGACATTTTACAGTCTCAAAAATCATTCAGGAGGGTATCCCTATCTGCATAAGGCAATCAAATGACCGGAGCAGCTGGTGGATTGGTACCAGTAAAGGTTTAGTACGGTATTCGATAAAAGATAAAACCATTGTAACTTTTACAACAGAAGACGGCCTGCCGAATAATTTTATTTATGCTTGTGAAATTGACCGGAATAATAATCTATGGCTAAGCACCAATAGAGGAATTGCCCGTTTTGACACCCGTCAACAGCGATTTACAGCTTTTAATCTGAATGATGGCTTGCAAGCCTATGAGTTCAACGGCTATAGTTCTTATGAGACCCTGGATGGCGAATTATTTTTCGGCGGTGTCAACGGATTCAATCGCTTTTATCCGGGCAACATTACCAAAAGCATATTTAAGCCCAATGTCATATTAAAGAAAGAAGAAAACCAATTTTTTGTTGGTAATAATTGTCTGGCATTTATAGATGAGCATAACCAGTATGCACGGCCAGTAGTAGAAGATAAAAGTTTTATGAGCCGGTTCAAAGCTGCTCAGAATGATATTCCGAATTTTGGTTATTCTGGTAAAACCATCTGGCTGATGATGCGTGTCATGAATCTGGCAGACAGACAATGGTTGATGGAGATAGCCAATAGCCGTCTTAATGAGATAGATTTATTTGTGGTTGAAAACAACCGCATTATTAATTCTAAAAAATCAGGCGACCATTATCCCTACTATCTCAGCACGATCAAAGATGCGAATCCCATCTTTAAAATTGATATGATTGAAAACCAGGAATATGTCATTTTTTTGAAATGCAAAAGCACCGAAGATTTAAAGTTTCCGATCTATTTCTGGCAGGAATCTGACCTTTTCGAGGCAATGTCGAGCCGCAAGATAGTCTGGGGTATCTATTTCGGCTTTATATTTCTGATAGTTTTGTATAATTTTTTTCTGTGGCTTGTTATTCGTGACCTGTCTCTGGTCTATTATATTTTATATGTATTATGTTTTGGCGGCTTACAAGCTGTATTGTATGGCTTTTTCTATCAATATGTCTGGTCAAACTTCTGGCTTAATGACAGAGCTCATCTGCTTTTTCTGAATATCTCTTCCTTTTTTATGATTTATTTTACTATTGTGTTTCTCAATATTGAAACCCATTTGCCCCGCTTGATTAAGCCCATCAGGTGGTTTTCTTATACATTCCTGGTTTTTAGTGGAGCTTTATTTTTTCATTACAACTGGTACTCAAACTATATTGGTATAGGTCTCACTTTTGGACTACTAATAATACAGATTTATGTAGTGTATAATTATGCGTCACGCAATATCCGCATTATCTGGTTATATGCTTTAGCCATGATTAGTATCTCGGTTGCAGCTATAGTAGTAGCTTTAAAAAACCTGAATGTTATTCCGGCGATGAATCAGGAATATTACCTGATGGTGGGGTCAATGCTTGAAATCGTATTGTTTTCAGTAGCATTTGGTAATAAACTACGACGAAGCCAGAAAGAGCAGCAGCGACAACAGACACTCAGAAATGATATTTCAAGTAATCTGCACGATGATTTAGCGGCATCCTTAAGCAGTCTTACCATGTTTTCAGAATTGAATCGTATGAAATTCCAGAAGTCTGTTCCGGAAACTTCAGAGATTTTTAGCAGAATAAGTACACGCTCCAGAGAGATGATGAGGCAGGTAAGGGAAGCCGTTTATGATATGAATCCGGAAAACGATGATTCAACTGAATGGATTGACCGCATGGTGCAGTTTGCCAGAGAAATGCTCTCAGCAAAGCATATAGAATTAAACCTGACTATTGATGATAATATACGGAATCTGCCCATATCAACATTACAAAGACGTAACTTATACCTTTTTTTTAAAGAGGCAATCAATAATATAGCAAAGCATTCTGAAGCTGATGAAGTCCGGATTGAATTTCGTCTGATTCCGGCAACCTTTGAGAAACACGGCAGTCTGGTAATTGCTGATAACGGAAAAGGCTTTGATACTAATGATACACATCAGGGAAATGGCCTGCTTAATTTTCATAAAAGAGCAGAAACATTGGGCGGAGAAGTGGCCGTTTTTTCAGACGCAGGAAAAGGAACCAGGATAGAGCTGAACTTTATTTTTCAGAGGGTCTGAGGTGTCTCACAGTTGAGAGATTTGCTGTGTCCTACTAATTTTAGTAGTTGTAAAGCAATGCGATTATCATGAATTTTACAAAAACTCCTGAACTACTATGATACGTGTGACCATCTTTGAAGATATTCGTGAGATACGTGAATTACTTTCTGAAACTATCAGAGTGGCAGAAGAATTAGTATTGACAGGGGCTTACCCGAATGCCAATGAGGTTGTAAAGAATATCAGAAGAGATAAACCCGATGTAGTTTTGATGGATATCCAGATGCCCGGTATTACTGGCATAGAAGCTGTGCAATCTATAAAGGCTGAGTTTCCGGATGTGCAGATTCTTATGCAAACAGTCTTTGAAGATAATGCACGTATTTTTGCTTCTATCTGCGCCGGGGCAAGTGGGTATATTCTGAAAGACTCTAGCCCTGAAAGATATATTGAAGCCATAATTGAGGTGTTTCAGGGAGGCTCTCCCATGCCTCCGGTTATTGCCCGGAAGGTATGGACAATGTTTCAGCAACAAAACCAGAAATTTGCCACAGAAGAATACAGAGAATTATCAGCCAATGAACAGAAGGTGCTTGATTGCCTGATAAAAGGTATGAGTTATAAATTGATTGCCGATGAATGCAAAATAAGTATCTCTACCGTTAATTTTCATCTGAAGAACATTTATAGGAAATTGCACGTAAATTCTGCTACAGAGGCAATATCAAAGGCTGTGAAACGGCATATAGTTTAGCTATAAATCTAAAATTGTAATAGAATATCATTCAGATTCACAATCATGAGAAAAGTTGTTTTTATCATTTTATATATAAGTCATTATGCTATTATAGCGCAGCCGTTTATAGGAGACTGGTATGGTAACGTACAAAATGCAAATGGTAGTCTTCCTGCTGAAATGCATCTTAAAAGCACACCAGGCAATACTATTATCGGTGAATTAATTGTAATGGCTAATGGTGCAAAAGATACTTATCTTTTGAAAGCAAGCACAAATAAGAATAGTGCAACAGGAATGCTTACTTACAATGATGGAACGGTATTTAATTTCACAATGCAATTAACTGGTGCCAGAGTAAGACAAGAAATAAGTTATAATGGGCAGGTGATTTTGCATGCTGAGTTTTCCGGACAAAAATCATCAGGAAACACAACGGATGCAGTTAAACCTGATGGCCTGTATCGGGATCCGAATCTGGTAGGTAAATGGAGTATTCAGGAAAACTATTCGAGTGGTGGTGGGTATTATGGTGGTTCCAGTAGCGTTGTTATACTTAATGCAGATGGTACCATTGATGACGGAGGTTCGGAGTCATACATAAGCGGGCCTAATAGTTCGGGCAGGTCTGAAGGAGGTGGCAATAAAATGATTGCTGAAGCAAGAGCCGCAGGTGCCAGATGGTACACTAAGGGCAATATATTTTATTGGCGTCTGGTAATTGACGGTAAAATGACAGATGTAGCCAACTCCCGGTATTATATTGAAA
>CALRLN020000113.1:0-12527 GCA_943368675.1 Chitinophaga pinensis | reverse complement strand
TCTAAAGAAACAGCGAAAAAAACCTACAAAATGGCGAAATACAATTCATTAAGAGAAATTCAGGAGGCAATCAGCAAGCAGGAGACTTCCTGCGTTGAATTAGTTAAGTACTATCTGCAACGAATTGAAGAAAATACAAATCTTAATGTTTTTTTGGAGGTATATGCCAACGAAGCTTTGAAACGTGCCGAAGAGATTGATAACAAAATTAAAAATAATACGGCAGGCCGCCTTGCCGGAATGGTGATTGGTATAAAAGACGTGCTTGCCTACGAAAACCACGGCTTGCAGGCAGCCAGCAGAATACTTGATAAATTTGAATCGCAGTTTACGGCAACTGCCGTGCAGAGAGTGATTGACGAAGACGTGATTATCATAGGCCGCCAGAATTGCGATGAATTTGCGATGGGTTCATCAAACGAGAACTCTGCTTTCGGTGTAGTGCGCAATTATGCTGACCCGAGCCGTGTGCCGGGTGGTTCTTCAGGGGCTTCAGCTGTGGCAGTGCAGGCAGATATGTGTCTGGCCTCGCTGGGTTCTGATACGGGAGGCTCGGTGCGCCAACCCGCGGCTTTTTGTGGAGTAATCGGGGTTAAACCCACTTATTCGCGAGTGTCAAGATGGGGTTTAATTGCCTACGCTTCTTCTTTTGATTGCGTTGGGCCGATTACAAGAGATGTTGATGATGCGGCCCTTCTGCTTGAAATTATTGCGGGGCCTGACGAATATGACTCTACCGTCTCGACAAGAGAAGTGCCTGCCTACACACAGAACCTGGCACCCAAAAAACAGTATAAAATTGCCTATATGAGAGAGGCGCTTGAAAGTGAAGGCCTTGACGAAGAGGTTAAACAGCGAACTTTTGAGAAAATAAATTGGTTAAAAGACCACGGGCATGTGGTGGAAGCTGTTGACTACCCATTGCTGAAATATCTACTACCTACTTATTATATACTTACCACTGCCGAGGCCAGTTCAAATCTGTCGCGTTTCGATGGCGTAAAATACGGTTATCGGGCAAGCGCCGACAAGATTAAAAATCTGGAAAATCTATATAAAAAAACACGTGCGGAAGGCTTCGGTGCTGAAGTCAGAAGGCGCATTATACTAGGCACTTTTGTATTAAGTGCAGATTATTATGACGCTTATTATACGAAAGCACAGAGGGTTCGTCGTTTAATAAAAGAATCGACAGATACAATCCTGTCAACATATGATTTTTTAATATCTCCTACTACTCCCACACCGCCTTTTAAGATTGGAGAAAAATCGGAGGATCAGTTGCAAATGTTCTTAGCTGATATTTTTACAGTGCAAGCAAACGTGATTGGCAATCCATGTATTTCGTTACCAAACGGCCAGAGTGCTGAAGGTTTACCAATCGGAATACAAGTGCTTGGCAGGAATTTTGAAGAGAGCGAATTACTAGCTTTTGCCAAATTTCTGCAGTGATAATAAGCCTGGAAAAAGTTTGAAGAAATACCGCATTTTGATTCAAAATGACAAGTTTTCACTGATAATGAGACCTTAAGTCCCTCATTTTGAAACAAAAAAATTGACTCATACTAATTCTAAAGTCCTTATTATTTTTTCAGAAAAATTTGAAAATATCAAAAAAAACTTTACAATTACTTGACAAACAAGTCGTTATGGTTTACATTTGGAAAAGTTTGCTTTCCTATATCCATAACAAAAGCTAAGGTCCCTTAGTTAAAGAGATTGAAATTATGACATTAATCAAGAAGTTTCTCGTTTTAACGAGCTTTATTGGCTGTGCCGGCTTTGTGTCGCACGCCCAGTCTGTAATCCCTCAGGAAGCTGTCACAGTTTCTGTAGAAGACACCCTCGCTGAACAAATCTCTGCCGTTGAGGCCTTCATTCCTTCTGCCGATGTAAGAAAAGTACGTGAAGGTTTCCAGAAAATGCAAAAGACTATTCCTCTGGAATACAATGCAACTGTGCACAGTTTTGTAGATTATTTTATCTACAAAAAGCCGAGCTTTACCAAACGCATGCTTGAAAGGAAAGACTTCTATTTCCCGATTTTTGAGAAATATCTGGCCAAATACGAAATGCCTGACGAACTCAAGTACCTGGCCATGATTGAATCAGGTCTTAATCCGAAAGCCATTTCAAGGGCGAAAGCTGTCGGTCTATGGCAATTCATGAAACCAACAGGCCGTGAACACGGGCTGCGAGTGGATGAATACGTAGACGAAAGAATGGACATAGAAAAAGCGACTGATGCCGCTTGCAGATATTTCAGACAATTATACCGCATATTCGGCGACTGGGAACTGGTACTTGCTTCTTACAATACAGGGCCAGGCAACCTGAGAAGAGCCATCCGCAGAGCCGGAAATATTACTAACTACTGGCAGCTTCATCCCTACCTTCATAAAGACACCCGCACTTATGTTCCTCAATTTACGGCCATCATGTATATGATGCTGCATGCTGATGAATACGGTATTACCGCAGAAGATTCGTTGAAAATGGCTCCAAGGGAGTATCAGACGGTAACTGTTGACGGATATGTGGATGTGGAGACTTTCTGTAATGCCAGTGGTATCAGTTTAGACGATATTCAGTTGTTTAATCCGCATTTACTGAAAGGCTATGTACCTGCCTGGAACCGCGGGTTGGAACTAAGAATACCTGCTGAAAGCTTTGCCTATTTTGAAGCCAATCGCCAGATGATTCTTGACTCTGCCTCGCAGAACCATGGTTCAACCATGCTGGCTTCTAATAACCCTCAGGCTGAACCGGGTGTTATCATTATTGGCGGCAACACCAAATATGCCTCAGCCGAGGAAGATAATGGAGAAGAGGATGAAAACGTAAAGCCTGTGCGGGCTGAAGAAGAAGTTAAGAAGATACGGAAAGTCAAGAAAAGAGTATATGTTGTCAAAAAGGGTGATGTGCTTAACAGAATTGCCGATAGATTTGATGTTGATGTTTATGATATTAAAGTATGGAATAAACTGAAATCATCAAAAATAATGAAAGGCCAGAAACTGGTGATTCTGGATGATGATAATGAAGAAGTAGCAGAAGTAGAACGCACCATAAAAGCTGAAAGAAAAACCAAAAAAGAAATAGAGCGTACCAAGCCTAAATATCATGTTGTACAAAGAGGCGATACGCTTTGGAAGATTTCACAACGCTATGGTGGAATTTCTATCGAAAAAATCAAAAAAATGAATGGTTTGCGCTCAAACAGCGTAAAAGCTGGTCAGAAACTAAAAATCAGTACCTAAGCATTATTCAATTAAATATACGGAAGAGCATCTGAGCAATCAGGTGCTCTTTTTTTTGTGTCAGCCCAAATAAAATGGTGAGAACCGGGAAAATCTAAAGAAGGCACCAACCATGAGAACCGGGCAACGTCGTTTAATAAAAAAAATTTCATTTAATGGCCGAAAAAATTGTTCAGCGTTGCGTTTTTTTTTAATTTAGTACTGCCCCTTACATAAATTTACCCATAACTGCACATGATAAACTTTGACTCTGAACCCAGATTATATCTGGCTATTTGTAATTTATTACTTGTTGCATCTGCCTTTTTAAGCTTCTATCCCTTATTAAAAGGCCACTCAGAAAAACTGAGGTTTTTTCATTATCTCTTTTTATGGCTCATTATTACTACTTTCATTGCATTCCGCCTGCCTGCGGTTGTGTATAATGATGCATTAAACCCTGATGAGAGTATGTTTATTGTAGGGGCTATGACACTCGCACAGAATCCGGTTTACTGGGAATCTGTAGACGGTTGCACAAGTGGACCATTCAGCTTTTATACAATTACTGCCTTTTGCGAATTATTCAGGCAACCTTATGATTATGTCTCGGCCCGAATTGTTGGCCTTGTCATGATGATAAGCAATCTGATACTGAATTTTTTCACCTTACGAAAATTCTTCACTGTTCTTCCTGCAGCTATCAGTATTTTTGCCGTTGCGGCCTTTCTTGCTACCACGCAACATCCCGATTTTGTCCATTTCAGTAGTGAACACCTGCCCATTTTTTTATTAAGTTTAATGAGCTTTGGGTATGCCTGCCTTGTCAGCAGTCCTGTTCTCAAAAAGAGTCACCTTTTCTGGCTTGGTATTCTGGCAGGTATGATTCCCTTTGCCAAATTGCAGGCAACACCGATAGCAGCCTCCTTATCGCTTATCATTTACTGGCTCATTTATCAGCGCAAGAAAAACAGAGCCCTACCTTACTTTGGTATTTTTACGCTTGGCGGAATCTTCATACCAGCCTTACTTTTTGCTTCCGGGGCTTACTTTGGTTTTCTTGATGAAGTCTGGGTCTATTATATACAGCATAATCTCAATTATGGCAGTCAGGTATCGGTCATTAACAGCATTTTCCTTTCGCTTACTGAGTCAGGCAATATTTTTATCAAAATCCTGGCTATATTGGCAATAGGGCTGTCTGGTTACCTGGTTTTGTATAAGAAGCAATTAATGCCTGCGCCAAAATCAGTTTTTATTATTGCGTTTCTGGGTAGCAGTATTTTTGCTGTTTTCAAACCCGGATTTTTGTTCCCGCATTACTTATTGTTTTTGGTCTTTCCGGGCGCTTTTTTGCTTGCCTATGTGATTGATGAATTACTGGCCTTATCAAATATTTATCTTAAAAAGATAACACTTGCTGCTAGTCTGCTAGTAATTCTAGGATTTACGCTGGTTATGCCTGCAAAAAACCGCTATGTTACAAACCAAAATACATCAAGGCCCATAACCATTTCGCCCATAAGCGAAGAAATACTAAAATACTCACACCCCGACGAACCACTAAGTATATGGGGTGAATCGGGAAAGTATTATCTGGCAACCAGACGCTTACAGGGAATAAGATGGAGCCATACCTATTGGGGAATGTACAGTGATTCACTGCAAAATCTCTTTAAGCAGGAATATGTGAAGGAGCTAAAGGCCAGATTAACACCTGTTTTTATAGATACGCACGTAAACATAGGGTCGTTTATGTCCAGAAACACCTGCGGTTATGAAACTGTACCGGAATTGAAAAAGCTGATTGATACGCAATACAAACTTATTGCAGAAATTGACCAGCAGAGAATATTTGTCCGCAACGACAGAATAGCAGAATTAAACGGAAATAAGGAAGTGAGTGAATTAAAGCCGAACGAAGGCGCAGAATAATGATAGCATGAATGGAAAAACCTTTGTACCCCGGAAAGCCTGAAATTCATTCATACTGACAGAAAGTCAAACAATCCGCATTCAGTGCATAATGGTTGAATGCGGATTGGCCGGGAGATTATCACGTCAGAAATTCTGTAATCGTGTTTTCTATCTTTTTCATAGATACCAGAAAAGGCTTATCTGTGATGGTAACCTCAATTTTAGTTTCAGGATTACCGGGCATTGACAATATCATATAACTGCCATGTATATCTCCGATTGGGGTATCCAGACTAAAAGTACCTTTGCTGCTATCGCCATTAAATTTTCCTCCTTTCTCAGTGATAGCTCTGCCGGCTGTTTCAACAAACTGAGAGGATGTACCGGGGAAGTCAACGGTGAATGATGATGCCATTTTGCTATAAGTTTAATGGTGAGGATATGATTGACTGAATGTAATTTACTACTTTTTTTTAAACCGGGCAAACCAAAGCCATTAATCCTGACGAAATATTATTTGGCAAAACCCCATCAGGTGTTCTGCCGAGTGACACATAACAAAATGAAAATCAGGTAGATGCCACTAATTTTCTATAAAATTTCGCCATAGCTTAAAAATCAATGGATAAAATAGGCTTTAACGATTATTTTTGTCTGCTTCAAAAAACAGGAATAAAACCCGTAAAGCCTGCCCTTAAAAAAAAATTAATATTTACTCTTTCAGAAGTCTCTACACCAGTTTTACCAGCTCGTTCAACTTCAATAAGGCCTCAATGGGTGATAAGGTATTCACATCAATGGCTTTCAGCTTGTTTTTCAGTTCTTCCAGTTTCGGGTCCTGAGGTTCAAAGAAGCTTAACTGAATATTGTTTTTTGGTGCCTGCTGTATTTTTTCTTTGTTATCTTCTTTGATGTGGTCCTGCTCCAGATGATGCAGTATTTCGTTGGCACGCAACACTACTGATTGCGGCATTCCGGCCATCTGCGCTACATGGATACCAAAACTATGCTCGCTCCCACCCTCTTTCAGTTTGCGCAAAAACACCATTTTGTTGTCAACCTGTTTTACAGCCACGTTGAAGTTTTTGATACGGGCAAAATCCTCAGTCAGTTGGTTCAGTTCGTGGTAATGTGTAGCAAAGAGTGTCCAGGGTTTGCTTTTAGGGTGGTTGTGCAGGTATTCGGCAATACTCCAGGCGATGCTTACGCCATCATAAGTACTTGTACCCCGGCCAATCTCATCCATGATAATCAGGCTTCTGTCGCTCAGGTTGTTCAGGATACTGGCAGTTTCGGTCATTTCAACCATAAAGGTCGACTCCCCCCGCGACAGGTTATCACTTGCGCCTACACGTGTAAATATTTTATCAACCAGGCTCAGTTCTGCACTTTTGGCAGGCACAAAACTACCTACCTGCGCCATCAGTACAATAATGGCCGTCTGGCGCAACAGGGCTGATTTTCCAGCCATATTCGGACCTGTGATAATGATTATCTGCTGGGTTTCATCGTCCAGGAAAAGGTCGTTTGGCACATAGCTTTCTCCTAAAGGCAATTGCTGCTCAATTACGGCATGGCGCCCTTCCTTTATATTGATAATCTTGCTGTCGGTAATCTGTGGTTTGCAATAATTGTTTTTGCCGGCTACTCTGGCAAATGAAGCAAGGGCATCCAATACCGAAATGATTCGGGCATTTTGCTGTATCTGCGCTACAAATTCACCTGCGGTAGCCATCAGGTCGTTGAATATCCGCTGCTCAATATCAAAAATTCTGGTTTCGGCAGTCAGAATCTTCTCTTCATATATTTTCAGTTCCTCAGTAATGTATCGCTCGGCATTTACCAATGTCTGTTTGCGTATCCACTCTGGGGGCACTTTGTTTTTGTGGGCGTTTGATACCTCCAGATAGTACCCGAACACCTTATTGTAGGAGATTTTGAGCGAAGGTATCCCTGTGCGCTGCGCTTCACGGTTCTGAATTTCAATCAGGAAGTCTTTACCCGAAAACGCAATTTTATGAAGGTCGTCAAGGTCTGTGTCAACACCCGACTTTATCATATTACCCTGGTTGGTAACAACCGGTGGTTCATCCCGCAGTTCACGTTCAATTTTATCAACCAGATACTGGCAATCGGTAAGCTGATTAATGTATTTCTGTAAAATAGCAAATTGCCTGCTGCCTGCTTCCAATAGTTTTTTGATAGGCAATATCTGCGACAAGGCACGTTTCAACTGCACCATTTCACGGGGATTAATCCGCCGGACAGCCACTTTAGAAATCACCCGTTCCAGGTCTCCGATTGGTTTCAGCAGTTGTGTCAGGTTTTCTGCCATTTCATCATTCTGCACAAAAAACTCAACCGTATCCAGGCGCTCCTGAATCAGGCTTTTTTCTTTCAGTGGCAATACCAGCCATTTGCGTAAAAGCCTCGCACCCATCGCTGTGATGGTCTGGTCTAATACCTGAATCAGCGGTACGCCTCCCTCATGCTGCGGAAAAACCAGTTCAAGGTTACGAATAGTGAATCGGTCGAGCCATACGTATTTATCTTCATCAAGCCGTGTCAGGCGAGAGATATGCCCCACTTCCTTATGCTCGGTATCAGACAGATAACGCAGAATAACCCCTGCGGCTATTATGCCCTCTGTAAGCGTTTCAATGCCGAAGCCTTTAAGTGTGGCCGTTTTAAAATGGTTTATGAGCAGGTTATAGGCAAAATCATATTTATAGGCCCAGTCTTCAAAACAGAATTCGTTGAATTTATCACCAAAAGTTGCCTGAAATTCAAGGCGGTGTTTTTTACAGTATAAGATTTCAGATGGGGCAAAACTTTGCAGTAATTTATCAATGTAGGCAGTATTGCCTTCAGTAGTCAGAAATTCTCCGGTCGATACATCCAGAAAAGCTACTCCATAATAATCAGGACGGGCAAAATGGATGGAAGCCAGATAATTATTCTGCTTGGTATTGAGTACATTATCATTGAAAGATACGCCCGGTGTTACCAACTCGGTTACACCCCTTCTTACAATTCCCTTAGCCGCGCTCGGGTCCTCCAACTGGTCGCAGATAGCTACACGTTGCCCTGCCCTTACCAGTTTTGGTAAATAAGTATCGAGCGAATGATGCGGAAAGCCCGCCAGTTCTTCCTGCGCTCCGCCGTTATTACGGCGCGTCAGTACGATACCCAGTATTTTTGAGGCCTTGATGGCATCTTCTCCAAAAGTTTCATAAAAATCACCCACCCGAAACAATAACATTGCTCCGGGATACTTAGCTTTAATCTGATTGTATTGTCGGTTGAGAGGTGTCTCTTTTGCTTGCTTAATTAACTCTTCTTTAGACGGACGTGCCACTTTATACGGATTTTATCTGCGAAAGCTGTAAATTTACGGATTTTTATTGAGGGAAACTAAACAGACAAAATGGTTTATTTCGGAGCTGAATTTTCAGTAGTATATGCAAAATGTGATTTTAATAACTTCACTCGCAGATATGGGATTTACGATTCGGCCACATTGAATTGAGGTCACTTGCACTTGATTGATAAGCCTGATTATCAAACTCCTGATTTTCTCAGTCTTTGCCGAAAGAGGCGGAAAAAGTAGTATCACTCCTGAAAGCATACCACCAGACCTGGGGTTACGCCTAAAAGTGCTATATCGGGACTGAAAATAAAAAATTAGGAATACTTATAAATAATCCTTTACTTTAATAAGAAATTTATAATTAGCTGTAATCAGAAAAAATACTTACCAGCATACACTTATATTATGCTTTTATACTATGCCGGATAAGTATGCAATTCTCATCTTTTTAAAGCATTTCCAGAGCTACTTCTTATAATCAATCATGTTGTTACGCAGGGAAACTAAATAAGTTTTCACGACACTAACCCACATTTATCAGTATTCTTTACACTTAAATATTATTCTGAGCCCGTAAACTAATAGCAATATTCCCTTTTATACGTTTATTGTTGTACTATTATTAACTCATTAAAACGAATCCAGAATCACTAAAATATTCACTGAAATAGTGATTTGCAAATACATTAAAATGGAATCAATACTTCCTGAGAAATCTTTTGCTGTAGAGATGTATCAAAATGAAAATCTGTTTCATATAGTAGGCATCGGTGCTTCGGCGGGAGGGCTTGAAGCATTCAGCAATTTCATAAAGGCGATTCCTGCCAATACCGGAATGGCCTATGTAATAGTACAACACCTGGATCCTAACCATGAAAGCTTACTGACCGAACTATTGCAAAAAGTAAGCAGTATCAGCGTAACTGAGGTTTCTGACAACATAAAAATAGAACCTGATCACATCTATGTAATTCCGAGCAATAAAATAATGGTAATCAGTGAAGGTAGCTTACAGTTAACGCCCCGGCCAAAGCCAAACCGGAAAGACAGAAACCTGCCCGTTGATATTTTTTTTACTTCTCTTGCCATTGAGTATCAGTCGTATGCCATTGGGGTGGTTTTATCAGGCACAGGATCTGACGGAACCCTGGGACTAAAAGCAATAAAAGACAACGGAGGTATTACTTTTGCTCAGGATGAAAAATCCTCGGCCTATCAGAATATGCCACTCAGCGCAATAGAAGCCGGTGTTGTTGATTTTGTTTTACCCCCTGACAAAATACCGCCAAAAATCTTAGAGCTGACACAGCAAATGGATGAAGGGAAGAAAGACTTGTCGCAACAGGACGAAGAGGCCTTTAAACAGATTATTTTACTAATTCATATACGCAAGGTAACTGATTTTACTTATTATAAACAAACGACTATCCGCAGAAGGATTTTCCGCCGGATGGCCATTAATAATTCTCCTACCCCTACTATCTATCTTAAATATCTGAACGAAAACCAGCAGGAACAGGATTTATTGTATCAGGATCTGCTGATTCCGGTAACCGAATTTTTTCGTGACTCAATAGTATTCGATAACCTTGATGAAACGGTATTCAAGCCTATATTAGCGAATAAGTCAACCACTGAACCCATCAGAATATGGATTGCTGCATGTAGCACCGGGCAGGAGGCCTATTCAATAGCTATCTGTCTCAAAGAATTCTTGGGCAACAAGCATCAGAAAGTACAGATATTCGCTACCGATATCAGCGAACCTGCCGTTGAGAAAGCACGCAGCGGTATTTACTCAAAGAGTGAAATTGAATCCATCTCTCAACAATTATTGAAAGATTATTTTACCAAAACCAACGGGATGTATCAGGTAAATAAACAGATAAGAGACATGTGTATATTTGCTGTGCATAATTTCCTGAAAGACCCGCCCTTCAGAAAAGTTGATTTTATCAGTTGCCGAAATGTGCTTATTTATATGGAGCCGTATCTTCAGAAAAAGGCGCTGACTACCTTTCATTATTCATTAAACCCGAAAGGATTATTACTATTGGGTAAAACTGAAACCACGAGTTCGGTGTCTGAACTTTTTGCGGCTTCGGTAAAAAGCAATAAGCTGTTTTTGCGCAAAGATATGCCAAGCAGGTTTACACCCGTAAACAATCCTGTCGGCTCCCGGAATTTTAATGAGGTTATTTCTAAAAAAGAACCAGTTACCACCGATTTTCAGAAAGCCGCTGATGATATTATACTCCGGAATCACACGCCTGCCGGGGTTATTATCAATGATGCGCTGGAGATTGTGCATTTCAGGGGTATTACCAATCCCTATCTGGAACAAGCCCCGGGTAAACCCAATCATCATTTATTGAAAATGGCCAGGCAAGGTCTGGGTTTTGAGTTGCGTAATATTCTGCACAAAGTCAGAAAAGAGAAACAATCCATTATCAAAGAAAATATTCCGTTCCAGATAAACGGTTACCCGCATACCATTTCTATTGAAGCGTCGCCTTTACCCAACACTGTAGAGCCCTATTATCTTATTCTTTTTAAAGAAATGCCTGTGGTTGAATCCCGTCAATTGTCAGCAGAAAACAAAAAGACTACCGGAGCCAAATCAAAAACAGATAGAAGAGATTTGTATATACTGCATCTGGAACAGGATCTTTTACAGACCCGGGAAGACATCCGCATAATTTCACAGGACCAGGAAACCACCATTGAAGAACTGCAAACGTCTAACGAAGAATTATTAAGCAGCAGTGAGGAATTACAAAGTTTAAACGAAGAATTAGAAACCAGTAAAGAAGAACTTCAGAGCATTAATGAGGAACTGACGGTAGTAAACCAGGAGATAATTGGTTTAAGCGAGCAATTAAAAAGAGCAAAAGAGTATGCAGAGGCGATTGTTGCTACTGTGCGTGAGCCGCTTATTGTATTGGATAAAAATCTGAGGATTATGTCTGCAAATCTTTCATATTATCAGTTTTTTCGGGTGAATGAAGCAGAAACCGAAGGCTGCCTTATTTATGAAGTGCATAACAGGCAATGGGATATTCCGCATCTGCGTTTGCTGCTTGAAAAACTCCTGCCGGAAGAATCATCCTTCAGGGACTTTGAAATAACTTATTACGCCTCTACCATCGGAAAGCGTGTTCTGCATTTAAATGCCAGTGAAGTAAAAAGCAAACATGAATCTGAAAAACTGATTTTACTGGCTATTGAAGATATTACCAGCCAGCGAAACAAAGAGGAACTCGAAAAGCAGAATCAGAAACGTTTTCAATTTATTGCTGATGCAATGCCGCAGAAAGTATGGACCGCCAATGTAGAAGGAAACTGGGACTATTTCAACAAAAGCTGGCTCGAATACACAGGGCTGCCTTTTGAAGACCTGAAAAACTGGGGATGGAAAAAAATAATTCATCCAGATGACTGGGAAGAAAATAAAAAGCTCTGGCAGCAAGCTATCGTTACAGGCAATGATTATGAAGTGGTGCACAGACTGCTCAATAAAGCAGGGCAGTATAAATGGCACCTCAGCCGGGGTTCAGCACAAAAAGATGAGCATAAGCATATACTCATGTGGGTAGGCACAAATACCGAAATCGAAAAACAGGTAAAACAAAAACAGGTGTTGGAAAAAGAGGTAAGTAAAAAAACACATCTGCTGGAAGAAACCAATAAATCGTTTGCCGAGAAGAACAAAGAACTGGAAAAGATGAACAGAGAACTGCATTCGTTTACCTATGTTGCCAGTCATGATTTACAGGAACCCCTGCGAAAAATACAGACTTTTGCCAGCCGGTTGTTAGAAAAAGAAATTGACAACTTATCTGACAAAGGGAAAGACTATTTTTTGCGGATAAAGTATGCTACTGAACGAATGCAAAAACTCATTGTAGATTTGCTGGCCTTTTCAAGACTCAACACAACTTTGGAAGAATTTGAAAACGTAAACCTTAGTGATATAGTAAAAGTAGTAGTGGAGGATCTGA
>CALRLN020000112.1:0-12565 GCA_943368675.1 Chitinophaga pinensis | reverse complement strand
AAACCATTGGCACGATTGATACTAAAGTAAAACAAATCAGCCTGCAATCAACCGAGCTCACAATCAATAAAGCCAAAACCGACTATGACCGTAACAAAGAATTACTGGCAGGCAATGCTATTAATGAAACTGCCGTTACAGATGCCAGGTTCAACTACGAAAATAACAAGATTCAGGCTGAGCAACTGAAACAACAAATTGCAGATGCGAAAATTATCTCTCCTATAGGTGGCGTAGTAACTGACAAAAAGTTAACTGCCGGAGAATATGCCAATATTGGTACTGTTATCGCCTCCATTGTTGATGTAAGCCAGTTAAAAACTGTAGTGTATGTAAACGAAAAAGATGTATATGAACTGAAATTAGGACAAACCGCCACAATCACAACTGATGTGTACCCGACCAAAACTTTCAGCGGACGTATCATCTATATAAGCCCGCAAGGAGATGATAATCATAACTATAAAGTAGATATTTTATTAGCTAATGGCAATGCAGCACTCAAAGCAGGTACTTATGTAAAAGTTGAGTTTAACCTGAACAAAAACTCAAACGCCTTGCAAATTCCTAAAAAGGCTCTTGGTGATGGTATGAAAAACCCATATGTGTTTGTTGCTGAAGGCAATAAGGCTGTAATGCGCAAGATAGTGCTGGGCAGAGAAGTTGGCGAAAATGTAGAAGTTTTAAGCGGATTGAACGAAGGTGAGCAAATCATAACTGAGGGAATCATCAATATAGTAGATGGTAGTCTTATTCAAATTGCTCCTAATAAATAATCAGAAGCCATGTCAATAACAGAATTATCAATTAAACGGCCATTACTGATTACAGTAATTTTCGTTACCCTTATACTCTTCGGTTTTATTAGTTATAAAACATTGAATTATAACTTATTACCGAAGTTTGAAACAAACGTAATTATGGTGCAGACTACTTACAGAGGTGCCGCCTCTGACGAAGTAGAAAGCAGTGTAACCAAACCGCTGGAAGAAGCAGTATCGTCTATTGAAGGTGTAGACATGATTTCTTCGTCATCGCAGGAAGGTCTTTCTTTGATTACAGTAACGCTGAAATCAGGCTTTAATGTAATCAATGCCCAGCAGGATGCAGAGCGTAAAGTAAACCAGATTAAATCAAGACTCCCGGATGATATTGAGGACCCTGTGGTATCAAGATTAAGCCTTGACGACCTGCCTATTCTGAAAGTGAGTGCAACATCAAAAATACCTCAGACCGAGTTATATGATTTTATTGACTTGCAGGTAAAGCCTTTGCTGACAAACGTTGCCGGAGTGGCCCAGGTAAATATTATTGGTGGTAATGAACGTGAGATTGAAGTATATCTTGACAACGATAAACTTCAGACATATAATATTTCATCGGCAATGGTTAATCAGATTATTGCTGGCAGCGGGGTTTCATATCCGGCGGGTAATATAAAAACAGACCAGTCACGTTTTTCTTTGAGACTAGACGCCAAACTAAAGAAAGTTGAAGATATAAGAAATCTGGTTATCCGTGAAAATGTAAACGGCAGCCGTATCCTATTAAAAGACATAGCCAGCGTAACTGACGCACAAACCGAACCGAGTACGCTCAACCGTATTAATGGCAAACCCGCTATTGGAATTCAGATTATGAAACAAACGGATGCGAATGCGGTAAAAGTAAGTGCCGGAGCAAAAGCGGCTCTAGCTAAAATTAAAGCCAGCTACCCGTCTAAAGATTTCAATTACGAGATCGCTTCTGACCAGTCGGTATATACATTGGCTTCTGCCGATGCCGTTATGCATGACTTATATCTGGCCATTATCATTGTGGGTGTCGTAATGGTGCTTTTCCTGCACAGTATCAGAAGTTCGTTGTTCGTACTGGTGGCAATTCCATCCGCCATGATTCCAACCTTTATCCTTATGTGGGTATTTGGATTCTCCCTGAACCTTATGACCTTGATGGCCTTGTCGTTAGTGGTTGGTATTCTTGTTGATGATAGTATTGTGGTACTGGAGAATATTTACCGACATCTGGAAATGGGTAAAAACAAGCGTGAGGCAGCTCTTGAAGGTAGAAATGAGATAGGATTCACAGCGATGGCCATTACCCTTGTTGACGTGGTGGTATTTTTACCTCTGGCTCTGGCAGGTGGTTTGATTGGTAACATTCTTAAAGAATTCTCGTTGGTAATTGTGTTCTCTACGCTGATGAGTTTGTTTGTTTCTTTTACCTTAACTCCACTTCTGGCTTCAAGATGGGGTAAATTGGAAATATTAAAGAAAAACACACTTTGGGGAAAACTAAATTTAGGTTTCGAAAGTATCATAGATAAGATCAGAGATACCTATATCTGTGCCTTGAACTGGTCGCTAGGTCACAAACGCTATGTGTTTATCGGTATCATTCTATTGTTTGTCGCAACTTTCACTTTACTTGCCAAAGGTTTTGTGGGTGCCTCATTCATCGGAAATGCTGACAGGGGTGAATTATCGATTCAGTTAGACTTATCTCCTGAAACACCATTGGTTCAAACCAATCAGGCCGTAGCGAAAGTTGAAAAGATGTTATTGGAAAGACCTGAAGTAACAAATGTGTTCTCGAATGTCGGCACACAAGCTTCTGTTATTGGAAATTCATCTAACAGCAACCTGGCTGAAATTACAGTTACTTTAGTTGATAAGCATGACCGTAAGATTTCAACCGATGAGTTTGGACAAATAATGCGCGACACGATTTCAAGAATACCCGGATTGAGTGTAAATATTCAACCAATTTCTGCCACGGGTAATGCCCAGGCCCCGATTCAGATTGCAGTAAAAGGTACTGTAACCGATGATGTTGTGAAAGCTGCCGCAATTGTGAAACAGATTGTAACAAAAGTACCCGGCACAGACTATGTAAAATATAGCACTAAAAGCCCCAAAACGGAGGTAGCTATAAATATTGACAGAGATAAAATGTCGAAATTAGGTTTGAGTATTCCTGATGTAGGCTCTGCTGTGCAGATTGCTTTTCAGGGGAATAACAATACGAAATATAAAGATAAGGGTGAGGAATACGGTATCAATATCATTTTCGATAAGTCTGATAAACAGAATATTGATAATGTCAGAAACCTGACCATACGCAATAACCGTGGTGCAATTGTGAAATTGACTGACTTTGCCAATATTTCAGAAATTGTAGGTCAGTCTATCTTAGAAAGAACAGACCGGTTGAGTTCAATTAAAATTAACTCTGCTGCTGTCGGCCGTCCGTCGGGTACAATTGTTGATGATATTAAAAAAGAACTGGCAAAAACAAAACTACCAGAGGGTGTGATTATTGATTATCTGGGTGATGCCAAAAATCAGGGAGATGCCTTCGGAAGTTTAGGTCTTGCAATGGGAATCGGTATATTGCTGGTATACCTGATTATGATTGCCCTTTACGAAAGTGTGGTATATCCTTTCGTGGTACTTTTCTCGATACCTGTGGCAATGATTGGGGCGGTATTAGCTTTGGCTTTGACGATGAACTCACTCACTATTTTCGCTATTCTTGGTTTGATTATGCTCTTAGGACTTGTGTGTAAGAATGCGATTCTGATTGTAGACTTTACCAATCACCTAAAAGGCGAAGGCATGGGAGTAAAAGAGGCTTTGGTGGAAGCAGGTAAAGAACGTTTACGCCCTATCCTGATGACTACGCTTGCCATGATATTCGGTATGTTGCCTATTGCTTTGGCATCGGGTGCAGGTGCTGAAACAAAAAATGGGATGGCCTGGGTAATTATCGGTGGTCTGACAAGTTCAATGGTTTTAACCCTTATTCTTGTTCCTGCCGTATATATGGTAATTGAAGGATGGAGAGTGAAAGTTAACAAATTGTTCAATATAGGTGGCAAGAAAAAAGCTAATGCCAAAGTTACTGTGGTTGAAACGGTTTAAATGATGTCAAATAATAGTTGAATGAATAAAGCGTGTGGGTTTCACACGCTTTTATTTTTTTAGGCCTTCTTCTATATTGAAAAATAAGCTTCTTTGCTTTTTTCAATGTGGAAGAAAGCCTTGAATAAAAAGCCTGGTAAATTAATTAATAACAGCCTTAATCACTACGGGCTGATGGTCTGACGGATAGCGTTGCTCTTTTGAGTCTGTCAGTACACCGTATTTCAGAACACTTATTTTTTTATCTACAAAAATATAGTCAATTCTGGTTTTCATAGGTGCATCGAATTTAAAGGCATTGAAAGTACCCTCAGGGCCATAAGGAGGCATAGCACTTACTTTCTGGGCATCGTTCAGAATGGTTTGCATTTCTTTAATCTGCTCGGTATCAGGCGTAGAATTAAAATCTCCTACACAAATTACGGGGGCATCTTTCGCTATCTCCTGTATCTTTTTTACCATCAGTTTGCCTGACTGACGGCGTGCTTCTACTCCCTGATGGTCGAAATGCACACTAAAGAAATAGAAATCTTTTTTGGTTTTAAGGTCTTTAAATTTTGCCCATGAGCATATCCTGTTGCAGCATTTGGCATCCCATCCTTTTCCGGGCACATCGGGTGTTTCGCTTAACCAGAAATCTCCTGATTTGAGAACCTTGAATCTGTCTTTTCTGTAAAAAATTGCCGAGTGCTCTCCTGCCTGCTTGCCGTCGTCTCGACCGCCACCCAGAAATGCAAAGTTTTGCAGTTCGGCTATGTCGTCCAACTGCATACGTAAGCCCTCCTGAGTTCCGAAAATATCAAACTCATGAAAACTGACAAGTCCTTTTACCATCTCTTTCCGATTAGGCCATGCATTTATGCCATCATTAGAGGTATTATAGCGAAGGTTATAGGTTGCCACTGTAATAGGAGTATTTTTTTGGGAAAACCCGGCAGTGGTTATTAACAGGCCACAAAACAGAAAAATAAAACTTAATTTCATAGTGAATGGTGAGGTTTTGTTGGTTGAAAATTGAATCTGTTACAGAATTTCTGTTTTCTGTTACAACCACAAAGTAAATCATAGAATCGTAATTCTAATAAAAAACTATTATTAATTTCCTGCGTCCATTCTTAATGATTTCATAAAGATAAAAGGGCCGGCAACGCTATCTGCCAACCCCCTATCTAACGAAACTGTATACTTTATGAAAAAAATTAATTCTTTCCGACATTGAGCTTTACTGTGTCGGCGTTTATGCCTGTAAAAATCCCCAGGCCATTTGTAATGCTTGATGGCGGTGTACTCAGATTCTGTGTAGTTGTGCCGCTGGACTGATATAATGCCGAGTAGTCGGGATTAATACGATATAATATCACATCATAATTTCCGAAATACTCCAGACTTTGCGGTTGAATACTATTATGGGTCCCTAACAGCGGTTCGTTTGTAAATCTGAACCTGAAAGTGGGGAATTCAGAACCTGAAGGAGGGATAATAATCTGCTGTGGCTCAGCTTCGGTATTTTCTACGGCAATAAAATGATATACATTTCCGGGATTACTCCATGATAGTTCCACAGGAGTATTATCATTTCCACCAAATCCGCCGCCGGGGCCACCAGGGAAACCCCCACTTGATAGATTTATCTGTGTCCGGTATATCTGGTGAGTACTTATCGTAAAACCTGCAGGTTTTTCAGGAATTTCGGTTTCTCCGCTTACCACCCGACCTTTGAATTCGAACTCCATTTTATATTTCATCGGAGCTCCTTCTATCAATTCGTTATTTGCCGAGGTATACACGCCACTGCCTGCTGATTTTAAATTAAATACTTTGCCATTACTAGCTGTAATCTTAATACTAAGTCCGTCAATAGGTTCAGATACTCCTTCTGATGTTTCAGCGTAAGGAATTTCTGTGTAGACTTTCATACTCACCGGATGGCCGGGTGCCAGATAAGCTTCTACAATAGGCTTCTCTCCGGCATTTATCACATCATTCACATCATTACAACTGATGAGAAAGGTCTGAATTAATAGAACCACTATAATGCTATATATCTTTTTCATTGTTTCCATAATCTTATTTGAGTTTCCATGATAGTGTAACGTTTGGTGTAAACCCAAGGTAATTAACATTAGTAGTTTGTAAAACCGTTAAATCATCGTCTGTGATTACCTGGAATCTTTTATACCAGGTGTTAGTCCGTCCGTATAAGTTAAATACAGAAAAACCGATATTGAATTGTTGGCTGAAATTATAAGTAGCCGATATATCCATGCGATGATAGGCAGGGAAACGATTCGCGTTTTTATCTGACGGATTGGTAAAATTTCTGACTGTACCATCTAAAAGTGTAACCTGATAGGCGCCAAGAATAGAAGTATATGGCCTACCGCTGGAGTAAATCCAGGTAGCTGCAAAATCCCATTTTTTGTATTTATAAGAGCCCACAATCTTAAACTGGTGTCTTACATCCTGGTCTGAATAATAAGGTTTATCAGAAAAAGCGGCAATAGTGCGTTTGGCTTCTGCCAGTGTATAGCCGATCCAGCCATTAAAATTTCCGAATTTCTTTTGAATCAGGATATCTACTCCATTAATTGTTTCATCACCATTAAAGAATGTTTCACTTGCCGTTAACGTCCGGTTCAGCTGAGGTACAAAGCGTAGCGTGTATTCAGTTATATCAGTACTTTTTTTCTGATAAAATTCCACATCAAACAAATAATCGGCTGTTTCATAACTACCTCCGAGAATCAGGTGTTTCGAACGAGTAACAGGAAGCGTGGAGGAATTAGACAGTACCCAGAAGTTTCTGTTTCCCTGAGATATATCCTCACGATTAATCTGCTTTACAAACTGATAGTAGATACCTGCGGCTCCTTTCAGTTTTAATTTGGGCGTAAGGTTAAAATTGCCTGAAAGTCGAGGTTCAAAATAGTTTTTTCGGGTTACATCAAAATAAGTCATTCTGATACCCGGAATAATGTGCAATTTAGCATCGAATAACTTAATCTGGTCCTGAATATAGGCTATATAGGTACTTCCGGTATCGTCTCTGTCTAAAACCTTAATTGTATCGTTCTGGCTATAGTTATATTTAATATTATTTCTGGTAGCTTGTAAACCAAAATCCACATTATTGTTTTTAACAGGTTTCCATTCAAAATCCATTTTGGCAGTAATATCGGTCAAGCTATTGTCTTCAATCTGCCCGATTCTCACATCTCTGTCTACACTATCTCTTGTAATGGTCATTAAGCGGCTGTTATCACGTGTACTATAATAGTTTGAATAACTAATGAGCGCATTACTATAGAACTTCTCATTCCATTGTTTCGACCATTTCAGGCTCCCTCCTAAATTACCCCAGTTGGAAATATCATTCGTTGAAGTATTAAAGCCTCTGCCTCCAAAACCTCCGCCGCCACCGCCCGGAGGGCCAAAACCTGTCAGGCTGGAGCTACTAGAATTATCCATATTATCAGTACCATTGTAGAGGCTCAAAGAAAATATATCAGTTTTTGATGGACGGAAAGTCAGTTTTGAGTTCAAATCATAAAAATAAGAACTTGCTACCTGCTCCTGCCCGAACGAACCGAATGGGTTACGACCTGTGCCACCAGGGAGGTTTCCGGTTTGGGTATTCTGGGTAGAGTTCTCTGAGGTAAATCTTTCAAACAATTTCTTGTAAAGTGGCCCTTTCCATGAGCGCCTTGCGGCTACTATGAAAGTCAACTTGTCGCCGATTGGTGTTTCTATATAGCCATTTGCACTCAACAAGCTTACATCTACGCCGGCATTGAATTCCTTTTTATTTCCCTCTTTTCCGGTTATTTCTGCTACTGCCGAAATTCTGCCCCCGAACTTGGCATCAAAACCTCCCTTATACAATTGAATGTCTTTAATGGCATTGTAATTAAAAGCAGAGAAAAATCCGAAAAGGTGGTCAACATGGTAAACCGTAAAGCCATCATATAAGACCAGTGTCTGATCAGGGGTGCCTCCACGTACGTACAGACCGGAAGACGACTCGTTAGAGGCACTTACACCGGGCATTAGCTGAAAAGCCCTGAAAGGGTCACGCTCGCCAACATTCGGTAAGCGGGCTATGTTTCTGGGTGTCATTTTTATCATACCCACCACTTCATTTGCCTTTAAAACCTCTGTTTTCTTTTCGGTTATTGTTACTTCTTCGAGTATTCCGGTGGCAGGGTCTATTTCAATCTTTAAATCTTCTATGTTAAGCTTAGGATTCAAATGAAACAGACGGGTAATAAACCCTACATAGCTTACCTCCAAAGTAACTGTGTCAGATGGTACTTTTAACAAGGTGAAGTATCCATCTACATTTGTCTGACTGCCTGATTTGGTATTTTTTATGGTTACAGTAGTAAAGGGGAGGTTCTCTCCGTTGGTAGCGTCCACTACCCTGCCGGTCAGCGTAAAATCAGTTCTGCTTGGTTGTCCTTCAAATTTTACATCAGCTGCAGTTTCTATCTTTTTATTCTTCCCAACCACATGTATCACATCGTTTTCGTCCATATAAAACTTCAGAGGCATTTTCTTAACAATGGCTTTAAGGCCATCCTGAAAGGTTTCGTTCGTAAACCAATAGGTAATGTTGTAAGGCTTTAGCTCAGCCTTATCATAAACTAATTTGATCGGATACTTTTTTTCCATTTCGGCCAATACATTGGCTAATGGAATGTTGTTGAAAAACTCATCTTTTATCAATGGGTTATTTACCGTAGGTTTTTTGGCATTTTGGGCGTAGGTTTCACCAGCAAGGCAAATCCATAGCACAATTAATGAAAAGTAGGATAGTCTTTTTCTCATTCAGGCATTTTGATTAGTTCATGCTTCAAGGACGAATATGCCCTGAAATGAGATGCCTGCCCGTTGAGAAGTGTAGAGGTTTAAAAGATTTGTGTAGATTAATTACTTATGGATGCTCATATTTTGCCCTGAACCCGTCTAAAAAACTTCTGCCTATCGGTATCTCCTGCTTATCAATCAATAGTTTGGTTTTTTGAAATGAGCTGATTTTACTTAACGAAACAATATACGATTGATGCACCCGGCAAAATTGTGCATCGGCCAGTTTATCTTCAATTCTTTTCAGATTCATACGGGTTAAGATTGGCCGGGAATTGCTTTTTGTGAATATTTTTACGTAGTCCTTTAGTCCTTCAATGTATAATATTTCGTCATAGTATAACTTTATCTGCTTGTATTCAGAATGAATAAAACAATATAGACGGTCTTCTGCTGCAAGGGGGGGTTCGTCTTTTACTTTCAATAGATGCAGTTCAAAAGCTCTGTTAGCGGCTTTTAAAAAGCGCTCAAAAGGGATAGGTTTCAGCAAGTAATCAACAATATTCAGATCGTAGCCTTCAAGTGCATACTCCTCATAGGCAGTAGTAAAAATCACCATGGGTGGGGATGAAATGCGTCTTAAAAACTGAGTACCTGTAAGGGTAGGCATCTGAATATCCAGAAAGATAAGGTCGATTACATTTTTTTCAAGAAATTTACCGGCATCAACTGCATTAGAAAATACATTGACCAGAGCCAGAAAAGGTATTTTTCTAATATCGTCAGATAATATTTCCAAAGCAAAAGGCTCATCGTCAATGGCAATACATCTTATTTTTTCTTTGCTTCGTTGATTAGACATCAGATAAAATAATGGTTAAATCTATACTGAAATACCCTCCAATATTTGCAATATTCAGTTCGTGCTTATCAGGATAATGCAAAGCCAGTCGTTTTTCTACATTCTGAATTCCGATGCCCGAATCTTCCATATTAGATGGGTGGTTACTGGCAAAGACGGGATTCCTCACAAAGAAGTTGAGTGTACTACCCTTAATATTTAATTTTATTTCTATGATACTCTCTTGCTGGCTGTGCAAGCCATATTTAAAGGCATTTTCTACAAAGGGTATAAAGAGTAGAGGTTCGATACTCCATTGGGCAATGTCGCCCTCCTGCGTAAATCTTACTTCGTCTTTTTCAGTAAGCCTCATTTTCTGGAGAGCAATGTAATTCTGTAAATAGGTGATTTCCTGTACCAATGGCACTTTATCATTATTGGCCTGATAAATCATGTACCTTAACAATTGGGATAGCTTTACGACCGAGTCTTCGGTCTTGTCAGATTTTTGTCTGGCTAGCCAGCGTATATTATTGAGGGTATTAAATAAAAAATGCGGACTGATTTGTAATTTTAAAACTGCTAGTTCGGCAGCGGTTTTTTCCAGTGCCATCTGCTGTTTTTCTTCCTTATGTATTGCCCGCTCCTTTATAAGAGCCAATAAAGAACTGGCGAGTATCACTAATGCGAAAGTTAGTGTAGTTCTGAAAAAGAATGGGAAGGGAATAAACATAAAAGGAGGAGATTCTCTGCGCCGGAATGCAGGCATATCAGGCCGGGGGAATCTCTGGAAATTAGGTTTAAAGAATGTATCAAAAGTAAATTTATTGAGGAGTAACATCAATATAAAAATCGCAATCAGGTATAAAACAAAAGCGGTAATATTCTTTTTTATAAACAGATTGGGCGTAAGGAAATTAAGATTAAAATAGAAAATGGCGATTAACGCTATATCATTAATCAATTGAGAAATTAGGAATGACGGGAAATTAGCCTGACGAAAGAAATTAAAATTACCATTGGGTATAGTCAGAAATGGTAGGATTATAAAGAATATCCAGCCGATAAGGTGGAGCCAGATTGAGTAGCGTTGCAGGAATTTCATTAACGGAGTTTTAAGGTACTAAGTATCAAACCGTAAAATAATACAGAATGATATGGCTAAGAACACAAAAAAGGCTATCTGTATATCATTGCCCCAATTGTGTAGATAAGATTCAGCGATTATAGAATATTATTACCTACTTATACTCTTTTGAATAAATTTTCTATTATTTGCTACCAAAAGCAACTACTTCACGTCTTTGTGATTGTATGTGCATTTGAAACCGCTATTTGCAAAAAAAGGATTAGTTCTGATAGTGTATACCATCCTGATTCCAGAGTAAGGATTCATTTTTGCTGTAAACTCATTGCTTAATGTCACAATAACACCACAAAATTTTAAAATGAAAAAATACCTTTTAATCATGAGTTTAGTCTTGCCTTTGTTGGGTGAGGCACAAACAAGAAATACAAACCTATGGACAGGCATTAGTGTAAGTAAAAGTATTACAAAGAAAATATTTCTGGAAGCAGACGGGCAGTGGCGCATCAATAATAACCTCAAAACAACAGGCTCTTATATTGCCGAACTTGGTGCAGGGTATAAATTTAACAAGCATTGGGAAGTTACCGCTTTTTATCGTTTTATCAGTCGGCGTAAATATGATAAAGGAGATGAAGCCTATGTATTTAAATCTTACCATCGTTTTTATGCCAATCTTACGTATGACCACAAAATTGCATTTCTGAAACTTACCTATCGATTGCGCTATCAGAATCAGTTTAAAGATGATAACGGAACTCTTGAAAACGATAAAAGTTACCTGAGAAACAGACTCGAACTGGCTTATCCCAACAAAACCAGATTTACTCCTGCTTTATCGGCAGATTTATTTTATAGAATGGGGGAAGCCTTTGATGAAATCAGATATAAAGCAGAAGTGGATTATAAAATCAACAAAAAAAATACGCTTACTCTGGGAGGCTTTATATCACATGAATTTGCAGATACTGAACCGGATGATTTCACTATTCTGCTTACTTATAAGCTGAAATTATAACCGCCAGAACAGTTTCTCATAAAACTCAGGAACCGCATTTCAGCCGTTTGCTATTATATTGCTTCAGTTATTTAAATAAGAATAGCATGTCTCATACAATAAACACTTGTAGAAATACGCTATTAAAAAAAGTATCTATTAATAAAAGGGGTGGTTGGGTACAGAGGTAGAGAAATTAACCGGGCCGTAGTGTCTGACAAAAAGATTATCATATAAAAGTCCAAATATTTCTTAGTATATATATAATAGGTTAGGGATTTTTTTCCTGAATATTAATTTTATTGTTTTTTTGGGAAAAAGTTTGCGAGAGTCAGATGAAAAATTTACTTTCGCAAATAGTTGATTATCAAATACTTATCTGTCCCTAAAACTAACCCCTAATAAAGTATAAAGAAATGGAATTCCGTACTGAAATTGAAGTGAGTCCTTCTCGCTTCCGTATCGGCACTGACTCCCGGATAATGACCGTTGGTTCTTGTTTTTCCGAAGTCATTGGAAGTCAATTAGCTGATAATAAGATTCAATGCTTATGCAATCCCTACGGGACTGTTTTTAATCCCTCCTCGATTTTTAAATTGGTTAGTAATAGTCTGCAAAGTCAACCTGTATATAAACACCAGATGATAGAAAATGCAGGCATCTGGCAACACTATGATTATCATTCAAGGTTTTTTGCTGATTCGAGAGAAGAACTGGAAAATTTATTAAATCAGACTAACAAAAAAGCACAGCAGTTTTTGAGAAAAACCAACTTTTTAATCATTACTCTCGGTACAGCAATTGTGCATCAGCTAAAAGAGAATGGTCAGATAGTAGCCAATTGTCATAAAGCTCCGGTTTCAAATTTCAAGAAAGAGATACTAGGTGTTAAGGATATAACCCTGCGTTTT
>CALRLN020000111.1:0-12617 GCA_943368675.1 Chitinophaga pinensis | reverse complement strand
AACCTCTATAATTTAGACGGGCGACTAAACCTTACCACCCGACCGCTGGTGTATGAGTATGGTTTGATTTCAAATTTCATTAACCCTATAGCCTACAGACGTATTATTGAAGAAAAAGAAAATGAAGCTCTATTGACAGAGACTCTTGGTAGCCTGACCTATAAAACCGCTTATATGATTATAAAAGGGCAGGATAGCAAACCATTGGGAGTAATCGGGATTCCGTTTTTTGATGCCAAACCTGTGTTGGATCGTCAGGTGACTGAAGTAGTGGCTTCTATTCTGAATATATTTACGTGGTTATTTCTTATCTTATTGGTTATATCTTATTTCGCATCGAACGTGCTGACTAATCCGTTAAAGATTGTAGCCCAAAAACTTAAAAAGACGAATCTGGATAAATTGCATGAGAAACTTGACTGGAATTCGGATGATGAGATCGGGCTACTCATGCGTGAGTACAACAAAATGTTGAAAAAACTCGAAGAGAGTAAAGTAGCTCTTTCATTGAGTGAAAAGCAAACAGCCTGGCGCGAAATGGCCAAACAGGTAGCGCATGAAATCAAGAACCCGCTGACACCCATGAAACTCTCTATACAGCAGTTGCAACGCACGCTGACTGTTGATAATCCGAAAGCCAAGGAACGCATAACAAGAGCGCTTAATTCACTGACCGAGCAAATTGATAATATAAGTGAGATTGCCAACTCATTTTCAGAGTTTGCCAAAATGCCCGTGCCACGTAACGAAACGTTTGATTTAGTGCCATTGATTCAGAAATCAGCCGATTTGTATGCAGAAGATGAGAAAATTGCGCTGAACCCCTACATCAAAGAAAAAGAAGCATGGGTAGTGGGCGACCGCCAGTTTATGAGCCGGGTTATTACCAATCTTATTATTAATGGCATTCAGTCGGTTCCGGTTGGAAAAAGACCTATCATTAATCTGCGTCTCTATAAAAGTGAAGACGATAAAGTAATTATTGAGATTCAGGATAATGGCTCAGGGATACAGGAAAACCACCGCCAGAAGGTATTTTTACCGAATTTTACTACCAAAATCGGAGGCTCCGGACTAGGCCTGGCTATGGCTCGCCGTGGCGTAGAACATGCCGGAGGCAATATATGGTTTGAGACTGAAGACGGGCGCGGAACAACATTCTTTATTGATTTGCCTCTGGCTTCTGCAAAATAAAAGTTTATTTATACTGGTTTCTCCACCAGTATGCAATGCGGACAAGTACTGTCCGCCATGCCCGCTTCTTCACGTTTTGTTTGTTTTTTGGTGTGGCTATCACATAATTAGTCCTCATTGGCTGTCTCCTGCTAAATATCACTTTGTTTCTTCTGCAAAGTTAAAAACTGTAAGAGAAGACAGAAACAGGAATATAGGAACGGTAGCGCTCAGTTTATTTTCGGTAAAATAGTAGTAATGATAGGCAGATAGAATAGAAAGATAATTCTCCAGAGTATCCTCACTGATACATATGTTTTCAAAACTCTTAGGCAATAAATCCGATCTTTACATGTGTCCCATCACAGAAGGGTTTATTTTCCGATGAACCACATCTGCATAAAGCTGTTACTTTATGTTTTTTCGTAACATTACCCTCAGCATCCTTGATTGATATATTTCCATACACCAGCAAAGGGCCATTCTTGGTAGTTTCCACAATTGTTTCATTATCTATCTGCTTCTCCTGCTCCCCTACCTCATTTTTAAAGTAAGATAAAGCACCCGAAGGACATTTATCAATCTGAGCCATAATCTTCTCACCACTCTCATGTTCGGGTGTAACCCAGGGCCGCTTGCGGGGGTCAAATACATGCGGCAATCCCTTGAAACAGATAGCAGAGTGTATACACATATGGGGCTGCCAGACAACCGTTACCTCACCATTCGAATAATGCTTGGTTATTTTCTTTTGTTCTTCCATTTTAGTTGTAAATTTTATTCAATAATAAGGATTCTTAGATTTATATCAAAGCCGGGATGAATTGCCATAACTCCATTGCCACAAAGGACACAATGTTTCACAACCTGATAATACCATTCCTTTTCTGAATAGCCGACTTAGTCTCTGAACTATTGAGATATTCCTGACATACTTCCCACTTAAAATTAATGTCATATCGTAATTTATACCTGTTATAACCCGGTTCTCTTCTCGCCTTTGTCCTTGTCATAGTTCTTTGTAAGTTTGTGTAAACCTATTTCAGGACTAGACACACACAGTACAATTGTGTAACATTGTGGTTTTGTAGTGTACTTCGTGGCAAAAAATCATAATAGCAAATCACCCAACATTACCTCCCCATTAAAAAATTCTTATTTAAAAAAAAGAACTAAGCAATTAGTTATACTTTTACGTCATTATAGATGAAATACTTGTCCTACCCGATTACCTATGTACGCAAAAGCTATTACCCTTCTACTGCTATACTTCTATTGCTCATTTTCAGCCTGGTCTCAAACCAATATCGAGGGCCGGGTAGTTGATGCTGCCGACAAAAAACCGCTGGCATTTGCCAATGTATTCATCAGTAATACCACAAAAGGCCAGCAAACCGATGATAAGGGCAGATTTAAACTCACAAACGTACCTTCAGGAACCATAGACCTGGTCATAAGCTATATCGGCTATCAGACATTCTCTTTACAATTAAAAGCCGATACCCTGAAAAAGCCGTTGCTGGTAATGCTCAATGCTGATGTCATTGAATTGCAGGGAGTTACAGTTAAGCTTATCCGGGACGGGTTCAAAAGATATTTCTATATTTTTCAGGAAGGCTTCATTGGTAAAACTTACTTTTCGAAAGAATGCAAACTGAAAAATCCCGAGGCACTGACATTCAGAATGAGCAACGACGATTCTGAACTGATCATCAGAGCAGATGAACCACTCGAAATTGAAAATAAAGCATTAGGATATGTGGTTAAATATCAGTTGGAAGAATTCAGGTATCATTTCAGAGACCAATATATCTCATACTGGGGTTATCCTTTCTTTGAGGAAATGAAAACCAGAAGCGACAGGAGACGAAAACAATGGATTGAAAACAGAAACAAAGCTTACTATGGTTCTGCGCAGCATTTCTTTAAAGCCTTGGCAGAGCAGAAGCTCACACAAGAAGGCTATGTAATGCACACTTTGATCAGACAGGAGAAAAAGATTTTTTCTGTGCCATTGGTAGCCATGAAAAAAGACAGCTCAGGTAATTTTATCAATGAGGCATCGAAGGAGAAAATGATAGTTGATTCAACCGACATTAAATTAAGAATCAATCAGTCTCTGAGAAAAATAGGCACTTCCGGTTTTAGTAAATATGTACAATATCTTGTAAAAACACCGTTAAAAGAATCCGAGATTGTGCATACAAAGTCGGATATGTTCGCTATTGATTTCGACAATCATTTATATGTGGTTTATAACAAAGAATTTGAAGAGGAACAATTCGCAGGTATCGGACAAAAAAATACGCCCCAGTTCTCAATCCTTTCCTTACTTGAATCTCCGGCGATTGTCGAAAAAAACGGACATCTGATTAATCCCTTAGCCATTGTCTATGAAGGCCGTTGGGGAAATGAGAAAATTGGTGAGTTACTACCTCTTGATTATTTGCCACAGGTGCCATAATATATATATAATGTAGGAGTTCAAAATTTTGAGCCCCTACATTATGCATATATTGTCTCCCAAAGGTCGAAAAAATACGCTATCCCATCCCCCAAAGTCCCCCCATAGGTCGAAAGTTTTTTTAACAGCAATTTAACTTATGAATATATTGATAAATATTTGAATTATTTCTATATTAGTGCCGACATAAAATTAAGTTTACGACCCTGTGAAAATAGCAATAATCAAAGAAACCAAACCTTTTGAAAGACGTGTTGCCCTAAGTCCCGAAGTCTGCAAACAACTGATTCAAGCCGGATTTGAGTGTACGATTGAAAAAGAAGCCGGAACCTCTTCCTTTTTTGAAGATACTGCTTACGAAGCCGTTGGTGCCAAAGTGGAGAAAAACAAAGCTTCTCTGCTAGCAGAAGCCGACATAATTCTGAAAGTAAATCCACCGACAGTAGAAGAAGTCGGACAAATGAAAAAAGGTGCCGTATCCATTTCTTTCATATATGCCGCCACTAATCCTGAACTCATTGAAGCCAGCGCAAAACAAGGCATCTCTGCGTTTTCGGTCGATGCCATCCCCCGCATTTCCAGAGCCCAGAAAATGGATGCCCTGAGTTCTCAGGCCAATCTGGCTGGCTATAAATCTGTCATCATCGGTGCTTATCACTTAGGTAAAATCTTTCCGCTGCTCATGACAGCCGCAGGAACCATCAAACCTGCCAAAGTAGTCATTATGGGTGCAGGGGTCGCAGGTTTGCAGGCCATAGCCACAGCCAAACGTCTGGGAGCTGTGGTTGAGGTAAGTGATATCCGTCCCGAAACCAAAGAGCAGGTACAATCATTAGGCGGGAAATTCATCGAAGTAAAAGGCGATGATTCCATCAAAATTGAGGGTGGTTATGTAAAAGGTGTTTCAGAAGATTTCCTGAAAAAACAACAGGAGGTAATTGCCAAACACATCAGCGAGGCCGATTTGGTGATAACAACCGCTCTGATTCCGGGCAAAAAAGCCCCCATGCTCATACCTGAAGAGGTTGTAAAAAGCATGAAACTAGGCTCGGTAATAGTTGATATGGCAGTAGAACAAGGCGGTAACTGTGCTTGTAGTGAATATGGCAAAACCATAGTAAAACACGGCGTAACCATAGTAGGAGAACCGAATATTCCATCTCTGTTACCATTGAATGCCAGTGAATTATATGCCAAAAACATTGCCACATTCCTATTGCACCTGGCCACAAAAGACGGATTCAAATGGGAGATGGAAGAAGAAATAACCAAAGGTTCATTGATTGTACACGAAGGCAAACCCGTGCATCCGTCAGTGGTGAAATAGATAACAAATAATCCCATATCCGTAGAGACGTATTGCAATACGTCTCCTGGGGCCGATAAATATCTTTGAATTAACTATTAAAGGCGATTTTAAACCCTTTTGATGAAAAATTACATATTCTACGACAGGAGACGTAATGCATCGCGCGGCGAACAGTTAAGTCTCTATGCAAAAACCAAATAATAAAAACCTCACCACAACAAACCAAAAAAACATCAAAATCTAAATAACCATAACAAAAATGATTAACGACATAGTGAGTTTTCTGGGCGAAAATATTGAGATGATATACATTCTGATATTATCTGTTTTTGTAGGTGTAGAAGTAATCGGCAAAGTACCTGCGGTGCTACATACCCCACTCATGAGTGGTGCCAATGCCATTCATGGGGTAGTAATAGTTGGCGCCATAATAGTAATGCTGAACACCCCTGTTGATAACATACTGTCATTGGCACTGGGCTTTGTAGCGGTGGTATTAGGAACCCTCAATGTAGTAGGAGGATTTGCCGTAACAGACAGAATGCTGGAAATGTTTAAGAAAAAATAAGAACCCAAAATATCCTAACAACGCCCTTTGTGCAATGGAGATAAAATACATTCTTGATATAGTCTATTTAATAGGCTCGGTTACTTTCGTAATCGGCCTGAAAATGCTCAGCCATCCTGATACTGCCCGCAGAGGAAATTTATATGCCGCTTTTGGTATGACCCTGGCAATTGCAGGTACTATTTTATGGTATAATCATCCGGGAGGATTCACTTCAAGAGAACCGCTGAAAATTATATTGATTCTTGCTGCTATTGGTATCGGTACAATTGCAGGCTGGCTGACAGCCAATAAGGTACAAATGACCAAAATGCCTGAGCTCGTATCGCTTTTCAATGGGATGGGTGGTGCTTGTGCCGCCTTGATTGGCATTATGGAATATGAGCATAACATCGGTAAAACCGGAGCGATGGCAACCATCATTGCGGGTATGATTATCGGCTCGGTTTCTTTCAGTGGAAGCATTATAGCTTTCCTGAAACTCAACGAAACTATGAAAAAGCCTATCCGCCTTCCCTCGTATAATATCCTGAACACTGTTGTAATGGTAGCCCTGATTGCCTTTGGCGTTTACATCGTTTATGCTCAACCCGAACACATGCTATTACCCATTCTGCTTTTTGTGGCGGCATTGGTGTATGGTATCCTGTTTGTGATTCCTATCGGTGGGGCAGATATGCCTGTTGTTATCTCTTTATTGAACTCATTTACAGGACTGGCTGCTGCTTTCGGGGGCTTCCTGTATCAGAATCAGGTTATGCTTACAGGAGGTATTCTGGTAGGGTCTGCCGGTACTATACTTACGCTGGCCATGTGCAAGGCTATGAACCGTCCTTTGAGCAATGTTATTTTCGGAGCCTTTGGTGCCAGTGGTGCAAGCGGAGCCGGTAGTGATGACATAAAGGGAAGTATCAAAGATATTTCGATTTCAGATACAGCTATTCTGATGAATTATGCCAAAAAAGTAGTTATAGTGCCAGGCTATGGTTTAGCCGTAGCGCAAGCGCAGCACGTGATTCACGAACTGGAAACACTGTTGGAAGAAAGAGGCGTCGATGTACAATACGCCATTCATCCGGTAGCAGGTCGTATGCCCGGCCACATGAACGTATTGCTGGCAGAAAGTAATGTATCGTATGATAAACTGGTGGAGATGGAAGACATCAACCCCGAGTTTGCCAAAACTGATGTGGTACTGGTAGTAGGTGCCAACGACGTGGTAAACCCTGCCGCCAAAACAGACCCATCATCGCCTATATTTGGTATGCCGATTCTCGATGTAGAAAACGCGCGTAATGTAATTGTGAACAAAAGAAGTATGAATGCAGGCTATGCAGGTATTGATAATCTGCTCTTTTATCAGCCTAAAACAAGCATGCTTTTCGGTGATGCCAAGGGAGTACTGACCAAACTGGTGAGTGAGTTAAAGCAGATGTAAATTTGTACTTTCTTGACAAAATCTCATATAATCATTGCCACTTTTTATTAAATACAAAATATTATTTGGTGTTAGATTTTAAAAATAATTAGTTTTAAGACGAATTGTTGTCTGACAATACAATTGTGCCACAATGTACACAAGAGACACGGGGACGCCTAGTCAATGTTGCACAATTTAATTCGGCAATAGTTACATACTATTGTGTAACATCGTTTCACCTTGCGTACATTGCCGCAATGGTATTGTGGCAATCTAATATAAATAGTAGTTATCCTGATTTTTTAAGATAGCCATATTTTCAAATTCGACTTAGCTTTTATTACGACTTAACTATAAAAAATATTCAACCGTTGGAACCGACAAATGTCAATGACCCCGAGTACTATCACAAGGTAGTAGATTGCCAGTACGCTTGTCCTGCGCATACACCTGTGCCCGAGTACATCAGACTAATTGCAGCTGAACGCTATACTGAAGCCTACATGGTAAACTGGGAATCGAATGTATTCCCGGGGGTATTAGGCCGCACCTGCGACAGACCATGCGAGCCTGCCTGCCGCCGTGGAAGAGTGGAAGAAGAACCCGTAGCCATCTGCCGTCTGAAAAGAGTAGCCGCCGATAACAAAGGCGATATTAAACACCTCATTCCGAAAGCCCCTGAATTTGGGAATGGCAAAAAAATAGCCCTCATTGGCGCAGGTCCTGCTTCATTGACAGTGGCAAGAGATTTAGCTCCGTTGGGCTACGAAATCCACGTTTTTGATGAGCAAATCAAAGGCGGTGGTATGATGCGCAGCCAGATTCCTTCTTTCCGGCTGCCTGAAACTGTGTTAGACGAAGAAGTGAGCAATATCCTTGATATGGGTATCCATACCCACTTCAAAACCTATGTTTCGAGCCTGAAAGATGTTTTGTCCAAAGATTACGATGCTGTTTTCGTTGGCACCGGAGCGCCTAAAGGCAGAGATTTATCAGGTCTACCGGGTCGCAAAGAAGGAGCTGCCAATATACATATCGGAATTGAATGGCTGGCAAGTGTGGCTTTTGAGCATACGAGTAAAATAGGGAAGAATGTAATAGTATTGGGCGGTGGAAACACCGCTATGGACTGCTGCCGTACCTCACGCCGTTTGGGTGGCGAAAACGTTAAAGTAGTAGTGCGCAGCCCGTTTGCCGAAATGAAGGCTTCTCCATGGGAAAAAGAAGATGCCATGCATGAGGACATTCCGATTCTGGATAACCACGTACCGAAATCATTTGTCGTAGAAAACGGTCAGCTAAAAGGCATGACTTTCGAAAAAGTACATGCGGTATATGACGAAAAAGGCAAACGCTCATTGGTTGCCACTGGCGAAGCCGATGTATTCATACAAGCAGATGATGTACTGGTAGCTATCGGACAGGAAAACAGTTTCCCCTGGATAGAAAGAGATTTGGGCGTAGAGTTTGACAAATGGGAAATGCCTGTTGTGAATCCCGACACCTTCCAGTCAACCAATGCCAAAGTATTCTTTGGCGGGGATGCAGCCCTTGGCCCTAAAAACGTAATTACAGCAGTAGCACAAGGTCATCAGGCTGCTATTTCGATAGATTTATTCCTGCAAGGCAAAGCATTGACTGACCGTCCTGCACCGTTTACCAATCTGGTTTCTCAGAAAATGGGGATCCATGAATGGAGCTACGATAGCGTAGTAGCCAACGACCACCGCTTTGTGGTAGCGCAGGCAGATAAATCTGTTACGCTGAAAGACCGCAAAAAAGAGGTAGAACTGGGCTTCAACAAGATTGAAGGTTTCAAAGAAGCACAGCGCTGCCTGAACTGCGATGCACAGACCGTATTTACCGAGAACCGTTGCATAGAATGTGATGCCTGTATGGACATCTGCCCTACTTCCTGCATTACATTTACCGTAAACGGCACAGAAGAAGACCTGCGGACACGCCTGATGGCTCCTGCCCTGAACCTTGACCAGGAACTACTGGTATCAGGTACACTGGCAACTGGCCGTGTAATGGTAAAAGACGAAGACGTTTGCCTGCACTGCGGCTTATGCGCTGAAAGATGCCCGACATCAGCCTGGGACATGCAGAAATTTTTCTATAATGTCACCAAGCCTTATCACACCTGCAATACGGCCTGATTTCAAGAGATTAAGTAAGACTACTAAATTATTAGATATTATTTTCTTGCTAGAAAAAATAACAACTAAAAATTAAAGTCCTTAGAACATCATTTCTTGTTTGAGCACGATTAAAAATCGTGAAAAGATTCAACATAGAAGAAAGATATTTTCAGATTTTTAATTGTGCGAGTTTAATGATGCCTGCTTTTTTGGTTACTTTTTTTCAGGTAAAAAAAGTAACAACCCGCCAAATAAGAAATGGCGAAAGAATGATAGCTAAACAGAGATATAAACTAATTTATTATATCCGTTAATACTTTCTCATTACTTATTATTTAATAACAATAAACTCACCGACAGGGTCGACTTAAAATGTCAGAACTTATTAATGATTTTGTAGTGCGCTTTGCCAATGTAAACGGTACAGGTTCAGCTAGTGCCAATAGTATGTTTGCCAAAGCCATCTTCCGCATGGGGATTCCCGTTACACCAAAGAATATCTTTCCTTCGAATATACAAGGCTTACCTACCTGGTACGAAGTACGTATCAATGAAAAAGGTTATTTAGGAAGGCGTGAGGGCATTGACCTGATGATGTCGGTGAACCCGCAAAGTATGCTGAAAGACGTACAGAGCGTACGCCCGGGCGGATATTTTATGTATGATAGCACCAAACCACTGCATAATGAATACATCAGAGAGGACATTACCTATCTTGGTATTCCGCTCATGGGCATCTGCCTCGAGAATTATGCCGACCCACGCCAGCGACAATTATTCAAGAATATCATCTATGTAGGGGCTCTTTCTGCCCTGTTGGATATTGAATTCGGGGTATTGGAGCAATTGTTGGCTGAGCAGTTCAGAGGCAAGGAAAAGTTAATTCCGGCCAACGTTCGGGCCTTGCAACTGGGTGTGAAATATGTGCACAATAATTTTAATTATCCTTTAGATATCCGTGTTGAACGCCGGGATAAAGTTGGGAATAAAATCATGATTGATGGCAATGGAGCCTGTGGTCTGGGAGCCGTATTCGCCGGAGCAACCGTAGCGGCATGGTACCCGATTACACCATCGACCTCAGTAGTAGAAAAATTCGAGAAATACGCCAAAAAATTCAGAACGGATAAAGTAACCGGCAAAAAGAATTATGCCATTGTGCAGGCTGAGGACGAACTTGCTGCCATCGGTATGGTGATTGGTGCCAACTGGAACGGAGCCAGGTCTTTTACAGCCACCAGTGGCCCGGGAGTTTCTCTGATGAACGAGTTTTTAGGTTTGGGGTATTTCGCAGAAGTACCAGCCGTATTGATTGATGTACAACGCACAGGGCCATCGACTGGTATGCCGACACGTACCCAACAATCAGATATTACCATAGCCGCCTACGCCTCACACGGCGATACCAAGCATGTACTATTGTTCCCGAGTAATCCGAAAGAATGCTTTGAACTGACAGCCGATGCCTTCGATCTGGCCGAACGCCTGCAAACACCAATCATAGTATTAACAGACCTTGATTTAGGTATGAACGACCACATGAGCGAGCCGTTTGAATGGAATCCGGAAAGACATTATGACAGAGGTAAAGTATTAACCGCCGAAGACCTGGAAAACATGGGCAAGTTCGGTCGATACCTGGATGTGGATGGTGATGCAATCCCTTACCGTACTTATCCGGGTACTCACCCAACCAAAGGTTCTTATTTCACGCGCGGTACATCCCGTGATGAATATGCGGTTTATACAGAAGACAGCGCAGTCTATATCCGGAACATGGAACGCCTGGTAAGGAAATGGGAAACAGCCAAAACGCTGGTACCAAAACCTTATTTCTATCAGGAGAAAAACATGAGTCCGATAGGGGTTATTTTCTTCGGAACCTCCACTTATTCATCAGAAGAAGCCATTGATATATTGCGCACACAGGAAGTAGTGATGGATGCCATGCGTATCAAATCTTTTCCGTTCAACGAAGACGTGGCGCAATTCATAGAAGACCACGAAGTGGTATACGTAATTGAGCAGAACCGCGATGCACAGATGCGCTCGCTATTGATTAACGAACTGGAAATCAATCCGAAGAAACTGATTCGTATCCTGAATTACGACGGAATGCCTATCACGGCAGATAAAATTGTGAACGAAATCTCTAAAACGCTTGTAACTACCTGAAATCATGACATACATTCGTCCAACCTTTCGGCATCCTAATTTACCGAAAAACAAAATAAATTATACGAAGAAAGATTATGAGGGAGCGCTATCCACCCTTTGTGCGGGCTGTGGTCATGATTCCATCAGTGGTGCTATCATTCAGGCCTGTTTCGAATTAGCCATTGAGCCGCATCGCATAGCCAAGCTGTCGGGTATTGGTTGCTCATCTAAAACTCCGGCCTATTTCTTAGGCAATTCACATGGTTTTAACTCTGTGCATGGCCGTATGCCATCGGTGGCTACAGGTGCTTATCTTGCTAACCGTGATTTAGTTTACTTTGGTGTATCCGGCGATGGAGACTCAGCCTCAATTGGCATGGGACAGTTTGTTCATGCCATTCGCCGTAACCTGAACATGGTTTACGTAGTAATGAACAACGGTTGCTACGGACTTACCAAAGGGCAGGATTCAGCCACAGCAGATGCAGGTTCAATCAGTAAGGCTGGCTCAACCAATCTATTCAATGCCATTGATCTGGTGGGTTTAGGTCTGGAACTGGGTGCAACTTTTGTAGCCCGAAGTTTTTCAGGAGATAAAACCCAGCTGATTCCATTGATAAAAGCAGCCATGTCACACCCGGGCTTTGCACTGATTGATGTTATTTCGCCTTGTGTCACCTTCAATAATAATACAGGCTCTACCAAATCTTATGATTATGTCCGCGAACACGTAGAAGCGACCTCAACCATAGATTTTGTACCAACAATGGAAGAAATTACAACTTCCTATGAAGAAGGCGACAGCAAAGAAGTAAGCCTGCATGATGGCTCGGTTCTGAATCTGAAAAAGCTGAACCAGGGCTGGAATCCGGAAGATAAACTATCTGCCATGACCGCCCTGCAAAACGCCAAGAGCAAAGGAGAAATCCTGACCGGATTGATTTACATAGAACCAACAACCCAAAGTCTCCACGAGGTACTAGGCACCTGCGAAACGCCATTGAATGAATTAAAAGAAGACATTCTTTGCCCGGGCGTAGATGCATTGGAAAAACTGAATGATAGTTTGAGGTAGATTAAGTTTTAAAAAATCCATATCCTTAGACGCGACTTGTAGGCGTCCGTGCGGAGTCCGCTCCTGTCGTCGAATTTGTTTTTTCAATAGACCCCATTTTTAAATGGGGGTAAAATGAAAAAGAACCTATTCGGCTTTAGCCGAAACTTATCTTATCATTTGGCTCATATCTTTGAAGTAGATAAAAAAGTACAATTTTGGATTACTTCAAATCAGAGCAAAAAGGGTATCCAGTAAATTTGGCTAAACACGTTTTTAAAGACGATGTAGTGCTTTAGATAAGTCCCTTTTTGTTTCTTTTACGAGT
>CALRLN020000110.1:0-12618 GCA_943368675.1 Chitinophaga pinensis | reverse complement strand
TGGTTGTCTAATAGCTCTCTTATACGGGCACTATCTGCGAATGCAAAAATTAGCTCTTTTTTGGGAGAGTCTTCCGATCCTTCTTCCCAGCGCCAGTCTTCACAAATAGCATCCAGAAGATTCAGCAAAGTTCCGATTTTTTCAGGATTCCGCTCTTTTTCTATGAATTGGTCAGAGGGAGAAATATAAACTACGATTTTCTCGTCTTCGAGCCACGATAAATCATTCAGCATTTCATCAAGGGAATCAATGGTAAAACCAAATTCTTCCGGAAAAGCGAGAGCCTCGCCAATTTCTTCATAAAACCCTCTGAGTGTAAGTGTTTTATAACCGTCTAATTCAATGATGGAGTAATCGTCGGGTAATTCTAAATTTTTGGTAATAAGAAAATTAGGCATGGGTTTCGGTCGGCAGATATATTAATACGTGGCCTGTTGCAGACCACGTATGATTCAGTTTAATGAAAAAGTAGGCACTTTCATCACTACAGAGTTCATAAACATAAGTTCTGTAATATTTGGGCGCATATAGTCTATTAATGGAAATTCCGCAATAATATCCATCACTTCTAATTCGTCCTGAGCATTCACAATGCACCAGAGTTTGCTTCTATCAGCCGATAAGGCATACGAATGTAATTTTCCCTCTTCTAACAATTGATTTACAGCAATTCGTTGATAGGGAATTTTGGCAATGAAACCTTCCGGGAAAGGCACTGGCAAATCAAATTCCACCATAAATTGAGTCATAATCTCTCCTGATTTTAATAAATATAATCACAAAATCTATACCACACTAAATTTTTACTTTTTGGTTAATTCAACAAGTGAAGCGAATGCTATAAATTTCTATCACTAATATAAACAAGTTTTCGTTAAAAAACGTTTTCTTTGCAGAACTTATCTCAAAAGGGGTGCCTTAATATAACGGGCTGAGATTATACCCATCGAACCTGATGCAGGTAATTCTGCCGAAGGGAGAGAGAATAGTACTATAGATGCGCAGCTATAGAACTGTCTTTAGATTCCAATAAAATTTTGTTTCACCAAAGAGCCTTATGGGCTCGCAAGATTTTACTCCTTTGCCTTGTTAAAATTTTCGTCATGTAATGAAAAAATTAACAAAAAATGTTCTGTTCATTCTTTTTAAACAACAAACAACCTTCAGGAAGGCCATTCCGGCTATTTTCTTATTTCATGTTATTTCCTCAATTGCCTTTGCACAGGATGATTCCACCAAAATCAAGGAGCTGAACGAAGTAGTAGTAAAGTCTACCCGTGCTAACGAAAAAACAGGCATGGCTTTCACGAATGTGTATCAGCGGGACATTAAAAAACAAAACCTTGGGCAAGATCTGCCTTTTTTATTGAACCAACTACCCTCTGTAGTTGTGAGTTCAGATGCCGGAGCCGGAGTAGGCTACACAGGTATCCGCATCCGTGGGTCTGACCCTACCCGTATCAATGTTACCTTGAATGGTGTGCCCTATAATGACTCTGAGTCGCAGGGTACATTCTGGGTAAATATGCCCGATTTTGCCTCAAGCGTGCAGAGTATTCAGGTACAGAGGGGTGTTGGTACTTCAACCAATGGGGCAGGCGCATTTGGGGCCAGTCTTAATATCAGTACTCTTGGTTATGAGCGTGAAGCTTTTGGCGAAACTAATTTGTCTTATGGGTCTTTTAACACCATGAAAGCCAATGTATTAGCTAGTACAGGATTGCTGAATAACCATTTTGTGATAGATGCCCGCTTGTCGAAGTTAGCATCTGATGGGTATGTCGACAGAGCCAGCTCGGATCTGAAATCTTTTTATGTATCCGCCGGGTATTATAACAAAAGCAATTTTGTCAGACTCAACGTTTTTTCAGGGAAAGAGGTAACCTACCAATCGTGGAACGGAGTTCCTGAAAGTTTGCTGAAGACTAATCGCACCTATAATGCTTATACTTATCCCAATCAGGTAGATAATTACCAGCAGGATCATTATCAACTCATTTCTTCATTTAAGCTAAGCGAGCATTGGACATTTAACCCAACCTTGCATTATACCAAAGGGAAAGGTTATTATGAAGAATTTAAAGAAAGTGCCGACCTGGCAGCCTATAAGCTACCGGATGTTATAATTGGTGGAGATACCGTTAAAAGCACAGATCTGGTACGTAGAAAATGGTTGGATAATCATTTTTATGGAGCAACCTATTCGCTGGACTATGATAGCAAAAATGGGTTGTCTGCCAATATTGGCGGTGCCTGGAACAGGTATGAAGGAGACCATTATGGAGAAGTAATATGGACTAAGTTTGCCATGACACCTGCGAATGATTACCGTTGGTATCAGAGCCATTCTGAGAAAACCGATTTCAATATTTTCGGGAAGCTGTTTTATCAGATCAATAATCAGTTCAATCTCTTTGGAGATGTGCAATACAGGAAGGTTGATTATGACATGAACGGAATTGCGGATAAGTTGCAGAATATTACACGTAATACGTCTTTCATGTTTCTGAACCCTAAATTAGGGTTGAATTATCAGTTAAATACACAGGCATCCTTTTATGCTTCGTATGCCGTAGGTAATAAAGAGCCTAATCGTACTGATTTTATTGACAATGTAAAAGCACCTGAAGCAGAGCATTTAGAAGACCTTGAGGCGGGTTACCGTTGGGCAAGTCAAACATTCAGTTTTGACGGGAACTTCTATTATATGAACTATAAAAATCAACTAGTGCTGACCGGACAGGTAAATAGTGTAGGGGAGGCCATCCGAGTAAATGTGCCGAAGAGTTACAGAGCCGGAATAGAATTAGTGGCTAACTGGAAATTTGCTCCAAAATGGCGTTTAAATGCTAATGCTACATTCAGCCGTAATAAAATTAAAAACTTTAGTGAAACCATCGTTAACTACGATGGTGACCCTGATAAAGTAAACCAGTTTGCAAAGACAGATATTTCGTTTTCTCCAAATATAATTGCGGGTGGGCAGGTATCATTTTCGCCTGTGAAAAATCTGGAGTTCGCTTGGTTGCCTAAATACGTCGGCAAACAATATATGGACAATACCTCTGACGATAACCGCAAGCTGAATGCCTTTTTTGTGAATGACTTACGGGCAAATTATACCATTAACCCGAAAATTGTGAAAGAACTTACCTTTAGTGTATTAGCCAATAATATTCTCAATCATTTGTACGAGTCGAATGGCTATACCTATAGTTATATCTATGGTCAACAGGTAGTTACTGAAAATTTCTATTACCCACAAGCCGGGACTAACTTTTTGGTGGCTGTCAGGGTGAGATTGTGAAACATAATATGTATGATATTTGTGGGGCGAACCTCTGGTTCGCCTTTTTTCTGTCGTACCATATATATTATTCTGTAAATTTTTCCCCACCATATCAAAATAAACAAATTTTTTTCTCCGTTTTATATGTAAAATCCTTCAGGCATAATGAATTGACTTTTACTGATTTACGTGCTATCCTATTATTATTTCTGCACTTGGTTTCAGAAAAGTTAAATCTTGTTTTTCTTCTATTTATCTCAGTTTTCTGATTAATTGCTATATTCGTTAAAATTAATAAAACGAAAGAATGGCTCCCGAAAAAAACAAAGGTGAACTCCTCAAACTTCTTGGTGTTGGTTTTGGTATTGCAGTAACTATTGGCGGAACAATCGGTACAGGTATATTAAGAAAACCCGGGCCTATTGCTGCCAATCTGGGCGATCCCATGCTCATTATGCTTGTTTGGGTATTAGTGAGTATCTATGCTTTTTTAGGAGTTTTATGTGCCATCGAGTTAGGGGTATCTGTGCCTAAAGCAGGAGCCTGGTATATATATGCACGCAGGGCATTTGGTGATTATGTAGGTTTCGTAACAGGTATCACAAGCTGGTTAGGAACAGTGGCCGCCCTGGGTTTTGGAGCCTATACCATGAGCGAGTTTATAGCATTAATGCTGCCTGATACTGAGCCTGTAATAAGATACATGGCTATTGGAATCCTGATTTTATTAATGTCTTTTCACTGGCTGGGCACTAAATCAGCAGGGCGTTCACAGGAAATCCTGTCTTTTTTAAAAGCCATTGGTTTATTTGCCTTCGTAATTATCTGTTTTGTATATGGTGGAGACATAAAAAGCGCACAACTGGCAACCACAACAGAAAGGGTAAAAACTCCGGTCACATTGGCTTTATTGATATTTTCTTTACAATCTGTCTTCTATACATTTGATGGATGGCACACAGCAGCCTATTTTTCGGAAGAAAATACAGATCCAGCCAAAAATCTGCCGAAATCAATGATTAGCGGCGTGTTGGTAATCATCGCTATCTATCTGCTGGTAAATCTGGCCATACTATATATTATGCCAATAGACATATTGGCTAATTCAAAACTGGCAGCTTCTGATGCCATTAAATTGATATTTGGTGAAAAGTCGGCTACAGTAGTTACCTTTTTTCTGACTCTTTCTATTTTTGGCATTTTGAATGCCCAGATTATGTTTTCACCGCGGGTGATTTATTCGATGAGCCGCGATGGCCTTTTCTTTAAAGCAGCACAAAAAGTAAATAAAGGTGGAACCCCTGCTATTGCTATGCCTCTCACAGGTATTTGCTCAATACTCCTGATTTTAAGCGGAAAAGATACTTGTGAGAAACTTTCAGACATTGCGGTTTTCTTTTTTGTATTATGCTACATCGCCGGATTCGCCAGTCTTATCATGTTACGCAAAAAAGAACCGGAGCTACCGAGGCCTTATAAAGTGATAGGTTATCCTTTTATTCCGTGGTTATTAATTGTTATTTCTATCTTATTTCTGATTGGTGCGGTTTATCAGGACATCAAAAGTAGTGGCTATGCATTAATCTTCCTGATTATCAGCTATCCGTTGTTTTTATTGACTAAAAAATTAAATCAATAGCTTCTTGTAATTATTTTTCAAATAACCATATTTGTGGCAAATTTCCTGAGTTCTGGCTGAGGAGATTTTGCCCTTTTTACCTGTAGGAGAATTGACAACACATTTTATTGGCAATGAGCTCGCAGATAATCTATGTATTATTTAGAAAAACTTCAATATTCCCTCATTAATACGGAACATTTAAGAAAATAGATAGTACATCATTAATTGTAATTTATCCGATTATTTACCAAAGAAAGATGAGAAATTTTATTTCGTTGAAGGATGTTGAAAATGTTCAGGAACTAGTGAATGAGGGGATTCGTCAGAAAAAAGCACCTTTTGCCGAACAAGGTTTAGGAAAAAATAAAACTATAGGTTTAATATTCTTCAATCAGAGTTTAAGAACGCGCCTTAGCACGCAGAAAGCTGCCGAAAACCTGGGAATGAATGTAATGATTATGAATGTGGGGCAGGATAGCTGGCAACTGGAAATGGAAGACGGAGTGGTAATGAATGGAGATAAAGCCGAACACGTAAAAGAAGCCGCGGCCGTAATTGGCAGCTATTGCGATATAATTGCCGTAAGGGCTTTTGCAGGCCTGCAAAACCGGGAAGCAGATTACCGGGAGATTGTAATGGAAAAATTCCAGCAATATGCCGGCGTGCCTATTGTGAACCTCGAATCTGCCACACGCCACCCTTGCCAGTCTTTAGCCGATCTGATTACCATACAAGAATGTAAAAAAGTAGAGCGCCCTAAGGTGGTACTGACCTGGCTGCCTCATTTTAAACCCCTGCCACAGGCAGTGGCCAATTCTTTTTGCGAGTGGGTGAATCAGACCGATTATGAGTTTGTAGTTACGCACCCGCAAGGCTATGAACTGGCCCCCGAATTTGTCGGGAATGCCAAAGTAATCTATGACCAGAATGAAGCACTGAAGGGAGCCGATTTTGTATACGGCAAAAACTGGTCATCATATACTAATTACGGACAGGTTTTAACACAGGATCCGTCATGGATGATTACCAAAGAAAAAATGAACCTGACCAACAACGGTTTATTTATGCACTGCCTGCCGGTACGCAGAAATCTGAAAGTAACAGATGAAGTACTGGATCATCAGTCAGTAGTGATTCAGCAGGCAGCAAACAGAGAGTGGTCAGCACAAGCTGTTTTAAAGAATATCCTGAAAGATTTATAAATCTGTTAAACTGTCTGCGCTAATCTGATTTAGCATAGACAGTTTTCCGGGTACAACAAAAAGATTCATCAACTTATATTATTTCTGCATTATCTCGACTATAGTATGCTTGCATACTATTTTGGGTTTCTTTATATTTGTTAAATCTATCACAAACCATCAATCAAATAATAAGCCTATGGCTGTTTCATCAATAGAAGGTCTCAATTTTAATTTAACGGAAGAGCATCTGGCCGTGCAAGAGGCGGCTCGTGAATTTGCTCAAACCGAATTACTACCCACCGCAATAGAGCGTGATACGCACTCTAAGTTCCCGCACGAGCAAGTCAGAAAAATGGGAGAGCTGGGTTTTTTAGGCATGATGGTGTCGCCGGAATATGGTGGAGGAGGTATGGATACCATATCTTATGTATTGGCAATGGAAGAAATCTCGAAAGTAGATGCATCTGCTTCCGTTGTAATGTCGGTCAATAATTCTTTGGTTTGCTGGGGGCTCGAAAAGTTTGGAACAGAAGAGCAAAAACAAAAGTATCTGACTCGGCTAGCCACCGGAGAAGTTATCGGCTCATTTTGTTTGTCAGAACCTGAAGCCGGGTCTGACGCAACTTCGCAACGCACAACAGCTATCGATATGGGCGACCATTATCTACTGAATGGTACGAAAAACTGGATTACTAATGGTGGCACATCTTCAATTTCGTTGGTAATAGCCCAGACAAATGTTGCATTGAGACACAAGGGCATAAACTGCCTGATTGTAGAAAAAGGATGGAACGGGTTTGAAGTAGGTAAGAAAGAAGATAAAATGGGTATTCGTTCTTCAGATACACATTCATTGATGTTTACTGATGTAAAAGTGCCGAAAGAAAACAGGATAGGAGAAGACGGGTTCGGGTTCAAATTTGCCATGACCACCCTTAACGGTGGAAGAATAGGTATCGCTGCACAGGCATTGGGTATTGCTGCAGGTGCTTACGAACTGGCCGTAAAATACTCTAAAGAACGCAAAGCCTTTGGCAAAAGTATCAGCGAGCACCAGGCTATTCAGTTTAAATTAGCCGAAATGGCTACTAAAATAGAAGCTGCCCGATTGCTGGTTTATAAAGCCGCACGTCTGAAAGATGAAAACAAAGATTACGTGCAAGCGGCAGCTATGGCTAAATTATTTGCCTCAGAAGTAGCCATGTGGGCTACCACAGAAGCAGTACAGGTGCATGGTGGTTATGGTTACGTAAAAGAGTATCATGTGGAGCGTTTAATGCGTGATGCCAAGATTACACAGATATACGAGGGCACATCAGAAATACAAAAATTAGTGATTGCCCGCGAAATTCTGAAATAATCAGCTGCTCTTTAGCACAAAACTTATAATTCATTGTATTAAAAAAGGCTCATTTTGAGCCTTTTTTTGTAGAAAAAAGGGGTATAATATTGGAATTTTACTTAAAAATCCAATAAAATTAATGTATATACATATAAATTAAATTAGACTTTTTCTAGAAAAATGGTCCGATTTTTGTAAAAAAATATAAATAAAGGAACATCTTTTGTTTTTTATTTGTTAGAAAAAAAATGGAAAAATATTAGTTTTGTCCAATATATGTTAATACATTGCGTTTAGTATTCTAAGCTATCACGAAAATGCTCCTTTAAAATGGAAGATTATAATAAGATTATTGAATCTCTGGGTGTGAAATTCGCTAAAGCACGCCATATAAAAATTCTGCAACCAATCAAGATTAAGAACGTTTATGACGTTGAAAACTCTATTCTTGTATTGTATGATGGTGATGTAAAGTTGGCCGGCAACGATGAGCGCGTACAGCCGGGAGATTTACTTTTCATACCTGGCGGAAAAGCCGCTACCATTAGCTATGGTGTAGGAGAGCCAAAGAATATTTCATTTGAAGAGTTCATGACACGTCGTGAAAGCTACTTTGAATCTTTGACTAATTCGGCAGAAATTGGTAAAGTACCTAATTCATTCGGGCTGATAAATTTTGAAGCAAAAGTTTTCGATTCTGTAAACTTCTTTACTTCATTAGATATTCCTCCGTTCTTTATCAAGCAACACTCAAAATTAGCCTCCCTGATTCATGATATTCTGAAAGAAGATTTTTCAGATGAAGTTGGTCGTGGTCGGGTAATCAGAAATAAAACAGAAGAAATAGTTATTGAAATTGTACGCCATATCTTAAGACATAGAATGTTTGTAGAACAGTTGGCAACCAACAGTACCTATTTCAAAGACCCTCGCCTGATAGACATATTTACTTATATCAAAAATAGTCTGGCTGGCGACTTGTCTAATAAGCAATTGGCTAATGTGGCCAATGTGTCAGAAGATTATGTGGGGCAATACTTTAAAATGCTGACAGGTATTAATCCGCAGGATTATATCGAATACCAACGTATGGAAGCTGCCGTAAATTTATTGCGTACTTCCAAGAAGAGCATCCGTGCTATCGGGCATGAGGTGGGTTATAAAGATACTGCCTATTTCTGCCGTCGTTTCAAGATGATGTTCGGTATTCCTGCAGGTAAAATGAGACGCCGTGAGTCATTAATGATTGGATAATATCATTTGGTTGATAAATAATTAACAAAGCCACTGTTATGCTGACAGTGGCTTTGTTGTTTTCATGTATCGCGATTTTTCAAATCCTGAAAATTTATCTTCTATACTAAAGGACGATTTAAAAAATCGTGGTACACATGTTAATTCCCAATCTTCAGATCTTCCAGTTTCTCAATCACCAATTGATTACGGCCTTTGTAGACACTTATTTTGCCACTGGCTACTACTTTCTTGCCTGTCAGTTCTGCTTCATTAATTTTAGCTTTTTCTAACACTTCCTTGTATAACACAACTGTTAAAGGAGTATTCGGATAAGCTTCATCCAAATTTATCAGTAAAAGCGGAGCCCGTTCGCCTGACTCAAAGCGTCTTGCCCCTGCTACTACGCCTTTTACTACTACTTGTTTGTCAACATAACCGGCTACTTTATCAGTAGTTAGTGTATCAGTTTGTGCATAAGCGGCACTTACCAGGCAACTGATGAGTGCAACCAAAAGTATTTTTTTCATATTTATCTGTTTTAAGATGAAGATTACTGACAATGAAACTTTTTAATCAAACGCTATTGCCTTTATGCGCAGTATATGAATGCTGCATTTACGAAAGGCATAAAAGCAAAAGAGGTAATTACTTGATTATCAAATAACTACCTCTTTTTGTTGTTGACCTACTAGGATTCGAACCTAGACATACAGAACCAAAATCTGTTGTACTACCCTTATACTATAGGTCAATCCTGAACTTGTGGGTGCAAAACTAATAGTTTTTACCAAACGAAGCAAGTCGAGACCAAGAAAAAAGTTAAATTTTACCAATTTTTTACTTTTTCATTAATCAGGTCTAGCAGAAATTGTGTCTTTTCGCCTATTTTCCCAGTGCCTAGAACTGAATCATCGACTCTTGTAATAGGTAAAACTCTTTTGGTAGTACTGGTTGTAAATACTTCGTCGGCTTCTAATAATTCGGTGAACGTTACACTTCTTTCTTCAATTTTAAAATGCCCTTTGGCTAATTCCAGGGTTGTTCTTCTGGTAATGCCTTTGAGGATATCGGTATCTGGTGTAATCAGGCTATCTCCTTTGAATATAAATACATTGCTGCGGCTCAATTCGCTGATGTAGCCATTCTTATGAAACAATACGTCAGAAGCCTTTGCCGCTTTAATATCCTGTTGCAATATCATGAAATGCTTATAATCGGTGCTTTTTACCTCGGGTAAATCTCTTACGAAATCGTAGGCAATTACTTTTATTCCGTTTACATACTCTTCCGGTTTTACGGGATGAATATCTTCACTGATAATCAATAAATTCGGACTGGTACTCGACACGCTGTCTTCTGAATACCCTCCTGTTAATATAAAACGAATAGCACAATCATCCAATCCGGATTTTTCTATCAAAGTCATTACTACCTTGTAGGCTTCCTCTTTCTGAATCGGGTTTGGTAATCTCAGAAGTCTTGCAGAGCGTTCGTATCGTTCCCAATACCAGTCCCATTGAAACGGGCGGCCATTATAGGTACGGAAATAATCGAAAAGACCATAGCCACGCAACAGGCCGAGGTCGGTAATATGTATATTAGTTTGCTCTACTGAGCCGATTTTGCCATTAAAGTAGCAGTGATGAGCCATCAGGTGTTCTTTAAATTGTTATATACTGCAAAAATATCATTTTCCTGTGTTTGTCTCAAAAAAATCTCCTTTATTCCAGGTAGGTCTTTCAGGATTCTGTGCTACCAGATAGCTTACCAGAAAATTTACCTGTGCATATTTCTTTCCGGCCGACCACACGAAAGTATCATTCACTTCGTCAGAGGGTTTATGATAATTGGCCTCTCTCCATACTTTTACTTTAGCTGCGAGATCTTTTTCGATAGTGGTCTTTTTATAGCCATACTTAATATGCAAAGCCGGAATGCCTGCTTTTACGAAATTATACTGGTCGCTTCTTACAAAACGTCCTTCTGTCGGGTCGGGGTCCGGTTCTACGTTTAGTCCTACGTAGCTTGCGGCTTCTTCTACTACTTTCAACAAACTGCTATGCTCTGCTCCCAATGGTGCTACCGATTCCAGAGGTGCCAGTATGGTTGGCATATCTGTATTGATGTCAGCTACAATTTTATCTTTGGGCAAAGTGGGCAAAGCTGCAAAATAGCCTGAACCTAAAAGCCCTAATTCTTCGGCAGTCATTAAAGCAAATATGATTGAGCGTTTAGGTTTAGTAGCCAGTTTTGAATAAGCACGGGCAATCTCCAATGCACAGGCCACTCCTGAGGCATTATCGTGCGCACCATTGTAGATAGAATCACCATTGACGGGCTTGCCAATGCCTACGTGGTCGAGGTGTGCCGAATGAATCACAAATTCGTTTCGCAGTTTAGGGTCTGAGCCTTCAATTTTACCTATTACGTTATAACTTTCAATATCTTCAAAACTAGATTCGTAATGCCCACTGATAGTGCTTTTCAGCGTTTTGCTTACATAAGTGCCTTTTTCCAGTGCCTTCCAGATAGTGTCTAAATCTTCGTTTTCAGCCTGCATGAGTTCTTTTAATAATGCCACCGAAATACCCCCTGCTACCTGAATCTTTCCTCCGAATGCCGAGGCCGAACTGGCTCTTTTGCCATCAGGCAGAATAGAGGCTCCAATACCATTGACCGACATATTGTTAGTCAAAGCCCTGAACTGAACGGCATTGGTAGTGTAATTACAGACCAGCACACCGATAGCGCCGTTTTTGGCGGCGTACTCCTGCAAGGTAGCCGGGTATTGCAAATGCAATTTGACATTGGCAGACAGATTATCAGGTACTTTGCGCAGGATAATGACTATTTTGCCTTTTACGTCAAGGCCCTTATAATCCTGAATATTGATTTTAGGCGCATCGAAACCAGTACCTACAAAGGCCAGCGGCACATCAAAATCAATAGATTTTCTCTCAGGATGAGGATATACGTAGAAGTCAGTGCCTAGTGCCAAGGGCTTTTTATCGCCATCAGGGAGATTCAAAACTAATGAGGTTACGTCTTTATTTAATCGGCTTTTGCGGAGTAAAACTTTTTGCAGGTAGGTGCCGTTTTCTCCGGCTGGTTGCAGGCCGATTTCTTTGTATTGTTTCTGTACATAATCTACTGCCATCATATAACCTTCTTTACCGGGCTGTCTGCCTTTCAGTTTGTCGTCTGCCAGATATACTACATGGGCCTTAATACGGTTGGTATCAATCTGGTTAATGGCCGCAAGGACATCACTGTTTAAAGTTTTCTGGGCAGAAGCCAGTAAAGGTATTAAAGAAAGCAAAAGACAAAACGCTCGTTTCATAAATTATCCGGTAGGTGTTGTTTGTTGAAAAACTTTTTCGCTAAGTTAAGGAAAAAATGGTTAAGTGGGGGGTGGTGGGAGAAAAAGTGAGGGGTGGGAAATTAATTGTATTATGCCGGATAATAAATTTATTTGGTATATGCTTTGAATTTTTATTTATTTACTTAATCTAAGGTACTAACTTAATTGCCTAATAAATATTATCATCAAGTTTTAACTAAATAAACTTGTTCTAAACAATTATAATAAGCAATACAATGAAAATTAATTCATTTATAGCACAAGGTGTTCATGATTATTTAAACTATAATATTGAATTTTTTACTGATTTAACTTTTTTAATTGGGATTAATGGATCAGGAAAAACAAGTGCATTAAAATTAATTCTAGGGTTGACTTCTCCTGTATATAATTATCTAAATCAAATTAAGTACAAATATTGTGAAGTAATTTGTAGTAAGTACGAGGAATAAATTATTTAATAATATTCTGTAACTTTCCCCAAAATTAGGTCTATGGGAAGAGTTTTGAAAATAGAGTTAACTACTGAGCAAAAGAAAGAATTAGAACATTTTCACAAGCAAAGTGATAATCATGTTTTACGAC
>CALRLN020000109.1:0-12649 GCA_943368675.1 Chitinophaga pinensis | reverse complement strand
TGTTCTTTTCGTAAAGATGTAATTCTTATGTCTCTATGGAAAGAACAATAATTCACTTATTTTAAAAATATTCGTTTATGATTCCTAAATTAATATCCATAAAAATAGTTTTAATTGCCTAAATTCCTATGCATCGTTTTTTTCTTTACTGTATATTATTTTTTTCTTTTTTCTTTAGTCTATTGACTAATGCACAAAAAAGAATTAACCTTCAACTTGAGTTTCCGCCAAATCTACAATCAGCAAGTCTGGATGTTTTTATCGAAAATGGTAAAGAATTAAAGAGGATAAAACACGCTATTGAAGAGAATAAAATGTTAATACAAGATACTTTATTTGCCAGATATGCTACTTTAGAAGTCGAATATAATATTGATACAATTACTTATTCTTTTGAATTCTGGGTAAATGAACAAAATGCCACTTTAGTATTTGAATCAAATAATGACTCTCTTCTCTCTATAAAAAAAGCAGATAATATTTTTGATTTGGGACCATATGGAAAGCAAAAATTAGAAGAATTTATACAGGAAGAAAAATCTAATCTGGAAGATTTTCAGAAAAAAAATAAAAACTGGAGAGAGTCTGGTGGTTTGGTTAAAGAATTCTGGAATTCAAAGTTTAGGCTCGAAAAGAAAAATTTAGAATTTATAAAATTAAACGCTACTACCTATTATGCTTTTTCTCTTTTCAGAAGAAAATCAGTATATTATCATGAGAATATTGATACTTTATTGAGTATGTATCATAGGCTATTCCCTGATTCATTAAAAAATAGTTTCGAGGGATTAGAAGCATTAAAAATTTTAAATGGGAAAACCACAAAGAAGAACAAAGTAGCTCCCGGCTTTACAGCAAAGGATATTAAAGGTAATACTATTAAACTCAAAGATTATTCTGAAGGATACACGCTGCTTACCTTTTGGTCTACAAGTTGTAAGCCTTGTATTGAAGAGCTACCAAGCATAATAAAAATCAGAAAACAATATCCTTCGCAAAAATTAAGGATAATCTCTGTTTCAACAGACCTAAATAGAAAAGTTTGTTTAAATGCTATCAAAAAATATAAAATGGACTGGATCAATATATTGGGCGATGTAGATTCTATTACCACCGCTTATGGAGTACACGCAATTCCTCAGTTATTTCTGATAGATAATGCAGATACTATCATTTATTCAAGAGAAGAAGACAAAGATTTTGAGCCGGAGTTAGCTGTTTTATCTAAAATACTTACTGAAAAGTTACAGAAATAAGATTTTATATTCTACCTATCAGGTAGTTTAAGCGACCCAATTACTAAAAGAGTGAAAATATTAAAGATTATTTTGCTCTTTACAATTCATATAAATTTATATGGTCAGAATGAAGACGTATATTTATATCCCGAAAAACCAAGCGAATTTATACTTGGCGAGGATTCAATAACAAATTTTATAGATACTCATTTTAACTTTTGTAAAGAAATTGAAACAAATAAATCAATTATAGTAAAGTTTATACTTGAACGTGATGGACGTTCAAGTAATATAGTTTTTATAACTAAACATGATTAATTATTGAAAGAAAAAGTAATTAATCTGTTTGAAAAATTACCCGAATGGAAGCCTGGACTGGTTAATAATAAACCTGTCAGAAGTTATAGAATGTTACATCTCAATTGTAAAGACGGTGCTTTATATAAATATCCTGAACAATAAACCTCTATTCTATACTTGTGATTAAATAGTTAAATAATTTTGCTCTGATATAAAAGAAAAAAAATCATAAATGCCATTCCCTCATTACAAACAACTTGACCAGATGGATTGCGGGCCTACCTGCCTGCGCATGGTGGCGAAGCATTATCAGAAGAATTTTAGTTTACAGACCCTCCGGGCCAAATCAGAGATTGGTAAGGAAGGGGTTTTGTTATTGGGTATTGCGTAGGCGGCTGAGGATATTGGGTTTAAGACTTTGGCTGTAAAGATGGATTTTGGGAAATTGGCATAGGTGGCTCCCCTGCCGTGTATCGTGCTTTGCCCAGCCTCTAATCTGGTCCATTCTAATAAAGAGCTCCTAAAACATGCTACACTATTGCCACTTCTTAAGGATTAAGGTCTGGTGAAAATACAAACTAACGCAAGATAATTATTATTATTTTATTAGACCAGGTAATAATAATTCTGATAAAAACACCTCAAAAAATGGCCTATTTTTAAGATTATTATCATCTAATTTGCTGATAATTAGCTCTTTATATTTATCAGAATTGTTGTCAATTTATTATTAGTATTTTGAGTTGTTCCATTAGTTTTATGATAATACAAAAAATTTTGAATTTTGTTGAATTATCATAAAACTAATCTATTAATTATTATTCTGATGAGAGCTTCCTTAATACTCCTGATTAAATTACTAATTGTTTTTTTAATGGCTATTAAATGTACAAATGATACAAAACAATCATTTTTTCTTATTAAGGGTTCTTCAGGTGCTGCACATAACGGTAAAGTATATTTGCATACAAAAAGTAATGTCAATAATACTGACTCTTACAGGATTGTCGACTCATGTGAAGTAAGAAATGGTAATTTTAATTTCAAAAATGAATTACCAGAGCCTCAAATAGCCTTTTTAGAGTTTCAAATATCAGAAAAAAAAATTTTTACCAGACCGTTTTGGATTGACAATAATAACATTGACGTTCAATATACTATTACAAACAATAATTTAGAAATTGATATAGAGGGCTCTGAAACTGAGGAGGATGCTAAGGAACACGGTAATTTTTGGCTTTATCCACCCTCTATTGCGCAAATAAATAATAAAATAGATAAAGAATCAGATAGTTTGGCAAAGAAAGACCTGATTAATGAATCTTTACAACTTAAGTATAAACACTTTGCCGGAATAAAGAGCATTGTTGAAAAAAATAAATCTTCTTTTTATATATTATTTGGTTTGGTCAACACAATCAATTATATTTCTTTCGCACAATTAAAAGAACTTTATTCATTTATTGATAAAAAAAATCTTAAATCACCAACCGGTATATTTCTTACCGATTATATACAAAAAATAGGTAAATCTGAGACAGGAAAAGAATTTTCAAAATTTGAGGTAATCAATATTAATAGAGAAAAACTCATCCTTCCACCTGAAAATAATAAAATTATTCTAATTGAGTTTTGGGCATCGTGGTGTAGGCCTTGTATTGAAGAGATTACCAAACTAAATTTACTTTATCATAAATATGACAAAAAAAACCTCGAAATCTATTCTGTCTCAATTGATGATGATATTGAGAAATGGCAAAAAGCAACAGTCAAAAATAAAATTATCTGGAATAGCTTTTTAGCAATAGAGAATACTGATTCATTGAATCTAAAAAAGAATTACCCTTTATACCATATTCCACAAAATTTAATTCTGATAAAGGGTGTAGTTTTTAAAAAAAATCTAAGAGGAATTCAATTGGACAATACCATTGATTCTTTATTAAATAATTATACCTTAAACGCTAAATTAAAATAAATATGATTAAATCACTTTATATACTTTGAAATAGAATTGATATAGTTTTTTAATTAATACTATTTATCAAGCTCACAAAATATCTGAACAATTTTGCTCTGATTTAAAAGAAAAAGCCCCTAAATGTCGTTCCCCCACTATAAACAACTCGACCAGATGGATTGCGGACCTACCTGCCTGCGCATGGTAGCAAAGCATCATGGAAAAAACTTTACTCTGCAAACTTTAAGGGCCAAGTCCGAAATCGGCAAAGAGGGTGTTTCACTCTTAGGCATTGCCCAAGCCGCAGAAGATATTGGTTTTAAGACATTGGCCGTAAAGGTTAATTTTGAAAAATTGGTTACGGATGCTCCTCTGCCCTGTATTGTTCACTGGCAGCAGAATCATTTTGTGGTAGTTTATAAAATTATCAAAAGTAATTTCAACAGAAAGATCAGTGTTCATGTGGCGGACCCTGGTAAGGGATTGGTGGTTTTTACAGAAGAAGAGTTTTGTCAGGGATGGCTGGCATCAAAAAAAAATAATGAAGAAGAAGGTGTGGCTTTGCTTTTAGAGACTACGCCGAGATTTTATCAGGAAGAGGGCGAAGAATCTAAGGGTTTAGCTATAGGCATGTTATGGAAGTATGTATGGCGGTATAAGGGCCTGGTAGCACAGCTTGGCTTAGGCTTATTGGTAGGGTCAATTCTACAGGCAGTTTTACCTTTTCTTACCCAGTCTATTGTTGATACGGGTATCCAGACCAGAAATATTCACTTCATTTATCTGATTCTCATAGCGCAGTCCATGCTGTTTCTAGGCCGTATGTCTGTCGATTTTATCAGAAGCTGGATACTTTTACATATCAGTACGCGTATCAATCTCTCTATATTATCTGATTTTTTAATCAAGTTGCTCAAACTTCCCATTTCATTTTTTGATTCAAAAATGACCGGAGATATTATGCAACGTATCGGCGACCATCATAGAATAGAGTCCTTTTTAACCGGTACCTCGCTCACTGTTCTATTCTCCTTATTCAACCTCGTGATTTTTAGTTTTATTGCCGCATTCTATAATCTTACTATTTTCGGTATTTTTATTATATCCAGCGTGTTATATACCTTATGGATCACAGTTTTTCTGCGCTATAGGCGTAAGATGGATCATAAACGCTTTGCTCTGGCAAGCCAGAATCAGAGTAGTCTGATACAATTGATTACAGGTGTGCAGGAAATTAAAATGAACAATGCTGAACATCTGAAACGCTGGGAATGGGAGAATTTGCAGGTAAAGCAATTCAAATGGACCATTAAAAGCCTGGCCATTGGGCAATACCAGCAGGCCGGAACCATGTTTATTAATGAGGGAAAAAATATTCTGGTTACTTTTCTGGCAGCTACGGCGGTTGTAAACGGCCAAATGACACTAGGGGGCATGATGGCACTCCAATACATTATGGGACAATTGAATAGTCCTATCGAACAATTGATACAATTTATTCAGCACTGGCAGGATGCACAAATCAGCATCGAAAGGTTAAACGAAATCCATGAAATGGATAATGAAGAACCAGAAGAAAAAACTTTAATCAAATATCTGCCGCAAAATAAGGATCTTAATATCCGTAACCTTTCTTTTACTTATACAGGGGCTGGTAATGAACCTGTATTAAAAAATATTAATCTGGTTATTCCGCATGGTAAAATAACTGCCATTGTGGGCACAAGCGGAAGCGGTAAAACTACTTTATTGAAACTACTGCTGAAATTCTATAATTTGGGCAAAGGGGAGATAAGACTGGGAGAGACTAATTTAGCGAATATAAGTCCAAGAACCTGGCGTAGTGTATGTGGCACCGTTATGCAGGATGGATTCATTTTTTCAGATACAATTGCCAACAATATTGCGGTAGGTGATGAAACACCGGATATTCCGAAATTACTACATGCAGTTAAGGTTGCCAATATTCAATCTTTTATTGAGGAGCTTCCGCTGAGTTATAATACCAAAATTGGCGCAGAAGGAAATGGAATTAGCCAGGGACAAAAACAAAGACTGTTAATTGCCCGGGCAGTCTATAAAAACCCTGATTTTATCTTTTTTGATGAGGCCACAAATGCGCTCGATGCCAACAATGAAAGTGTGATTATGCAGAACCTGGATGCGTTTTTTAAGAGCGGTCCGGCGGGGCGGAGGACGGTGGTGGTAGTGGCTCACCGATTGAGTACAGTAAAAAATGCCGACCAGATTGTGGTTTTAGAAAAAGGAGAGATTGTTGAGATTGGCACACATAGGGAACTCTCGCAAAAGCATGGGAAATACTTTGAATTAGTGAAGAACCAGTTAGAATTGGGGAATTGATGGAGAACAATAAAGAAATATCTGAAAAATTGCTCAGAACCAACCTGACAGAATTGCTGGGAGGGAAAGGTGTGCCTGTCTCTGACATAGCGTCCGAGACACCTGTTGTGCCTCCTGTACCTCCTCAATTGAGTAATGGTGATGATGGCAATGATGATAATTACCAGATGCCGGAGTTGCGGAATACGCAGGTAGATGAGGTATTAAATCAGCCACCTGCGTGGTTGGTTCGTTGGGGAATCAGTGTTTTCTTTTTTGTTTTGCTGATTCTGCTCGGTGTTGCATGGTTTGTGGAGTATCCTGACTTAGTGGGGGCACAAATGAAGGTGATTTCAGATAATGCTCCCAAATCGGTGAATGCTAGGGTGGAGGGGCGCTTAACCAGATTGCTGATAAAAGAAGGGCAGCTTGTGCAGCAGGGGGAACATCTGGCCTATCTGGAAAGTACGGCGAGTCCCGAAGAGGTGTTTAGTCTTGAAAGTAGTATTAATCAATTAATAGGGTTATCTGCCGGGGGCAATTTTGAGGGTATTCACCAAATGAAGATACCTTTATTTTTTGCATTAGGTGAATTACAGAAACCCTATCAGACTTTTCAGGAAGCGCTGGTACGTTCTGCTTCATCGATGGCAGATGGTTCTTATCTGAAAAAGAAAGGAGCAGTAAACAGAGATATTCATACCTTAAACAGTATTCAGGAAAATACGAGAGCGCAACTGGAATTGCAGGAAAAAGACCTGCAAATGGCACTTGAAGAGGCACAGAGCCAACAACGGTTGAGCGATAAAGGGTTTGTATCTAAACAAGATGCCAGAAATGCACAGAGCCGTTATTTAAGCAAAAAACAGGCATTTGAACAAGCAAAAGGGTCGTTGGATAATAATTCGATGAGTCAGAATCAAAAACAACAGGAACTGATAGAGCTGGATAAAATGATTACTGAGCAAAAAAATGGATTGATTCAATCTATCAATTCGCTGAAGAGCGATATTGAAGCCTGGAAGCAGCGATATATTGCCGTGGCTCCGATTGCAGGCAAAGTTAATTTTCTGACGAATCTACAGGAGAATCAGATGCTCAAGGCCGGGCAGGAATTACTCTATATTCTGCCGGAAGGTGCCGGGTATCATGGCGAAATGCTGCTGGGACAATACAATTTCGGAAAGGTCAGAAAGGATCAGGAGGTGATTGTGAAGTTTCAGAGTTATCCGTTTCAGGAGTTCGGGACTGTTAAAGGTCAAATCTCGTATATTTCTGATATGCCGAAAGATACAGCTTATCTGGTGCGGGTGAATTTCCCGAATGGTCTGGTTACTTCTGCCAATAAAAAACTACCTTTTAGAAATGGAATGACGGCCTCGGGTGAGGTAGTTACTGAAAATCTGAAATTGATAGAGAAGTTATTTTATGATATACGAAAAACAATGAAGCGCTAATTGATACTACCTATGTTTTGCCGGAAAATTGCTCCTATTTTGCTTTCTTGTTTTTTTGTGCTTGAGCTATCAGCACAAAAAAAATTTAGTCTGGAGCAATGTATTGAGTATGCATATAAACAGAGTTTCGATATCAAACAACGTTTACTGAAAATACGACAGTCAGAAAATGTTTTACTTCAATCGAAACAGGCTATTTATCCCAGTGTTTCAGGCTCGTTTTCACAGGGTATCAGTTCAGGTCGGAGCATTGACCCCTTTACCAATGATTTTATTCAGCGCACTATTTCGTCTAACTCAGTAAGTTTGGGTTCTAATCTGGTGGTTTTTAATGGGTTTGCGCTGAAGAATCAGGTGGTACAAAATGAATATATTGTACAAGCAGACGGGTGGGACTTGCAAAGGGGGAAAAATGAGCTCAGAAACCGCATTACGCTTGCTTATATGCAAGTACTAATGAATCAGGAACTCTGGAAAGTAAGTCAGGATCAAGTGGTAAACCTGCAAACTCAATTGGAGCGGGTGAAAGAACTGGTAAAAGAGGGAAATATGCCCAACACCAATTTGATTGATCTGGATGCACAATTGGCTACGGCAGAATTTGATGCCTTGAATATGAAAAATACTATTGAGCTGGCAAAACTCTCGTTGGCTCAATTGATGGCTTTGCCGGATTATAAAACATTTGAAGTAGAATCTATTGCTTTTGATGAAAAAATGATTGCTGTGAATGATGCTTATTTGCAGACAATATTACTATCGGTTAATAATCAGCCACTTATAAAGAATGCTGAATTGAGGTTTCAGAGCGCTAAAGTGGGCATCAGGTTGGCTCAGGCAAGTAAGTATCCGAGTGTTTCAATCGGTGCAGGCATTGGAACAGCGTATTCGAGTGCCGCCTCGGGAGAGTATAACTATTTTAATCAGTTAAACTTTAATCTGAATCAGTATGCACGATTGAGTGTGAACATACCGATTTATAGTAACGGGCAGATAAAAATGCGAATCAACAACGCCATGATAGCTCAGCAAGTGGCTGACACGCAGTTGTCTCAATCGAAACTACAACTGAAACAGGAGATTGAACAGGCATATCTGGCGGCGACCATTTCAAAAGAAAAACTCAATAGTGCCACAAGACAATTGAATACGCAGCAGGTAGCTTTTGACTCAGCCAAAGAGCGGTTTTCAGAGGGTCTGATTCATGCCATTGAACTGAATAATTTCCGGTTGAATTTAGAAAAAGCCAAATCGAATTTTATTCAGGTCAAGTATGAGTTGTTTTTCCGGAAGATGATTTTGGATTATTATAGGTGATGAGATTTCTAAACATAAAGTATTGCTAACAGAGGCCGGAAATTTTATTCAGATATTTACCAACGGTACCAGGCGGGCACAGGCACTATTTCTCTGGATCGTTAAATAGCCACAACCTCAGGGATTCATACTTTCTATTAACATAAGTTTCGTAGAAATTTCAATAATAAATTTCTCTTTTTCAAAGGTTAGCTTCTTCTAACCGGATTATGAAAAATACTCCTCCCCATTTAAGTATTCCTACCTAGTTATTCAGTTGGTCATCGTTTTCCGCCCCCTCAGCTATATTTTATGCAACTCCTTAATATTTATTCTGAAAATACCCTTTATTTGTATCCCCCAAACTTAGCAGACTGTAATTTAAATATCTAAATGAATTCCCAAGGTTTATATTCAAATACACCAACCGATTCTCAACTCTGGCAGCAGTTGAAGAATGGTAGTGAACTGGCTTTGGGTAAATTAATAAAAAAGTACTTCAATCTTCTTCAGAACTACGGCTATAAATTTATCAGGAATGAAGACTTTGTAAAAGATTGTGTACAGGAAGTCTTTGTAGAAATCTGGACTCGTAGAAATACCGTCAGCCAACCCGAAAGTGTAAGAGCCTACCTTTTAAGCTCGGTCCGGAAAAAAATACTTCGTGAAAGCGTTCGTCAGAAAATGAATCAGGGGAGTGAACTGATTGATATAGAAAATGATTTGAATTTTGTAGAATTCTCTCCTGAATTAAAGATTATCGAACAGGAAAACACGCAGGAAAACGTTCAGAAAATAGCTAAATTGCTTAATTCATTACCTAAAAGGCAACGTGAGGTTATTTATCTGAGATATTACCAGAACCTTGAACGCGACGAGATTGCCGAGATTATGGGTATTAATTCTCAATCTGTTTCTAACCTTTTGCAAGTGGCATTCCAGACCATCCGTGAGAATTGGTCAGGGTTTATTGCGCACTATTTATTTCTGGTGAATTTCATTCTGTAAAAAAATATCACCCGAAAGCAGTATTTTAACTCAATCATTGACATCTATTAAATATTACTTCCTTTTAGCTGATGAATTTAAATTACCGTAACTATAGCTTTGAAGACTTTAGCCGAGATGAATCATTCCGGCAATGGGTGCTCAATGCTGATAAGCAAAGTGAATTGTTCTGGACAAACTGGCTGGCACAGAATCCGGAATGTGCTGAGAACATCAACTCAGCCAGGGCATTCCTGTTGACACTCCATGAAAAAGATATAGCCTTAAGTGATGATGAATTAGAGGCAATAACAGATAAAATTGCAGAAGAGACGCTAATTAAAATTCCCATCTGGAAAACCCCCGTATTCCGGGTTGCGGCTTCGATAATAATGCTTTCAGTAATAGGTTTCTTCGGACTGAAGTACTATTCAGAGCAACAAACAACTGCCTTTCTTGAAGCGATTACCCCTTCTCTGACCACTAATTATATTGAAACCGAAAATGAGGAAACTGAAAATAAAAAGATAGCTCTTGAAGATGGAAGTATTATCACGCTTTACCCTAATAGTAAAATCCGTTACCCCAGACACTTTTCGGTTCAGGTAAGAGAGGTGTATCTGGTAGGCCAGGCATTTTTTGACATAGCCAAAAATCCAAAGCAACCATTCTGGGTGTATACCAATCATATTTCTACTCAGGTTTTAGGAACAAGCTTTATGGTAATGGCGCTGAAAGACGAAAAAGGCGTCAAAGTTGAGGTACATTCCGGAAAGGTCTCGGTTTATCGTCATGAAGACCTTGAAAAAGCAAAACTTCAGAAAAAGAATGAGTTGGCCGGAATCATCCTGACCCCGAATCAATCCATTGAATATTCAATTGCTGATGCACGCTTGCTTAAATCAATCAGTAAGGAGCCTGAAATATTGGTTAACCTGGCACCTGAAAATTTTGTATTTGATGAAACCCCCATTTCAAAAGTTTTTGCTCAACTCGAAAAAGCATATGGCATCCATATTATTTACGACGAAAAAAATATGGAAAACTGTTATTTAACGGCCTCTTTCTCTGACGAATCACTTTATGAGAAATTAAATCTGATTTGCAAAATCACTCACTCCCGCTACGAAATAGTTGATGCTCAGATAGTTATACACAGCAACGGTTGTTAAAATTATTTTTTTGCATTATTTCAAAAAAAACTTTAATAAAAACAAGTATCTGCAAAGTCTCTTCGCCATCCATAGATAAAACCACTAATTTCTATGGATGGAATTTTATACCCTACCCCCCCTTCAAGCAAAATTTTCGAATGCTCCGCTGATTACTCTTTATCATTATCGCCGGGATTCCCGGGCGGCTAGTACTGTATTGATTTATTCCAAAGGAAAATAAAATATTCCTATTTATTCTTTGATAAAAAATATATTAACCCTAAATTTTATCTTATTCTGATGAAAGAGTATTTCTCCCCCCTATTATTAAAGAAACTTATGAGGGTTTCATTTATACAATTATTATTAAGCTTGATTGGATTAGGCATTTCATATGCCCATACTGCCGCAGGGCAGGAGGTTCTTGAACAAAGAATAAGTGTGCGGGCATCAAATGATAACCTGAAGTCTATGCTTAATTTAATTGAGCATAATGTAAAAGTAAAATTTGTTTATAATCCGAGAGAGATAAACATAGGGCAAAAAGTTTCTTTCGAAGCCAAGAACGAAACCCTGAAAATGGTTTTAGAAAAAATCTGCAAGCCCCTTCAGATTTCTTATGAGGTTAACGGCAAACAGATATTGCTCTATAAAGAGATGGTAGGTCTTATTGAAGAGCCTAAATTAGTATTACCCGGTACCTCTACCCTTATTGAAGAAGTTAAACCGCTAAAAATTATTTCCGGTAAAGTTTCAGACGAAAAAGGTGAAGGTATTCCTGGTGTAAGTGTGGTAATGAAAGGGACAAATAAAGGAGTGACCACAGATATTGAGGGGGTCTTCCGGTTAGATGTGCCCAATGAATCCACCATTCTTGTTTTTAGCTATGTGGGCTATATTACGCAGGAAATTGTAGTCGGCAACCAGACAATGTTTGATGTAAAACTTGCACCTGACGATAAAGCCCTTGATGAGGTAGTTGTGATAGGCTATGGTGAGCAAAAAAAGAGTGACCTGACCGGCGCAGTAGCTTCAGTACAAAGCAAAGATATAGTAAGGGCCAACCCTGTTTTAGCCTCAAAAGCATTACAGGGGCAGGTGGCAGGTGCAACTGTGACAAAATCAGATAACCGCCCGGGTAGTTCGTATAATATTACCATTAGAGGTGAAAACACAATTAATAATTCAACCGCTCCTCTGGTCGTAATTGATGGTTTAATGGGTGGCGATATTAATAATCTGAACCCTAATGATATTCAATCGATGGACGTGCTCAAGGATGCTTCTTCAACAGCTATCTACGGAGCAAGAGGTGCCAACGGGGTGATTATTATTACAACCAAAAAGGGTCTTTCAGGAAAACCAAGAGTAAGTTATGATAGCTATGTGGGTATAAAAGTTCCGGCTCACTTACCTAAGCTGATGAATAGCCAGCAGTTTTATAAAGCTACCTATACAGACAGGATTCTGGAAGGAGCAACAGAGGCCAAGTTTACAACTATAGAATTAGATAATATCAAGAGCGGTAAATCAACTGACTGGGTTGATTTAGTTACTGGTCCTGGTGTTCAGACCAGCCATAACCTGAGTATTGCCGGAGGTAATGAAAAAACGACTTACCGTTTTTCAGGCGGGTTTCTGAACGAAGATGGAAATGTGCTGAGCACTAATTTCAAAAGGTATAATATGAATGCCGGGCTTGATAGCAAACTAGGTGAGCATTTCAAGGTTGGGTTTACGTCTTATGCTACCTATTCAGTACAGAATTTAGGTTCTCAGGAATCTCTGAGAGGGGCTTATCGTGTAAGACCTACCGGAGTTGCTTATTATAATGATTTACCTAACCCCTCTGAAAATCAGGATATTAATATCAATGGACTAGCTTTCTGGATGGGTATTAATGACAAACAGGTTTCT
>CALRLN020000108.1:0-12695 GCA_943368675.1 Chitinophaga pinensis | reverse complement strand
AACATGGTATTGGCATAGGGAAGCTATCATATATGGCCTTAGAACATGGAGAAGCTGTAAATACGATGTTGACAATCAAGAAGGCCTTTGACCCTTTGAATATCATGAATCCGGGCAAGTTACTTCCCACGCAGAATTAAAGTTTATTATCGTGGCATTCGAAATAAATGAATTTTATTATAAACTTTGCATATGTTTCATTCACGCCCATCAGACCCATGAAAACTCTTCTTTGCGCACTGCTAACAGTTCAGGTTTGTTTTGCCCAAACACCGAACTTTGTACCCCAAACAATTGACAATCAGGTAAGTATCGGCTATGGCCTGGCCATTGGAGATGTGGACGGAGATAAAAAGCCTGATATACTCATGGCCGACCAGAAACAATTTGTCTGGTACCGGAACGGTGACTGGAAACGGTTTGTAATGATTGAGAACCTGACCGCACGCGACAATGTATGCATTGCTGCCAGAGATATAGATGGTGACGGGAAAGTAGAAGTAGCCGTAGGAGCTAACTGGAACCCCGCTGAGACCAATGACCTCAGCAAGTCAGGTTCAGTACATTATCTGATTCGTCCTGCCGACCCTACACAAAAATGGGAAGCAGTAGAGCTACATCATGAGGTGACCATTCACCGGATGAAATGGGTAAAAACCGGAAAGAAATACCAATTGGTTGTAGTACCATTGCATGGCTTAGGCAATAAAAATGGCGAGGGGGCCGGCGTGAAAATATGGGCGTATGACAGGCCGGAGAATCCTAAAACCACGTGGAAGCGAAGCCTGATTGATTCAACCATGCACCTGACGCATAATTTTGAAATAAAAGAAGATAAAAACACTACCTGGCTGACCATTGGTGGAAAAGAAGGCTTGCGTACCTATCAATATACTACTCAATGGGAGAAAACAGGTAAAGACCACGGAAATATGCAGATAGGTGAAGTAAAATATACAGAACTAAGCAAAAATGGCTATTTTGCGACCGTTCAGCCCATGCATGGTAATAAACTGGTCTGGGTAAGCGATGCTAAGGAGCCTGTTATACTGAATGAAAATCTGAATCAGGGGCACGCCCTTGCTTTGGCTGATTTTCTTAAAATAGGCAGGCCACAGATAGCCGTAGGCTGGCGCGAGCCCAATAAAGATAAGAAAGTGGGTATCAAATTTTATGTACCCGACGCGTCGCTATCAAATTGGAGTGAGTATATAATTGATGATAATACCATGGCTTGTGAGGATATGCAAAGCGCAGATTTAGACGGCGATGGCAAAATAGATTTAATTGCCGCAGGCAGGGCTAGCAAAAACCTGATTATTTACTGGAATCGATAGCGTATGTATGAGGATTTTGTAAATCGTCAAAATTCGGCAGAATTTTATCAAACCACTTAGAAATTCCAGCTAATTACTTTACCTCAGAAATTATCAGGATTATCAACCGACGATTTGAAAAATCGTCATACATAAATAAAGTATGTCTCTTGGCTTAGAAAAACTTGCAACAGAATCGAGTTCGCATTATGATAATCTTGAAAGGATGTCAGTGCAGGAATTATTGGTAAATATAAATAAGGAAGATAAAACAGTACCGCAGGCAGTTGAAAAATGTATTCCACAGATTGAAGCACTTGTAAGCCGGATAGTACCCCTTATGAAAGAAGGCGGGCGGATTTTTTATATTGGTGCCGGAACAAGCGGTCGCCTGGGTATAGTTGATGCTTCTGAATGCCCTCCTACTTTCGGAGTACCTCATGGCATGGTAGTGGGTATTATGGCTGGCGGGGATAAGGCTATCAGAAAAGCCGTTGAGAACGCCGAGGATGATATAGACCAGGCATGGATTGATCTGGAAGCATATAAAATCGACGAAAAAGATACACTGATTGGCATTGCGGCCTCAGGACGAACGCCGTATGTAATAGGTGGCTTGAGAACCGCCCGCAAGCATGGAATCCTGACAGGTTGTGTGGTTTGTAATGCCGGAAGCGCCGTTGCAGCCGAAGCTGAATATCCTGTTGAAGCCGTTGTAGGACCGGAATTTATAACAGGTAGCACACGTATGAAAGCAGGCACGGCTCAAAAGCTGGTACTCAACATGATTTCTACGGCTGTGATGATTCAGTTGGGGAGAGTGAGAGGCAATAAAATGGTAGATATGCAATTGACCAATATTAAACTGATTGAGCGTGCTACAAGAATGGTAATGAACGAATTGAACATTCCTCATGAAGAGGCCCATGCCTTAGTGCTTGAGCATGGAAGCGTTAGAAATGCTGTAGATAATTATAAAAACAATCGCTAATTCGCTCATTCACTAATTCACAATTCACCCATGTGGGACTGGTTTTCGATAGATTGGCTTAGTTGGCAAACCCTGCGTTCGTTCGTCTGGGCTGACCGCGTATATCTGTACTGCATTGCTGGAATCCCCTTTTTGTTTCTACTCCGCTGGCTTTTCTATAACAGGGGTCAGCAGAAATTAGGCTTATCTTTAAGTAATCCTCAACTCAAAACCCGTCTGGTAAGTTACCTGCGTTTTCTGCCTCCTTTGTTTTTTGTTTTGGGTATTGCCTGCGTTCTTCTTTCATTGGCCCGCCCGCAACGTGTCAAAGAAAGTAAAGAACAGTTTTCAGAGGGCATAGATATTATGCTGGCAATGGATATTTCGGAGTCGATGCTCGAAAAAGACCTGAATCCTAACCGCCTGGATGCCGCTAAAAATGTAGCGAGGGAATTCATTGAGGGGCGTTTTCAGGACCGCATCGGTCTGGTCATTTTTGCAGCAGATTCTTATTCTATTTGTCCGCTTACAACAGACTATGATATGCTGAATGAGTACCTGGACGAAATTAATAATGGCATGATAAAAACCTCAGGTACAGCTATCGGCAGCGCCTTGGCTACCTGTATTAACCGGCTGAGAGATGTGCCGGGCAATAGCAAAGTAGCCATTATTCTGAGTGATGGTGATAATACAGCAGGAACACTCGATCCATTGACAGCAGCAGATCTGGCAAAATCATTCGGTATAAAAGTATATAGTATTCTGGTTGGTAAAAACAGTGATAATGTAAAGGTAGATGAAACCACCCTGAAACAGATTGCCCAGCAAGGCAATGGGCAATTCTTCAGAGCCACTGATAACCAGACCCTTAAAAACATATTCGAGCAAATCAACCGCCTGGAAAAAGTAAAAATCAAAGATAATGTCTACCGTGATGTGGAAGACTTTTACTACATCTACCTAAATTGGGCAGTAGTTTTCCTACTCATCGCCTTCTTTTTTAAAAATACTTTTGTTGGGAATGTTTTGGAAGATTGAGGGGGTTATAAGATTTTGAAAATCTATCAATTCTCATTTCCTTTTTGCTTTCCCACTCTTCTTCCCCAAAATCCTATCAATCGCCTTTTCATAAGCATCAGCATATTTCATCATGCCAATATCAGTCGGATGAGTACCGTCTACGGTTGAGGCAGAGTCGAAGCCTATATCGGCAGCGGTGAGTAAATGAATATTTTTTACCCCTTCTTTTTTCATGGCGGCATAGGTTTTATTCATTACTTCGCTGCTCCAGGCATATCGGTTAAAGAATGTCGTATCCACGCCAACTTCCGGCACGCCACAGCAATGCTCTACTAATAAAATAGGCACATCAGGGTGCTGCGATTGCAGACTCCTGACTGATGTCCGGATACGGTTTTCGATGTCTGCTCCCGGATATATCTTTTTATCAACCAGATTGGGCTGGCAATCCAGTACAAAAAGTCTGGCATTCGTTTCATTCATCAGGTCTATCACAGGTTGTTCCAATCGCCCATTGCCCGAGAAACCTAAATTAATGATGGGTGCATTCAGCTTTCTTCCCAGAATATTTGTCCATGCCAGACCTGGTCTGCTGGCGCAGGCACCCTGCATAATGGAGGTACCATATAAAACGAGTGGCTGTTCTGTACTTACTTGTATGGGGGTAAATGTCCTATCGTTAGCTACACCTATCTGCATCCATTTAGGCATATTATAAAGCGGCAGATATAGCCTGTACTCTTTGATAGGCACAGCACTTATCATATTGGTAAACTTGTATTGTACAGTATCGCCAAAACTATATGCCCCTCTTATCCACTGCCAGTTATTATTAGCATCTAAGGCATATAAGTCTACGCCGCTTACACCTGTAGCAGGCATATGATCCATACTTTTGTTTTTGACAATCTGATACCTAACCGTAAGTTCAGTGGCGTTAGTTGTGAATTTGATGTATTCACCAGCGGTGTTTTGACCTAAAGACCATACTGCCTGCCTTACAGTTTTTTCTGCCTTTGCAGGTAGCCTGTCGTAGGGTCTTACAAGATTTGTATGCCAGGCTTTACCCTCAATTACAGGAAAGGTAGCCTGCGCAGGATTCCACCATTTTATGGGTTGTGCAAATGATGAAAAGCTAATCAGAATTAAAAAAAAACAGGGGCAAGGAGTGTATTTCATAATGAATAGTTGAGTCATTAAAAACTCTGATTTTAGGATGTTAGTTAGCTCGTTCAATTGCCATGACCTTTAGGTCGTGGAATTAAGAAAGCTAAGCTATAATGGGCTTCAGCCCAAATAAATACCTCAATTTTGGCTAAAGCCGATTAGGTTTTGTCATTTCCCTGACAGTTAAAGCAGTCGGCAATTTATTTGTCTGAATAAAATAACACGATTTAAATGCAAACTGACAACTAATGTTACTGGAGTCTGAAAAATTAATTCTCACAAATATTTCTTTTAGCAATATCATTATTAAAGCTCGTTCAAAAAGCTCTTAGCTTTTGCTACTGTTATTTCTGCACTTTCGGTTGATAATTGTTTAATTTCAAAGGTCTTCAAGACCGTCTCCAGCTTGTTTAACTGCGCTGTCTGTTGCTTGCTTTGATACTCCTTGCGCAAGAGTCGAATTTTTTCAAAATCCTGTATTCCCTCAACAATCTTTTCAAATCTGACAGATGATAAAGCGCCCGGGTATACCAGGAAAGTATCTCCGGCAGGCCATGCAGTAAATCGGCTATCTGAGAGCGGTGCTTTTGGCCAGCTGTTATAGGCCCATCTTAAATAACCGTCCATTCCGGTTGCTGCTGTGTACCAGCCCATCCATACCATTTCATCAGGTGGTGAAAAAGTAAAGGCATTCGGATATTTTTCAGCACAGCACGTGTACCACGTACTTATTTTATTCTGTTGTTTACGTTTTTGCAAAACATCGGCAGGGTATTTCAGATTTGAAGCTATGCAATAATCAAAAATATCACTCTCAACTTCCTTGTGGTAATCTCCGGCTAAAGATACTTTCCAGCCTGTATCTATGCTTTTTAACAGTTTAATCACCGATTGCATGGCAGGCATTGGGCGCTCGTCCATCGCTATTGTAGTAATACCAAACCAGCCCTTTGCTTTCAGGTGCTTAGTAAAATCTGTGAGCATTGTACCCCAGAACTCATTATATTCAGGTGTACCGATGGCATGGGTAAATATTGCTTCTTTTCCCGTAGCCTCATCATTATAGGTAAAAGCAATTTTCCACGGCACCATGCTATAGCAATTGATTTGTTTATTAATGCCACAACTCATCACAAAGGCCACATATTTATCAAATAAGCTATAATCATACCTCCATGTGCCATCTTTCTTTTTTGTCCACTTTATCAGGCTCGGGAAATCATCATAGGTCTGGTGTCCCCAGGGTTCGTTTACAATACTGGTTGTAATTATTTTTTGTCCTGCATCGGCTAACATCGTATAGTATTTCCGCATGGCAGCAAAGTGTGCATCGCTCCAGGGTTCCAGTTTGTGTACACGGGCTATGGCAAAAGGGTGTTGCCAAAAATCCAGTCTATATGCCCATTCAGCAGGTGGCGGCAGGGTTTTATCTATTACTTTCAGGGCTATTTTTAAAGTGTATTGCTTATCTGCATTAAGTGTTACAGTGCCGGAATAAAGTCCTGGATTTGCGCCAACCGGAACTTTTACACTCAACCATATTGGTTGGGTTGTGTTTTTTTGAATACGGATACTCTGCAAATCCGTATTAATAATATCTGCTACTTTCGAAGAGTCAAAATCCTTTGGTTTTCTATAGCCGCAACCATCTCTGAACTCATCAGTCATTACATATTGCAAAAATCCGGTATTGATATTCTCTTTTTTTATCAGGTCGCCCTTTGCACTTTTTAAATCACTTACGTTAATCGTGGCACTATTGATATTGTTTTTAGTCCAGATTAATAGCTGTGTATGCACTTTCTCTCCTTTCCACGCACTGGTAGCCCATGTTTCATTTTCTTTAATCCCGGGTGGAAGCTCCTGTGCAAAACGTTTACTGCTGGTGGCAAAACTTACGGTAGTGTTTTTAGACACTTTATTCCATTGAGAAGCTAATTGTGCCGGACTAATATCAGGCTTTTTTTGAAGCGCAAGACTTACATCCTGTGCTATAGATGCCTGTGCGAATAAGCAACAAGCGATTAAGAATAAATTTTTCATTCGTGTGTATTGTAGGTTTTATTGGTATTGAACAGGTGGTTGAATTACATTCCAAATTAAATAAAAATACTTCAGAGTTTTAATGCTTCAGGTAAATACCGTTTTCATGAGAGAAGGTAGAAGCCAAAAAGGATAAACGTATACTAAAGAATGTAAAAAATATTTATCTTTACCTGACCTTACTCATTCAACTATGAAAAAACTCTCCGCCCTGATCGTCCTGATTGCATTGATCAGTTCGTTTACCTTTAAAGAACTTTCCTGGGTTGCCATTGGTGATTCGATTACTTATCTCAACGATCACCAGAAAGAAACCGGCAATCGTGTTACGAAAGGTTATATGACTTTGGTTAGTGAGAAGTTACCTCATATAAAATATATTAATCAGGGGCATAATGGCTGGACATCGGGCGGAATTGCCAATGCTATAGAAAAGCTGGGAATAACTAAAGCAAATATTTATTCGATTTTTCTAGGCACAAATGATTGGTGGCAGGGCCGACCACTAGGGCAATTGACTGATTATAAAAACAATACAGGTAATAATACAGTCTATGGTTCTTTCAGAATAATTATCGATAAATTAAAAAGCCTTAACCCGGAAGCCCCTATCATTCTCATTACTCCTATGCAAAGGGTTGATTTTGTATATATAGCCAATTATAAAAACAATGCGTATGGATCTTATAAACCTAATAAGAGCGGACAGACGCTTGAGTCATTTGCTTATGCCATTGATTCTATTGGTAAATTCGAAAAATTTCCTGTAGTTGACCTCTACAATACCAAAGGCCTTGAAATGGAAAACTTAGTTAAATTCAAGCGTCTGAAAGATCCGCAAACAGGCACCTACAAAAACTATACTTTCCCTGATTTCATCAATATCCCTTTCAATCCTGAAACTGATGAGTATCCTTATCCCGTAGAATCTATTGATAAAACATACGATGGTCTTCACCCTTCGGACAAAGGCTATGAGCTAATAGCCAAACCCCTGATAAAAATCATGAAGAAATATTAATAGATAAGCCTCTGTATTATTACACTTCAGTTAAGAATAGCCTTTACAAAGGCAAAAGCAGTATAGCTATAAAGATAACCCATTCAACCCTAAAAATCAACGGACGCAATGTCATCAAAGAAGGCCTATTTCAGTTCGGTATTTATTCTGGCGGCATTATTTTTTGTATTTGGATTTATCTCGTGGTCGAATGCCATTCTGATTCCTTACTTCAAAATTGCGTTCCAACTTACCAGTTTTAAAGCCTATCTGGTAGCTTTTGCATTTTATATCTCTTATCTGGTTATTTCACTACCATCATCAATACTGCTTAATAAATTCGGCTATAAAAGAAGTATCGTCACCGGACTTTGGGTGATGGCGTTTGGTGCTTTGATTTTTATTCCAGCAGCCATCCAAAAAAGTTATGGCCTTTTTCTTACAGGCTTGTTTACATTGGGCACAGGTCTGTCTATTCTGCAAACGGCTTCAAACCCCTACATTACTATTATTGGGCCCATCGAAAGCGCTGCACAGCGAATCAGCATTATGGGAATATGCAATAAGGGTGCAGGTATTATAGCGCCGCTCATTCTTTCGTTTATTATTCTTAAGCCTACAGATATTAAAATCATTGAAAACCTGAGTGAAGAAAATCAGGTTACGCAGCAGGAATTGTTAAGCCAATTACTGGATAGAGTCATATTGCCTTATGGAGTAATAGCACTTGCCTTATTCTTATTGGGTACTTTAATCTATTTCTCTTCATTGCCTGAAATTGAGCACGAAAAAGACACGCACACGGGTAGTAAGTCAATCTTATCGCATCCCAGTCTTATACTGGGAGCTATAGCCATATTTTTTCATGTTGGCACACAGGTAATTGCCGTAGATACTATCATCAATTATGGCGTTTTTCAGGGGCTTTCGTTGAATATAGCCAAAGTTTTCCCTTCTTATGTTCTTACCATGACCATCACAGGCTATATCACAGGCATTATTCTGATTCCCCGGTTTGTTAACCAGCACACTACCCTGAAAATCTGTACTATTCTGGGTTTGCTATTTAGCTTTGCCATTATTCTTGCTAAAGGGGAAGTGAAATTTCTGAACGTTTCAACCGATATTTCTATCTGGTTTATTGTATTGTTAGGCTTAGCTAACTCACTTATATGGGCAGGCATCTGGCCATTAGCTATCAAAGGCCTGGGGAATCTCACAAAAATCGGCTCTTCACTCATGATTATGGGCTTGAGTGGCAATGCGATAATGCCATTGATTTATGGATACTTTGCGGATATATCCAGTCCGCAAAACGCATACTGGATTTTAATTCCCTGCTTTTTATATCTGATTTTCTATACATTTTATGGTTATAGTCTTAAACGCTGGAAATTGAAAAATAATTAGACCTCTATTTACAACAACCTTAACGAGCTTACAAAACAAGCTGAAGTATTAAACAGATGAAAAACAATAGAAGAGATTTTCTGAAAATGGGTGGTATGTCGGCCCTGACATTAGCCACTAACTGGGATGTGAGTGCAACCGAGACAAACAAGGATAAAACAAAAGCATCCTTTAATATGTCGGGTTATTCAGCCCCTAAACTTGAAACCGTAAGAATAGGTTTTATTGGGGTTGGCAACAGAGGGAGTGGCTCTGTAGTAAGAGTTAATAGGATTGAGGGTGTGGAAACCAAAGCAATCTGTGACAAACGAGAAGTAAAAGCACGTGAGGCAGCGGCAAATCTGGAAAAAATGGGTATAAAAGTAGACCTCTACTATGAAAACGAGGACTCCTGGAAAAAGATGTGCGAAAGACCGGATATTGATCTGGTTTATATAGCCACCCCCTGGCACCTACATACCCCAATGGCCGTTTATGCCATGAAACAAGGCAAGCACGTGGCAATAGAAGTGCCTGCGGCAGTAACGCTCGAAGAATGCTGGCAACTGGTTGAAACCTCAGAATCAACAAAAAAACATTGCATGATGCTTGAAAACACCTGCTATGATTTCTTTGAACTATTGACCCTCAATATGGCTCGCCAGGGCTATTTCGGAGAGATTATACATGTCGAAGGAGCCTATCTTCATGATTTGAGAGATCAACTGATGACTGACGGTAAATACTCTGACAACTGGCGTTTAAAACAAAACCTACGCAATGGCAGTTTATATCCAACCCACGGACTTGGACCAGTAAGCCAGGTATTGAAACTGAATCGTGGCGACAGAATGGATTATCTGGTCTCTACATCATCGAATGATTTTACGTTGCATGATATTGCTGTGGAGAAAGCTAAAACCGACAATTATTATCAGCAGTTTGTAGATAAGAAATTCAGGGGGAACCTGAATGTAACCACTATCAGGACGATGAAAGGGAAAACCATTATGATTCAACATGATGTGTCTACTCCTCGTCCGTACTCACGTATTCATCTCATTAGCGGAACTAACGGCATTGCTCAGAAATACCCTGAACCGGGTAGAATCTCAGACCATAAACACGAATGGCTAAAAGAAGCCGAATTAACTAAACTTCAGGAAGAATTTACCCCACCTATCGTGAAAAAAATAGGCGAAATGGCCAAGCAAGTTGGTGGCCACGGTGGCATGGATTTCATGATGGACTGGCGCCTGATAGATTGTTTACGCAATGGCATTCCGCTTGATCAGGATGTGTATGATGCAGCGCTATGGAGTGCCGTAGCTCCTTTAAGTGAGGCTTCTGTGAAAAACAGATCAAAATCAATTGATGTGCCTGATTTTACAAGGGGTAACTGGAAAACAAACGAGCCCGTGGACATCACGATGTCGAAAGGGGGAAATACAGGAATTAGAAAATTCAATTAATCAGCAATGGAAATAATAATTAGCAAAACCAATAGCGAATTAGGAGAGAAAGCAGGAAAAAGTGCGGCTGAAAAAATCAAAAAAACAATTGCTGAAAACGGGCAGGCCAATATCATTTTAGCAACAGGGAGTAGTCAGTTTGAAACGCTTTCAAACCTGCTAAAGGATGAAACCATTGACTGGTCTAAAGTAAATATGTTTCATCTGGATGAATACATCGGGCTTTCAGAAAATCATCAGGCGAGTTTCAGAAAATATTTAAGAGAAAGATTTATTACGCAAGTACCTGCTTTAATGAGCCATACACTCATAAATGGTGAGGCAGATATTGATAAGGAATTAACCAGAATCAGTGAAAAAATCAGTTGCCATCCGATTGACGTAGCCTTGGTAGGTATCGGAGAAAACGGACATCTGGCTTTTAATGACCCTCCTGCTGATTTTGAAACCGAACAGCCTTATATTGTGGTTGATCTGGACATAGAGTGCCGCAAGCAACAGCTTGGTGAGGGATGGTTTAATAGTCTGGAGGAGGTACCTCAAAAAGCTATCAGTATGTCTATCAAACAAATTATTCAATCAAAAAGTATCGTTTGTTCAGTGCCTGATTTAAGGAAAGCCGGGGCTGTTAAAAATACACTAAGGCAAGAAGTAAGTCCTTTATTTCCGGCCAGTATTCTTCAGAACCATCCCGATTGTGAACTGTACCTGGATATTGATTCAGCAAGCCTGCTTTAAGTTCAAATAGAAAATCTGTCTGATAACGTGCGATTATGAGCTTTACCAAAATAGTGAATGGCAGGGTAATAACACCTTATGAAATCCTGAAAAATGCTACTGTTGTAGTAAAAGATGGGAGAATTGAAGGGGTATTTACCGACGCAGTTGATATTGAAGATGCGCATATAATTGACGCTCAGGGAAGTTTCATATCCCCAGGGTTTATTGATATTCATTTGCATGGCGGAGGCGGTTATGACTTTATGGACAATACCATAGAAGCATTTCAACAGATTGCTATCACCCACGCAAAACATGGTACTACCTCAATGGTACCTACTACGCTAACTTCTACCCGGGAGAACCTCATAAAAACACTCGAAACTTATGAATTAGCAACTAAGACTCAATACAAAGGAGCCGGTTTTTTAGGTGTTCATATAGAAGGCCCTTATTTTGCCATGAGCCAGCGAGGGGCACAAGACCCTAAGTATATACGCTTACCTGATGCCGACGAATACAATGAAATTCTCGACAGATTTCCATTTATTGCGCGTTGGAGTGCTGCTCCTGAACTCCCCGGTGCCATTGAGTTTGGTGAAATTCTTACCAAAAACAACATTATCGCTTCAATAGCTCATACGGAAGCTTTATATGCCGATGTAATCAAGGCGCAGGCGGTAGGGTATTCATTAATGACTCACCTGTATTCAGGTATGGTAGGTGTAACGAGAAAACAGGGCTTCCGCTATGCAGGTACTGTTGAAAGTGCTTTTTTATTAGATGATATGGACGTGGAAGTGATAGCAGATTTAAAACATCTGCCTGCTGAGTTGCTTCAACTCGTCTATAAAATTAAAGGTTCAGACCATATAGCGCTTATTACCGATGCCATGCGCGCAGCAGGAACTAAGGTAAGTACAAGCAAATTAGGGAGTCTGGAAGATGGGCTTGATGTGATTATAGAAGACGGTGTAGCCAAGCTACCCGACAGGCTTTCATTTGCCGGAAGCGTGGCTACTACCGATAAACTTTTGAAGAATCTTGTTGAAAACGTAGGCGTATCTATTCTGGAAGCAGTAAAAATGCTCACGGCTACACCAGCCAGAATAATGAAAGTCCAAAACTCAAAAGGAAAAATAGAAAAAGGTTTTGATGCCGATCTGGTGATTTTTGACAATGATGTTGAAATCATCAATACCATTGTTGGTGGTGTGATTGTCTATCAGCAGCTTAAAAGACAATAGAATTATTGTAAAACCATTTACTTTTTTCTCACACTCTTATTCAATTCCTTTTCAAGAACTTTGCTAAACGAAGATTTACCCTGCAAATGTTCTTCCAGATAAGCGATTGTCAGTTTAGTAATAGTCTGATACAATTGTGAGTTTGTGCATTTCCCGGAAGATTTTACGATAGAGGGATATGCAGAAAAATCCTCATGATTGGCAGAATCAACTTTCAGTACCAGATAGTTTTTAGAAATCTTCTCTAAGAAATTATTGACTGAATCTTTGCCTGGTTTTTGATTAACAGGTGAACTTTCAAATCGTAGATATGGACTTTTTAATGACATTTTCTGAAATTCAGAGCTC
>CALRLN020000107.1:0-12819 GCA_943368675.1 Chitinophaga pinensis | reverse complement strand
TATGATAATTAAAATTTGGTTTTTTCTCAGAAGTAAAATATTATTGTCGTCCTATTATTTAACATCTGCCTGATTTCCTTAATTGCTATTGTTTAGGAATAAACTGCTGTTAGTATTTATTATGTACTTTAACCTTTGTAAAACTGTATTTGCATGTCCTTCAGGTTCATTAGCTTATATGGGGTAGTTGTTATTTTAACTTCCCTGTTTTTTCAGTTTGTACCCTTACCGAAAATGCTTTCATGGGAAGAGATGCTGCTATCTAAATTATTAAACCAGGCTCCTGCCTTACTTTGTATGGCTTATCTTTGGTTTCAGCGTGACAGGATAAAGAAAGCGGATATTTTTTATCTTCTGATGGCCTTCCTTTTCTTCAATATTTTTTCTGAAATCTATTATTACTTCGTCAATCCGGAGTATTTATTTCATATTAATGTTCTTAATAATAGCATTATTTATGGTCTGTTAATTGCTCTTTTTATCAAACAAAGGGTACAGTTACGGAAGGAAGTCCTGATTGCTAAAAATATCAGGTATGATGTTCTTACAACTTTACTTTTTCTGACAGGGTTTAGTTTTCCGATAGTGAAAGTTTATCAAGAGTATTTTATATCAGATACGCTTTTATTCTTTCTTGTTCTGTTATCTATGCTTATTACAACTGCTGCGGTTAGTTTAAGTTTTTTTGTTGATAAGCCCTTTTCAAGAAACTGGTATAAAATTGTAGTGGGCACTATTGGCATAGGTTTGCTTGATATTTATTTATACCTGAGCGTTTTTGTCTTTGTAGCATATCCTACTTTTATTTATACAATTGGCAAAATAATCTTTTCTTTCGGTTTCTTATTAATAGTAGACAGAACAATGCGCAAATGCCTGAACAAAATTCCGGTTGCTATGCTTTATAAAAAAGTATCTAGAACTGTTTAATCCGTAATACATCTGAATCCCGGATTGGTAATTTGTTCAAATTACCATACCCTCATTAGGTATTGATGGGATATAAGCTGTAAATACCGGAAACTATATATAGTTTTGGAATAACGATAGTTCTGATGCATATCATTTAGCAATTTCACCTGACAGAAGTATCAGAAAAAAATGCTTCTCAATTGAGTTTTATTACCTTAATTTAATGCTTATTTTCTGAAACCATGCGAAATGAATAGCGGTTTATAAAGGATACGCTTAACAGAATCTGATAATGATAACAGTTGAACAAGCCGAAGAGATTATTCTGAACAGCAAGATGAGCCTTGCTACTGAAAAAGTGGCAATTGAAGACGCCTTAGGAAGGATTTTAGCAGAAGATTTACACGCCGACCGCGATTTCCCTCCTTTCGACAGGGTTTCTATGGATGGCATTGCGGTAGCTTATAATCAGATAACGAAAGGACAAACTGATTTTCTGATTGCACAAACAGTTGCCGCAGGTAAGCCCCAGGCGGCTTTAGCCCATCCGGAACATTGTATAGAGGTAATGACAGGAGCCATGCTACCTGTAGGTACAGATACTGTGATTCGATATGAAGACATCAGTATCAAAGATAGTATGGCTACAATACATGTTATTCCGTCTAAGGCAGGTCTTAATATTCATCCAAAAGGTTCAGATCGTAAACAAAATGATAGAATAGTAGCTAAAGGCAAAAAAATAAGCCCTGCCGAAATAGGCATTGCAGCTACCATCGGCAAAAATGAGATTCTGGTACAAAAACGGGTGAGAGCTATTGTGATTTCGACAGGGGAAGAAATTATCCCGATTACGGCTACACCGGAACCCCACCAGATACGCACGTCCAACAGTTATGCTTTGCAGGCTTGTATGAGAAACTGGGGGGTAGAGGCAGATATAGTCCTGTTACCGGATAGCCAGGAAATCATCGAACAGAAATTAAGAGAATACCTCCGGCTTTATGATGTGCTGATTTTAAGTGGGGGTGTATCGGCCGGAAAATTTGATTTCGTACCAAAAGCCCTGGAGAGTGAGGGGGTAACCAAATTGTTCCACAAAGTTTCTCAAAGACCCGGTAAGCCATTCTGGTTTGGGGTAAAAGGAGATAGAGTGGTATTTGCCTTGCCCGGCAATCCGGTTTCAACTTTTATGTGTTTACACCGGTATTTTAAACCCTGGCTTGATGCTTCGCAAGGTATAAGATCGGAACAAGTCATTGCCGAATTAGGTAAAGATTTTGCAGTGAAATTTGAATTGACATTTTTCATGCAGGTAAAATTAGAAAAGACCAAAAGTGGAACCTGGGAAGCTATGCCAGTAGAAGGTAATGGTTCGGGTGATCTGGCAAGTCTGGTAGATGCCGATGCTTTTATGGAACTTCCTTTAGGAAAAGAGATTTTCAGACGAGGAGAAAAATACCATGTATGGCTATATAGGTAATTTATAAGCAGGGGTTTGTAGAATAATGATTGGATATTACAAAAATTAGCGCTAAAAACCGAAACTTTTATAGAGGCTCAAAAGTTAAGTATTGAAAGAGGGGCCTGATTCGTATAGCTTAATAAAAAATTTTTCACTATACATTTCATTATATTGTTTTATAGCTTAAATTGCTATAAACAGGCATATATCTTTCTTTTTTTGGCATTTTTCAATAATTTTGAACAAAAATCTGTGGGAAAGTGAAAAATCTAAGAGAAACCATAACAAGAGTGCCGGTTGTACCACCAAAAACGAATCGTGAAGAACGCAAAGAATTATTGCAGGAATCTATAGATAAGTATTTAGGAGCAATTGAAACCCAGATAGGAGACTTGAAAAAGGTAGGTAAAAATGCTTTGGTCATTGGCGGAATCATTGTTGCAGTATATGCAATAACTGAACTTCTTTTGCCTGAAGGAAAAGAAGAAAAGCATGATATCGAACCTTTAGCTATAGCTGAACCGGAACCTGAAAAGGAGAAAGAAGGTGATTCTATGCTTTGGTCTGCTCTGAAAGGTGCTGCCACTTCAGTTCTGCTGGCTGTTGCAAAAGAAAAATTGTTAGAATTGATTGACCACCTCACAACAAAAGATGCCGAAGCAACTTCTTGATAAAATATTACAAAACAAACAGTTGAAGAAAAAAGCTTTGGCTGTTTTACTCGACCCTGATAAAGTTGAGGCCACCGCTTTTAATCATTTCTTATACAACTGCGTTGAAAACCGGGTAGATTTCTTTTTTGTTGGCGGAAGCCTGATTACCAATAATATTATGGCCACGATGATTGAAAGCATTCATCGCCAGACCAATATTCCGGTTATCATTTTTCCGGGCAATAGCCTGCATATAGAGCCTAATGCTGATGGAATCCTATTACTTTCATTAATCTCAGGCCGGAATCCTGATTATCTCATCGGCCAGCATGTGATTGCTGCCCCTATTCTTAAACAGAGTGGTCTGGAAATTTTATCGACAGGATATATTCTGGTAGATAGCGGTCGTCAGACTACTGTTTCATATATCAGCAATACTACACCTATTCCGCATGACAAGCCTGATATTGCGGCTTGCACTGCTATTGCAGGAGAACTATTAGGTTTGAAACTGATATATCTGGATGGAGGCAGCGGAGCCATGTATCCGGTATCGCCTAAGATGATTCGTCGGGTAAGAGAAAATATTGATGCGCCACTCATTGTAGGCGGTGGCATTAATTCTGCCGAAAAAGCCCATGAAGCCCTTGAAGCAGGAGCTGATATTATTGTTATTGGCAATGCCTTTGAGAAAAATCCTACTTTACTCCCTGAGATAGCGGAGGTAATATATTCTTTCAATTTAACAACTGCTTAGTGAAATTCAACCAGGTGTATTTGGGGCTTGGGTCAAATCTTGGTGACAGACAAGAAAACCTGGCAATGGCCCGTGAGCGTATTTCTGAAAGTATCGGTGATATAGTTGCCGAATCAGGCATATACGAAACTGCCGCCTGGGGTCTGAAAGAGCAGGATGATTTTCTGAATCAGGTTATTTGCGTTGCTACCAAATATCAGGCACCCGAAATGTTGGCAAAAATACTGGCTGTTGAGCAATCAATGGGTAGAGTTCGTAAAATTAAATGGGGAGCAAGGCTAATAGACATTGATGTTTTATATTTTAACGATGCCATCATTAAATTGGATAATCTCACAGTCCCTCACCCTTTTATTCATGATCGGCGCTTTGTGTTAGCTCCATTGGCAGAAGTTGCGCCTGACTTTGTTCATCCGGTTTTATTACAAACTAATGCAGTATTGTTAAAGGAATGTACAGACACAAGCGAGGTTATAAAGAAATAGCTACGACAATCTGCCATAGCTATGTTTATTCAATCTGTATGAATTATTAATTTATTCTCCACTGCCCGTCTTTATAAAAATCAAGGATTTTCTGTTGTAATAAAACTTCATATTTGGCCTGAACCAGATTACTTCTGGCACGGTCATAGTTGGTTTTGGCTAAAACGTATTCTACCGAATTAACAGTACCCGCACTGATTTTACTTTCTACCGCCTTGATATTATCCTGATTAATACTTACCTGGTCAGTAGCCACTTTATATCTTTCGGAAGCAGCATCAAATGACTGGAACGATTGCTCAATGGCCTGGCGTAACTGAAGTTTAGCAGTATTTAACACATTTTGTGTCAGTTGCTGCTGTACTTTTACTGCCGCTACACGTGGTCTGTTTTGCAGCCCTCCAAGAATCGGAACGCTAAAATTTAAAGACAACGAGCCATTGCGTGTGCCGTTGATTTGTGTTACATAGTTTTCAGCTTTATTGGAAGTTGAGTAGAAAGCACCATAACTTGCTGAAAGAGAAATACTCGGCATTACATTCGCTTTTGTAGCTTTGATAAGGTAATCATAGCTTTTTAACTGTAATTCAGCTCTCTTAACTGATGGGAAATTGGTCAGTGATTGTTCGTATAACTGATTCACGAAATCATTATCCACTTTATAAACATTCACTTCATCACTTATAGGTTCAAAAACAATATTATTGCTGGGTGTGAGGTTCATTAACTGAAATAGTTGCAAACGATTGGTTTTAAGTGCGTTTTGTGTAGTTACAAATGAAAACTCATCATTAGCCAACTGAGATCTTATTAAGAAATACTCTGCCTGGCCCACAATTCCGGCACTTACCATTTTGTTTATTCTATCTAATTGTGCTTTAGAGGTTTCAACCTGTTGCCTTGCCACCTCTACCAATTCTTGTGATGCCAATACTTGCAAGTAGGCTTGCAGGATGTTAATAGTAACCAGATTACGGGCTGCTTCAATACCTTTTGTTCCGGCTTCTTTCAATAAGATATTTTGCTGAATCTGATTTTTAATCTGAAAACCATTGAATAACGCAATGGTAGCATCAATACCAAAACCATTAGTACTATATACTTCTTCGATATAAGAGTTGGTAAAACGGTCGATACTTCTACCGATACGTAAATCCTGACCCACGGCAAAGCCAATCCGTGGATATTGTAATGATTTAGCCCGCATCAATTCAACATTGGTTCCTTCGGCTAGTATCTGGCTTTCTCTGTAAGTTAAATTGTTTTTGATAGCCACATCCAAAGCCTCTTTGAGGGTCATTTTGTTCTGAGCAAATGCACCCGAAAGACTCAATGTAAGCAAGAAAGAGAATAAGTATTTGGTTAAATTCTTCATTGTATTGTTATAAATCACTGATTTCAAAGCATTCTTGTGTTATTCTACCCAGCCGTCTTTTAATCTGATAACTCTGTTGCCGTAGGTAGCATTTTCTTCTGAGTGTGTTACCTGAACTATGGTTACACCATCTTTTTCATTCAATTCTTTAAATAGCTCCATAATTTGTTTCGCTTGTTCGGAGTGCAGGTTTCCGGTAGGTTCATCGGCAAAAATGATTTTTGGCTCGGCAACAATAGCTCTTGCAATACCTACCAGTTGTTGTTGTCCACCTGAAAGCTGTGTCGGGAAAAGGTCTTTTTTAGCAACCATATTGAACCTGTCCAACACATCGGCTACTCTGCTTTTGCGTTCAGAACTTGACTGCCCTTTATACAAAAGCGGTGTTTCTATGTTTTCATAAACAGTCAGCTCGTCTATCAGGTGGTAAGCCTGAAAAACAAATCCGATACTGGTTCTGTGTAATTCGGTGCGTTTTTTTTCTGAAAGTTTTTGTACCGGTACATCTTCAAATAAATATTCTCCTTCTGATGCCTCTTCCAAAAGGCCTAAGATATGTAATACAGTAGATTTACCAGACCCAGATGGGCCCATGATAGATACAAACTCACCTTGATTGATAGTAAGATTAATATTTCTTAATACATAAATTTTCCCGAAGCCCGCTGGGTAATATTTAGATACGTTTTTTAATTGAATCATTTTGATTGAATTGATTAGTTCTATCCGTTAAGATAGCATTTCTTCGCTGATTTTCAGGTTTAAATTCTATATAAGTAAGTGCCAAAGTTTATGCCATTAAATTTAAATATCTGATTGTCAGTGGTTTATATTGTTTTTGTGAAATAAAAATGTCCGAAAACGGACAGGATTTGTACGCCTTCGGACATGGGTAGTGTTTATTAAAAAGGGCTTGTCAGTTCATGTATTTCTTGCCGTTCGAATACTTCATGTCAACACCTGATCTGAATTTGGTGTTATCAAAATTGCCAATATCTTTAAATTCGGCATATTTGAAATCGGCATGGTCATTAAAAGATGCTGCCTTGAAAGTTACGCGTTCATTAAAATTAGCATACTTAAAATCTGCATAATTTCTGAAAGCTACACTATAAAAATCAGCATCATATTTGAATTTTGAATACTTGAAATTGGCGTATTCGCTGAAAGTACAATTGGCAAAATTTGATTCTTTTTTGAAGTCAGCATATTTGAAATTGGCTTCTTTTTCAAACTTTGTCCCGTTGAATGATGCCTTCTCGGCAAAGTCAGAATATTTGAATTCGCTCAGGCCTTCAAAAGTACAGTTTTCAAATACTACACTTTTTTCGAAATCGGTAGTATATGTTTCACCATTGCCATAGCTAATACTCCAGTTTTTGCCGCCTTTTCTATCTTCATTGTTTTTATAGGCGATGAAATCGTCTTTAAAGATGCAGTTTTTGAACGAAACAGGTACTTCAACAGTACTCTTATATTCTTCGTAATCGTTGTTCTTTTTGATACGCTTTTTATTAGAAAGTTCTGTCAGGTCTAATTTGCCTGTAATGATTGCGCCCTCATAGCTAACAGCCTGTCCTTTATCAATGGCATCAAAAATAGTTTTTGCGGAAACCTCTTTTTGCGCCGATGCTGTGCTTATAATACCTGCACAGAAAAAGAAAATGAGTAGTTTTTTCATGTTTGTATTTTTATTTATGGGGCGAACTGGAAGTTCGCCGATTTATATATTCTCATTAAAGAATTTTAGCCCCTGGCGATAATTACTCCGGTGTATAACTGCGAGCGGGACGCTCGCGCCACAAGTGTTAGTCGTTGATATTTACACTACCAGAATTGGCATCCATAGTAACCGGAATACCGCCACCGTTTACTGAACCCTTTACGCGGTCTTTTTCGATTCTTCCGCTAAAGTTTTTGATTTCAGGTACACGCACACGGTTACCGTCTAAGTCAAGATCCAGACCTTTGTCCATAGGCATTCTTACATTAATGCTGCCTGCACTGGTTGATAATGAAAGATATTTGCCGAACGATTTAATATCTGCATCAATACCGCCACCACTGGTTGAGGCTCTTACGCTGGCTCTGATATCGTTTAAGTGAATAGAACCACCTGAAGTTGAAGTAACCAACTCACCTGTAATTTCTTCCGCTCTTATACCGCCTCCACTCGTATTAGCTTTAATCATGCCATCAAGACCTTTTAGACGCAGGCCGCCACCAGAAGTGCTTAGTCGTATATCGCCTTTGCAATTATCGGCACCAATGCCACCACCGCTGGTACTTACATCAATTACATCACGGCAGCCTGAAATATCAATACCGCCGCCTGAAGTTCTTCCCTTGATGTTGCCACCTAAATTAACTAATTTCAATCCGCCGCCACTGGTAGTAAAATCTAAATTTCCGGTCAGGTTTTTCAGATTGATACCGCCACCACTGGTCTGTAAATCTGTTGAAACTTTTTCGGGCGAGTAAATTTTAAAAGTAATACTTAATGATTTTTTCCAGTCGTTCCAGCCACCTTCACGTTTTCTTTTAGCTAAACAATAAATGGTACCACCTTCTTTTTTTACGCTTAATTCATATTCTTCCAGACGCTCTTCAATCTCAGCTTTGCTGATTGAGCCTCCATTCCAGTTATTTGGTCTGATATATACTTCTACACGGGTTTCGTTGCCTGGCTGGCCTGTTACAGTAATGCCACCGCCAGAGGTACGTACGTTCAGGTTCTTAACTTCAGAAGATTGATAGGTTTTTACCAGGTAAGGAGTTTCTTTATCCTGAGCAAAAGAAATGCTAACGGTGGATAAGCCGATAATAAGTAATGAGAGTAGCTTTTTCATACATTAAGTACAGTTTTAATTCAATAATTTTGATGCTTTAGTAATAAGATGCAAAAAAACTTTTGTGCGTTGCATAAATAAGACAATTATTTTTAAGAAAACCCTTATTGAGATTTGATTTTTTATGAGAAGGTCAGAGCCGGCTTGAGATTAACGAGAACATCTTTTCTGATAGGGAGCGTACTTTCGGGAAAAATCTGTTGAACACAGCTTTAACAAAACTAACCTACAAGTGAGTCGGGTATTCAGGAAATCGGACTGCTATCTGAACCGGTTGATAGCAGCCTATCAGTTTTCTTTTAAGATTGACTTTTGCCGATAGATTAGGTAACAGACATCTGTCTACCAAATTGAGATACGATAGGACCTCGGCTTAAGTAGATGTTTATTCAAAGATTTTTCAGATTAACACAAAAAAACAGAGCTACCTGAGTAACTCTGTTTCATTTACTGAATAACTACTATTACTTATTAGCACTTAATAAATCATAGAATTGATTCAATTTTGGCATTAAGATGATACGGGTACGACGGTTAGCAGTACGTCCTTCGGCTGTATCATTACTTGTTAATGTATTAAATTCTCCACGACCCGCCGCAATCAGTTTATTAGGGTCTACCTTAAATTGTCCTTGTAGCGTACGAACTACCGAAGTGGCACGTTTCACACTCAAGTCCCAGTTATCTGAAATACATTCGTTTTTAATCGAAACGTTATCGGTATAACCCTCAACCATTACTTCAAGCTCCGGTCTTGACTGGATAATCTGTGCAATTTTACCTAGCACTTCATTAGCTCTTGGAGAGATTTTAAAACTACCGCTACTGAATAACATTTTATCTGAGATGTTAATCATTACCACAGTTTTGTCCACTTTTACTTCGATGTCTTTATCATCAATACCATCTTTCAATACGCGGGTCAGATTAAATGCCAAGGCCAGATTCATTGAGTCAGCTTTAGTTCTGGCGGCATGAAGACGGTTGATGTATAAATCTTTTTGTTGCATTTGAGACAGCGTGTTATCAATATTAGCATTTGCTGCTTTAGATAGCACTGTTAAATCACCTACTTGTTCCAGTTGACGGTCACGTACTTTCTTTAAATCAGATAGCTGGTCTCTTAGATCACCCAATTGCTGGTCTCTCTGCTGAATCGTGCTTTGAGCGGTAGCAATTTGTGTTTCTGATGATTTTTGTAAATTAGCCAGGCGGTCTTTGTAGTCTTGTACTTCATCACCGCATTTTACTAAGTTTGCCTGAACACGTTCGTGCTCAGTTTGGAGTGCTACATACTTCTTTTTTGCGACGCAGGAAGCAAGTGAAGTAATTGCAAAAAAGATTACCAGGGGTTTAACAAAAACTTTCATGAGATTGTGTGTTTTATTTAGTATGACATAAGATTTGGCCGACAGGAATATATGTTTGCGTTATTCTTCCTAAAATGCCTCATTAACTCACAGGGAATGCCAAAAAAGTATGCCAGTCAAACTTAGTTCATCGCTGATGTGGGCATTAAAAACAGGCGACAGAAGCACCTGTATACTTTAATATAGAAAACAAGCTTGCCTGAATATCAGATACAATTACAAATTATGTAGATGCTTTAGGGGAAAAATCTCCCCATTATTGTGATTAATTGGTAGTGAATCCCCTGGGTTTTATTTTTAAAATAAGCCGGCATGCCCTGAAAAGCCTTAATCTGTCTTGAAAATGGTATATTTTTAAGATAATATTTTCTTTTAATAATTAGTTATAATTTTGCTACAAAAATCAGAGATACGGAATTGAGCAGTGCTAGCAAAGATATTGCCTTATGGCAGGCTTTTAAGAAAGGAGACAGGGATGCCTTTGCTAAAATCTATAACCTTTTTATTGAAGACCTGCTAAGCTACGGGTATCGGGTAACAAACGACCGCCAGCTAATCAGAGACAGTATTCAGGACCTCTTCTTACATCTATGGCATACCCGCGAAAACCTGACCGATACTGATTCCATTCGTTTTTATCTCTATGTATCGCTCCGGAACCGGATTCTACGCAATATTGAAAAACATAATCATACCTCTATTGATACGCAGGATTTGTTTGAGAATATCATAGGGGTGCTGTCTGTAGAAGACGAACTCATTACTACAGAGCAATACAGCGAGCAGATTATTCAACTGAAACGGGCCATACAACAACTTCCTAAACGCCAGCAGGAAATTATTCAGCTCCGCTATTACCATGATTTCAGTTTTGAGGAGATTGCCGAAATGATGGAGATTAATAACCAGTCTGTCAGAAATCTGCTGCATAGGGCTATTACAGAATTACGCCAGTATTTTACCCCATTTTTACTGTTGTTAATAGCTTTCTTGATAAGTTTCAAAAAAAATTAAAAATAATTCAATTTTAATGAGTACAAAATGCACTATACCTGATTTAGGGTATAGAAAAGAAAAACTATGACTAAGAATTACGAAAAATATACACTTGAAGAATTTATAACAGACGAAGATTTTATTCGTTGGGTAAAATATCCAACGGAAGAATCGGAACGCTTCTTTCAGGCACTTATCAAAAATACACCTTCCCAAGCTAAACTAATCCACACAGCTCGTTTAGCCGTTCAACAATTAGCCATTGCAGGCAAACAGGATGCCCCTGTTAATGAAGTACCGGTTATCTGGACAGACATTGAGGATAAAATTGCACAGGTTCAACCAGTCCGTACAGGGCTTCAGATTTCGTGGAAATACTGGGCGGCAGCGGCGTCTATTGTCCTGATAGTAATTCTAGGTTTCTGGTTTAATAAAAATGTATGGGTAAAACCTGTCAGTTTGTATACCCAATTGACCTCCAATAGCTCAAAACCTATTAAAGAAGTCTCAAATAATTCGGCAAAGATTATCTCAGTCAGTATGCCTGATGGTAGCGAGGTAAGGTTGCAACCAAAAAGCCGGATAAGTTATAATGAATCTTTTACCGGAGAGCTAAGAGAAGTATACCTGTCAGGGGAGGCTTTTTTTGAGGTGAAGAAAAATGCAAAAATCCCATTTGTGGTATATGCTAACGGTTTGGTTACTAAAGTATTGGGTACCAGTTTTTCAATCAGGGCTTACGAGCAGGATAAACAGGTATCTGTTAATGTAAAAACAGGTAAGGTATCAGTTTTTGCGCAAAAGACCAACCAGAATACAGATCCCGAAACAAAGGGCATAGTACTTACGCCTAATCAGCAAGTAATTTATAGTAAAGAAAACGAACAATTGTCACGCACGCTGGTAGCGAAACCCACCATTTTATTAACTACTCAGGAATTACAGCGTTTTTCGTTTAAGAATGCCCCTATAGACGAGATTTTCGCCGCACTTGAAAAAGCATACGGTGTAGAAATTATTTATGATAAAGAAGTGATGTCCAACTGCCGTCTGACCACATCTCTTACCAACGAAACACTTTTTGAAAAACTTGATATTATTTGTGCAGGTATAGAGGCTAGCTATAAGCTGATAGATGCACAGGTAGTTATTACCAGCAATGGATGTAATTAAATTCAACCCAAACCAAACTCTATTTAATGTTTTTACTTATGAAGAAAAAAAATAGCTGACTCCTCTGAATAAGAAAAACCGATAACGATTCCGGCGTTATCGGCTATGTTTTCCCCTCATAGTTTCGAAGAACTGCACCCAGATTCTGGGTGGGAGGGATTGTTTTTGCTCCTTTTCTAACAAAAACTTAGTAAATTAAATGAAAAAAAGACAACAAATCAAAAAAAAACTACTGTACCTTATGAAACTATCGCTCCTACAATGTTGCATTGCGATGATTTTTACGGGTATCTCGTTGGCAAAAGATGCGGAAGCGCAGGAATTACTCAACCGTAAGGTGAGTGTTCAGATCGAGAATCGCAACTTTGAAGACGTTATCTCAATTATAGAAAAACAGGCCGATGTAAAATTTACGTATCGACCTAAATTACTGGCAGTACCGCAAAAGGTTTCACTAAATATCGTGAATCAATCGCTTTCGCAGGTATTGGATAAATTGCTCACTCCTCTGAAAATCAAATATAAGGTTATTAATAACCAGATTATATTGTCCCGGTTGCTGACCCTGGCGCTTCCGGAAGAACTACCTGATAGGATTGTGTATCCGCCCAATGGGATAAATACAGCGGATATTAATGTAAAAGGGACTGTGAGCGACGAAAAGGGAGAAGGGTTGCCGGGAGTAAGTGTAACCATAAAGGGCACAACAAGAGGGACCGTTACCGGTGTGAATGGCGAGTACAGTATTTCGATACCTGATACAAAGGCCATTCTGGTTTTCAGT
>CALRLN020000106.1:0-12829 GCA_943368675.1 Chitinophaga pinensis | reverse complement strand
ATTTTAATTGTAAAAGTTTTGGACAAATTAAAACAAGTTTTTGATGTTTTTCAAAAATGAGTCAGATTTTGCTGATATTTCTTTAAAACACAGAAAAAAATGCAATATTGAGCCTCTTCTAGTGCTATTTTCTATAAAAATTCTTACCTGAACAAGCCGATAATGGTTGCTATATCGGCTAATAATGCCTGATAATCTATGAGGTTTTTCTGTTTTAAAAAATAGTTATAATTTTATAAAATTATAATAATAACCTCTTTAACAATGAAAAAACACTTCATCGTCTATTTACTACTCTGCTCTGCTATTGTACTGGCACAAGACAAACCTAAACCACCTCTTACCTGGAAAGATGTAGCTTCATGGAAAGCCATTCCTGCTTTTGGAGGCACACAGCTATCGTCTGACGGCGCATGGTTCGCTTATGTATTGAACCCTAATGAGGGTGATGCAGAAATTATTATCCGAAAAACAAACGACACTACCAAAATAAAATATCCGATCGGCTCAGGTACTTTTTTTAATATGAGTTTTTCGGACGATGCCAAATGGTTTGCATTTAAGGTGTATCCTAAAGATAAAGATAAGAAAGCAGCAGCTAAACCAGGTGGCAAACCGTTGCCTGAGAAGGTTTTCCTGATAAATCTTTCGAGCAAAAAGAAAACAGAATTTGAAAGGGTCAGAACTTTTGCTTTTAATGGCGAAAAATCTTCTGTATTAGCTTTACATCTGACACCCGCTAATACTGCCCCAGGCGGGCCTAATGCCGATGTACCTAAAGGTTCAGATTTACTATTGTTTGACTTAGCAAGTGCTAAAACACAGAACATTGGCAATATCTCAGAGTATGCATTCAATAAACAAGGCGATTGGCTGGCATTAACTGTTGATGCTGCTGAAAAAGCAGGAAACGGTCTTTGGGTGCGCAATATGAATACAAATGTGGCGATGATTCTGGACAATGATAAAGCAACTTATAAATCGTTGAACTGGACAGAAAAAGGCGATGGGCTTGCATTGCTAAAAGGTATAAAAGATGAAAAATATAAGACTGAACTGAATAGTGTGATAGGCGTAAAAAACTTTGGCACTATACCCGAACTGCTAAGCTACGAGCCAAAGAAAGATACGGTAGCTTTCCCGAAGGGCATGACCATTAGTGCTAACAGAACACCCTATTGGTCGGACGATTTAGGCCGCTTGTTTTTTGGCATTACCAAAGCTGAGTTAGCCAAGAAAGAAACGCCGAAAACCGACGTTAAAAAAGACTCTACAAAAAAGGAAAGCAGCGATGCCGAAAAACTGGCTAAGATAAAGGCTGATACAAGTATTAAAACAATTGAAGATTTAACCAAAGCCATTGCTAAAGTTAAAATAGACTCAACAAAGAAAGTTGCAGCTACTCCTGATGCAGACAAAGAAAAACCGGATATGACCATCTGGCATTGGCAGGATAAGCGCCTACAGTCTCGCCAGCAGGTACAGGAAACCCAGGATAAAAATTTCAGTTTTATTGCTAACTATGACGTAATCAGCAAGAAATTCCTGAGATTGACAGACAGTACCCTTAAAAACCTGAGTATTGCTCCTAAACAGCTCTACGGTATCGGGCAGGATATTTCTAATTATGAACTGGACAATAACCTTGATGGGCAGAATTACACCGATGTATATGTAGTTGATTTGAAAACAGGAAAGCGCACCAAAGTAATAGAAAAACATTATATCCCTGATTTTTATGCTAATCCGAGTGCTTCTACAGATGGCACTAAGTTCTTATACTGGAAAGATGGTAACTGGATAGTATTTGATTTAAACAGTCAGGCTTCACGCAATATTTCAGACAAGGCAGGTACCTCGTTTATTGATGTAGAAGACGACCACAATGTGCGTAAACCTCCTTATCCTGTAATAGGTTGGACAAGCGACAGCCGATTTGTACTGGTAAGCGATGGTTGGGACATCTTGCAATTATCAGCCGATGGCTCAGGTGCGCCACAGAATTTGACAAAGAATGGCAAAACCGAACAAATACGCTATCAGAACCGCTATGTTCTTGATCCGGAAGAAAAAGGTATAGATCTAGCTAAGACTCAATACTTTAAGACTTATGGCGAATGGACTAAAAAGAGTGGGTTTGTAGCTTTGGAAAGCGGCCATGTGAAAAGTTTGCTATGGGAAGATACCTCAGTTGGTAGCCTGACTAAAGCAAAAAATACCAATGCTTTTGTCTATACACGGCAGACTTTTAAAACGGCTCCCGAATACTATCTGAGTACTTCGACCAATTTAGAGAATGGACAAAAGATTACTCAGAATACCCCCTCATTAGAAAAATATGCGTGGTCTCCGTCAGTAAGATTAATAGATTATAAGAGTGATAAAGGCGATAAATTGCAGGGAGCATTGTTTTTGCCTGCAGGCTATGAAGCAGGTAAGAAATACCCTACCATTGTGTATTATTACGAGAAACTTTCTCAAACACTCAACAATTTTGCTAACCCTGGTTATTCAGGTACAGGCTGGAATCCGAGCGTTTATACGTCTAATGGTTATGTGGTATTTATTCCGGATATTGTATACAAACTCAACGACCCGGGTATGTCAGCAGTTTGGTGTGTGATTCCGGGGGTGAAAGCTGCCATTAAAACAGGTATTATTGATGAGACCAAAATAGGTATTCACGGGCATAGCTGGGGTGGTTATCAGACGAGCTTCCTCATTACTCAAACCAATATGTTTAAGGCAGCAGCGGCAGGGGCACCATTGACGGATATGATTTCGATGTATAACCTTATCTATAAAAACAGTGGTACATCTAACGGGGCTATCTTTGAAGCCTCGCAGGGCCGCTTATTACCGCCGTGGGAGAACTGGGAGGCTTATAACCGTAACTCACCATTGTATCACGTGAAGAAAGTAAATACGCCTTTGCTGATGCTGCACAATGATGCTGATGGTGCTGTAGATTTTACACAAGGAATCGAGTACTATAATGCGCTTCGCAGATTGAAAAAACCTGTAGTATTGATACAATATAAGGGAGAAAACCACGGACTGGCTAAATTACCTAACCGTAAAGATTATGCCATACGTATGATGGAGTTCTTCGATTACCACCTGAAAGGCAAACCTGCTCCTGACTGGTTAGAAAAAGGCGTTGACCGACTGACTTTAGATGAACATCTGGATAAGAGAGCGATGAGTGCAGAGGAGTAAGCTTAGAATAAAAAATTGCCTGTTTTTAAACAAAACAGGCAATTTTTTTAATCTATCATTTTATCTTAAACGCCGCTTTCATCTTATAGCTTAGTTTTATCTTCTGATATTCCAGACTACTATCTTCCATATTGGCTGCATCTCCTGCGCCTGCTTTCATCATTCGCATATTGGCCATCATAGGTTGCGGGGTGTAATACTGATCGTCCAGCTCTTCTATCATCAATACATCGCCAATCTTTTCATTAATAGATTCCAAAAGATAAGAGGCCTTTTCCTTAGCAGCCTTTAAAGCATTTATCTTTATTTCTTTTCTGAAATCTTTAATTTGAGAATGATCCACATGATCAATATTTACAAATTCAATGCCTTTATCGTCTACCTCATCCAGAATTACATCAGATTTATACAAGTTATTCATTTTCAGAATATATCTTTTGCTTTCCAGAAAATACAAAGGTTTTTTCTTTCCTGTCCAGGTTCTATAACCTGATATAGCTTTAATAGTCAGATTATCTCTCGGAAATCCTGCCTTTATTACAGCGGCAATCAATTGTTTTTCCAGCACATCGATAGTGACCTTATCTTTTTGATTTTTCTCATCCTTAAAGTATTCTTTAAGCGAAATCGAAAAGTAAATTTCGTCAGGTACAATTTCCATTTCTGCCGATCCTGTTACCTCAATTTTCTTAACCGGGTCTTTTGCCATGTTGTCTTGTGCGTTAGTTGCGAATGTATAGCCTGATAATAGAAAGGCTAAAAGTAATTTTCTCATTGTTTTAAGTTTTATGTTTGATACCGTTGTGTTTTGGAAGCATAACGTTGTATTTCTTCCAATTGTTACAAAGCACCATTCATAAAACTGTTAACAAGCAGTTAATGTTCTACCTCGTAAATTTCAACCGATGGCCTTTTTTGCTTTCGTCAAACTTGCCATTAGCAAATACAATATTACCCGATACAATAGTATGCGTCACTTTTGATTGAAATTCTGTACCCTCAAAAGGAGACCAGGCGCATCTACTATATAGGCTGTTTTTATCAACCAGTGTAGTCTGATTCAAATCAACCAATGTTAAATCAGCCCAATAGCCTTCTCTGATATACCCACGACGATCAATCTGAAAACAATCAGCTACGGCATGAGACATTTTCTGTACAATCTTTTCTAGTGAAATCTTGCCTTGTTTATAAAACTCAAGCATCACGTTCAACGAATGTTGTACCAGCGGTAAACCCGATGGTGCCTGCCAATAGGCTTGCTGTTTTTCGTCCCAGGTATGAGGGGCATGGTCAGTAGCTATCACATCAAAATGGTCATCAAGTAGGGCTTGGAAGAGTTTTTCTTTATGTCCGTGCTTAATAGCAGGATTACATTTTATCTGATTACCCAGTTGCACGTAATCTTCGGCATCAAACCAAAGGTGATGCACGCATACTTCTGAGGTAATGTGTTTGTCAGCAATAGGGCCCTTAGCAAATAAAGGTATCTCGTCACTACTTGAAATATGTAGAATATGTAAACGCGTTTTATGCTTTTTGGCTAATTCTACTGCCATTGAAGAGGATTTATAACAGGCTTCTTCATTTCTGATGATGGCGTGTATATCATAAGGTGGATTATCGCCATACATCGTTTTATATTTTTCCAGTCTGGCTTTTACAGTAGCCTCATCTTCACAATGTGTAGCAATCAAAGCGGGGAAATTGGCAAATACTTTTGATAGCACGTGTTCATCATCAACTAGCATATTACCTGTTGAACTACCCATAAAAATCTTAAGGCCACACACGTTCTGAACATCAGTACGCATTACTTCATCGTAATTATCGTTCGAAGTACCCATGTAGAACGAGTAATTGGCTAGCGAAGTTTCAGCCCCTATATTGTATTTATCTGCCAATAGCTCTTGCGTAAGAGCATTAGGCACCGTATTAGGCATTTCCATAAAACTGGTAGTACCACCAGCCACGGCTGCTTTGGCTTCTGTATAAATAGTCGCTTTATGAGTAAGTCCTGGTTCACGGAAATGTACCTGGTCATCAATCACACCCGGAAGCAGATATTTGCCAGTGGCATCAATGATGCGATTAGCTTTCAGACTCGATAAATCCGAACCGATTTGCTCAATAAGCCCATCTTTAATGAATACATCACGAGGTTCAATTCTCCCTTCGTTGACAAGCAAGGCATTTAATATAAGAATAGTCATGGTATACAATGATAAAATCCGGCACGAAATTAATAAAAATAAAATGAGTGAAGAGGTTAAACATAAAGATATAAACGGAGGTGTATCAAAAGAAACGGGATAACTGCATCGCAACTATCCCGTTCAGATAAGCTAATAATTTAACTCAAACATTTTCTTAAATCATTCTTCTCAATTTAAAACTGGCAAATTTCAGTTCTCCTTTACGTCTGATAAAAAGTTCGACATCTTTGCCCTCTTTTCTTGAAAGTATTTTATAGATTTCGCTGATAGCCATGTCTTTTACATTCTGGTTATTAACGAAGATAATTTCATCGCCCTCTCTTAAGCCTGAATCATAAGCCGGGGAATTTTCTATTACTTTATTGATAAAGTATTGATTAAAATTATCACCCCTTGCCCGAACATCCATGCCGCTCATATCATGTTCAAAAGTTTCTTTGATACGATTCTTAATTGGTTTCAGAATCATATACCCGTCTTTATAGTTGAGTGTTACGGTAAAACGTCTCAATAACTCACAACCGATGCTTCCTTGTCTGCCTTCGGTGGTTGGCGGGAATTTCATACTGAAAGAAAGACTGTCGGGAAATGAAGCTAAAATATCTTTCATTTCAAGTGTCCCCATCCGTATTTTATCCACTCTGCCTATATGACCATTAATCTCGCCATTCAATCCTCTACCCAGATTTGCCCTCATTACTTTACCAGGCAGTTGAATAGGGTCGTTTTCTCTGGTACTTAATAATAGCGCGTGTCCGGCACCTGTATCAATCACTAACCGCATTGGAATTTCTTTATCATTGCTTACCATCGCAATAGCATCTGTATAAGGTTTTGATTGGGTAAGTACTATCGGATAGATTGTACCCATTGACCGCTTATATTTAAACTTGTTGGGGTCTGTCAAAGAGAGCATCTTATGCTCAAAGTCAATAGTAACCACAAAATTGCTGAAAATATCATGCCCGAAAATACCGTGAATAGGGACACCTAGAAATTCTGAAAGCTTCAGTACATCTTCATCTAACACAACAATATTTTGTTGTGTTGCAACTATATCGCCCATTTTTATAGTATGCCCTACCGACACATTTGCCATTAGTTCCCCCCCTTCACCGGCGCCGGTTATTTTTACCCGACGTACATACTTTACGTCTAGTGTCATGGCTCGTTTGGGGTCAGTTATAATAGTTGAAGTTACCCCCGTGTCTAAAATAAAACGCAGGGTATCCGAATCGTCAAGGGTAGCTTTTAAAACGATAAGATTAGCATGTAGATCAAACGGGAATTTGGCAAATTTCTGTTTTTTCCCTCTAAAGTGATACCCGTATCTGGTATCTTTTTTCCTGTCTTTTTGAGCAAAAGCCAACTGGCTAGTAATCAAGAAGATAGCTATTATACAGAGTCTGTAAAACTTTTTCATAGCTATAGCCTTTTCTATAAGTATACATATTAAAATTCTAAGGAAATTTAGAATGTTTTCTAGAGAAACAAAAGTTTTTTCAAAAGAGTTTTAACTTTCAGGCTCATTTTTAATGCTTTTTTGAAGAAAAATACGTTTTCAACTCACGATTTCCAAATAATCATCCGGTCTTTACAGATTTTATGTATTTCACTACATCATTTCTGATGTCTGAGGCAGTTTGTAAGACACGTATAAACTGGCTTCCGATGATGGCTCCGGCAGCATATTCAGAGGCTTTAGCGAAAGTTTCATGGTCTTTTATACCAAAACCAATGAGTCTCGGGTTTTTCAGATTCATGGCATTTACTCTATTAAAATAGGCCTCCATTTCATCAGAAATTCCTGAAGTTTTGCCTGTCACACTGGCACTGCTTACCATATAAATAAACCCGTCTGAAATCTCGTCGATACGGCGTATACGAGCAGCTGTTGTCTGCGGTGTAATCAGGAAAATATTCAACAACCCGTATTTATCGAATATAGGTTTGTACTCTTCATAATACTCGTCCATAGGTAAGTCAGGCAGAATCAAACCATCTACTCCAACCTCCTGGCAATTCTTACAGAAGTTTTCTATGCCAAACTGTATCACCGGGTTGATATAGCCCATCAGGATAACAGGTATCTGTATTGTTGAGCGCATACCCTTTAATTGCTCAAAAAGTATTTTAAGGCTCATACCATTTTCCAGAGCAACCTGATTAGACTGTTGTATCGTTTCTCCATCAGCTACAGGGTCAGAATATGGCATACCTATTTCAGCAATATCAGCCCCTGCTTCCTGCAATGCCTCCAGAATTGGCATTGTATCGGCTAAAGTAGGGTAGCCCGCAGTAAAATAGAGATTCAACACGCTATGAAGCCTGGTTTGAAAAAGCTTTGTAATACGATTCATAAATTAATGGAATAAAAATAAGCGAAGATGAAAAGAACAGGCGAACAGAGTTTAAGGTATACGATGCTGTTCGCCTGAAAGGGAATATTATTTGCCAGCCCAATAGTCAAGTACCAACACCTTATCTAAATGTGGTCCTAAAACCCCTACAAAGGCTTTGTGTGCCGGATGAGGCAAATAAACCTCACGGTCTTTCTCTGATTTGAAACTTACAAAAAACAAATGTGTAAAGCCTTGATTCAGATTTTCAGGGCTGTTGTTGGTTCCCCACTCAAAATCAGCGATTTCTTTAATCTGACTTGGTAGCGCTCTGAAGGCCTCTTCTACTTTCTTGATGTCTGCCGGACTACTTGAGTCTTTGAATTTGAATAAAACTGCGTGGCGAAGCATTTTCGCAGGCTCTTTTTTTTGTGCATTTGCCATGTAACTGAATGAAAATAAAGCGATGGTTAATAGAAGGGTTTTCATTATTTATTTTGAATTTTTGTTTGACAGAATTGTTTTGCCACAAGGGTCAAAATGTTACACTATATAATAAAGAATTGACCAATTAAAATTGTGCTACATTGAGTACTTGGTGTACATTGTGGCTATAAAACTAATAACTTAAAGATACTTCATATAAGTAGCTAAGTCCTTATCGCCACGGCCTGAAAGGTTAATAACGACAGTTTCGTTTGCTCCGGCGTTAAGGTATTTTAAAACACCCAGAGCATGTGCCGATTCAATAGCAGGAATGATACCCTCCAGTTTCGTTAATTCAAAACCTGCTTCAATAGATTCGTCATCAGTAATAGCAAAGAACTTTGCCCGACCAGAATCCCACAAGTGTGCATGTAATGGGCCAATACCAGGATAATCCAATCCGGCAGAGATACTGTGTGGTTCTACCACCTGGCCGTCTTCGGTTTGCATCAGTATACTCTTGCTACCGTGTAAAACACCCGGTTTACCCAGAAAAGTAGTAGCTGCGGATAGGCCTGATTGAATCCCATGCCCACCTGCTTCGGCCGCTATGAGTTTGACCTCAGTTTCATCTAAAAAATGATAGAACGCTCCTGCTGCATTTGAACCACCACCTACACAGGCAATTACATAATCAGGGTTCTCTTTACCTGTTTTTTCTAATAACTGAGACCGTATTTCGGCAGATATAACAGACTGGAATCTTGCTACCATGTCGGGGTAAGGGTGCGGGCCTACCACACTCCCGATAATATAATGCGTATCAACAGGATTATTAATCCAATGTCTTAGTGCCTCGTTAGTAGCATCTTTCAGGGTCTTTGAGCCACTCGTTGCAGGCCGTACTTCTGCACCCAGCATTTTCATACGGGCTACATTTGGTGCCTGCCGCTCAATATCTATTTCGCCCATGTAGACGATGCATTCCAGACCCATCAGAGCGCAAACCGTAGCCGTTGCTACCCCATGTTGGCCTGCCCCTGTTTCGGCCACTATTTTATGTTTACCCAGGCGCTTGGCCAATAATATCTGCCCGATGGTGTTGTTTACCTTATGGGCGCCAGTATGGCACAGGTCTTCACGTTTCAGATAAATATTGGTTTTATATTTTTCTGACAAGCGGTTGGCAAAATATAAAGGAGTTGGCCTACCTACATAATCTTTCAGCAAACCATGAAATTCTTCCTGAAAATCAGGACTGTAAATAATGTCTAAGTAATTTTGTTGTAGTTCCTCTACATTCGGATATAACATTTCAGGAATATAAGCGCCACCAAATTTTCCGTAATAACCTTTTTCGTTTACACCAAAGGCTGTTTCCTGATCTTTATATTTTTCTGTACTTGTCATTTTATTTGTTTTTCTATCGTAAATTCTGTTGTCATACCTGCAAGCTTTTCCTTTCACGCATTTTTTTGACCAACTCCTCTATTTTCTCAATGTCTTTTACACCGGGCGAAACTTCAAACTTGCTGTTTACATCAAAGGCATAAGGTTTGGGTGTAATGCCTGCCAGTTCATCTAAATTATCAAGGCTGATCCCTCCGGCTAAGAAATAAGGCTTCTGGTTATCATATTTTTTCAGAATGGTCCAATCAAACGTAACGCCATTGCCTCCGTAACCTTCTCCTTTTGCATCGAACAAAAAGAAATCCACATGTGGCTTATAATTGTTCAGCTGGCTGAAAATGAAAGACTCATCCAAACGGAATGCCTTGATAATATTGACACCTTTCAGTCTTAAGCTTTTACAAAAGTCCGGAGTTTCGTTACCATGCAATTGTACATATTGAAGATTGTATTTTTTTACATTCTGCAAAATATAGTCGACTGTTGCATTTACAAAAACACCTACTTTCCTGATTTCTCTTGGTATTGATTGAATCAATTCAACATCTAAGTTATTACCTACGAATCGCGGAGACTTATCGTAAAAAATAAAGCCGATAAAGTCCGGTTTCAGCTCTACAAGTGCTTTGATATTCTCGGCATCACGCATGCCACATACTTTCAGTTTCATAAAAAATATTTCCTTGCCCCCAAAGGAAATTTAATTTTACTCATACTCGGGACAAAAGCATGAATTTTAGAAAAACCTATAAAAAGATGTCAAAATTAACATTTTTTCCTAGATTTTAGCAATAAATTCAGCGAGTTTTGCGCCCGGATTCTCGTCTTTCATAAATGTTTCGCCAATCAGAAAGCCTTTGTATCCTACTGACTTCAACTGGTTAATCGTTTCAGGCTGGCTGATACAACTTTCGGAAATCTTCACAATTCTTGCCGGAATTTTATCAGCCAATGCCAATGATGCATTCACATTATTCTCGGCAAAGTTTTTCAGATTTCTGTTATTCACGCCAATAATATCAATATTTTCTAAAGGACTTCTGGCTAATTCTTCCTCATCATGTATTTCCAGCAGTACTTCCAAACCTAATTCATGCGCTTTATGGCTTAATTCTTCCATCTGAGCAGGACTTAAACAGGCAGCAATCAACAAGATCACATCAGCGCCCCAGGCTTTTGCTTCATAGAGTTGATAGGTATCAATCATGAAGTCTTTTCTTAAAATTGGTGTGTCAGGATTGGCTGCTCTGGCTTTGAATAAATCTTCTTTTGTGCCACCAAAAAACTCAGTATCAGTTAGCACTGATAAACCTGCTGCACCTGCATTTGCATAGCCATGAGTTACAAATTCAACACTTAGCTGATCGTTAATTATCCCTTTTGATGGAGATTTACGCTTATGCTCGGCTATAATTCCTGAAGAGCCATCAGCTTTTAATCGGGTACTAAGAGAAATGGTATTTCTTGAAAAGAGGAGCTCTGCTACCAAATCATTTATCGAAATTTTAGCTTTAGCTTCTTCTACTTCTATAGCTTTTTGGGCTACTATTTTATCTAAAATGGTCATATTATATGATTTCTATTCTGCAAAAACTTCTTTTAAACTAACAGACAACTCGGGGAATATGGTAGAACTAATAAGGTCGTCTTCAGTAAAAGGCTGTAAACCAATATATTTTCCACCATCATTCAGAACATAGACAAATACGGCCTTATCGTTTGGTTCTACCAACCAGTATTCTCTTACCCCATTTTCCTGATATACCTCAAATTTATCTTTCATTTCTTTCTGAGTATTACCCGGAGAAAGGATTTCAATAATCAAATCAGGGGCACCCACACAACCCTGTTCATCCAATTTTTCATCATCACAAATCACGCATAAATCAGGTTGAACAACGGTATAGATTTTGTCTGACTTACTTTTTCTGGAGGGAGTAAGACGTACATCAAACGGAGCCGCAAACAGATGACAAGGAGTTTTCTTAAAGAAATTACCAAATTCAAGTGTCAGATTCAAAGAAACTCTCTGATGCTTTAAATTAGGCGCAGGAGACATCCTGAACACTTTGCCTTTAATAATTTCTACAGTTTCATCAAATGCCCATTTCAGATAATCGGCATAAGTATAAAAACCATTTAAGTCTAAGTCCTCTATTTTGTTCATGGCTCGATTAGTTTTTTAAGGCAATTTAATGCTTTTTTACTTTCCAGAGACTCTTTAGCTTGTGCGATGCCTTCGGCAATACTAATGCCCCTGGCTACACTTAAGGCTACTCCGGCATTGGCCAATACAACATTGGTTTGTGCTTTGGTACCTTTATTCTCTAAAATATTGATAAGGATATTAGCTGAATCTTCCAGGGTATTACCTCCATGCAAGTCTGATTGCTCGGTTAAATCAAAACTGAAATGAGAAGGTGAGTGGACAAATACACCATGACGAGTACCTATATTAAAATCGTTAGTGAAAGAAATCTCATCATAACCTCCTAAATCATGGATAATACCAAACTGCGCTGCTGAACGATTGAATAACTGAGTATACAAATCAAACACCTTCATGTCATACACACCCGTCAGTTGTTTTTGCACTTTTGCCGGATTTAACAAAGGTCCCAGCATATTAAAAAAGGTTTTTAATGCTAATTCTTTACGGATAGGTGCCACGTATTTCATAGCAGGGTGAAACAGGGGCGCATGCATATAGCAGATACCTGCCGTTTCAATCTTGCGTTTCAGAAAATCAGTATCATTAGTAAATTTTACGCCTAAATATTCCAGAACTGTACTTGACCCCACCGCAGAAGATACCCCATGATTCCCATGTTTAGCAATGGACTGTCCTGCCCCAGCCACCACAAAGGCAGATGTAGTAGATATGTTGAAAGTATCTTTACCATCTCCACCTGTACCACAAACATCCATAGGGTCAAAATCAGATAAATCAATCGGTACAGCCAGTTCAAGCATAGCTTGCTGAAAGCCCTCCAGCTCTTCTACTGTAACACCCCGCATCTGAACACCCATCAGAAAAGCGGCTATCTGTGAGTTATTACTTTCTCCTCGTCCAATCTTCAATAAGGCTTCTCTGGCTTCTGCATTTGAAAGCGATTGACCTTGAAGTAAAGTCTGCAAATACTGTTTCATTGTATAATGATTAGGCAAATTAATTTTTTAACCAGTTTTCAACCATTTTTACTCCATGCTGTGTAAGGT